>CAYWKZ010000210.1:0-1685 GCA_964459115.1 uncultured Leptolinea sp. | reverse complement strand
TCGTCACTGACTTCTTTGACCTATGGCGGCTGCTGGACGCTTGAGGCCGGTGTGAACCCTGTGAACGTGGAAAGTGCGGCCGATCTGATTCTGGCTGAATTGAAGCGCTTTACTTCGGAAAAGGTAAGCAGTGACGAGTTGGATGACGTGAAATCTTTTTATCTTGGCAGTCTGCCGCTTTCTCTCGAAAGTAACTCCGGTGCGGCGGGCCTGCTGATGAACATGGAGACCCATCACCTCGGGCTGGATTACCTTCAGCGCATGCCGGAGCTTGCTGCGGCAGTGAGTGCAGATTCGATCCTCGAGACTGCCAGAAAATGGCTTGACCCGGAAAAACTGATTCGGGTCACTGCCGGGACCACAAACGTTACCGGTTGATAGTTGTCGGTTACTGGTATGAGAGAGGGTTTATGAACATACTGAAGACCGGGATCGACCTGATAGAGGTCGAACGCTTCCGTACACAAAAACCGGAGATCCGTCAGCGTTTTATCGATCGGGTTTATACTGAAAAAGAACGGGAATATTGCGGTGAGAACGATCAGCACCTTGCCGGACGCTTTGCTGCCAAGGAAGCTGTGGCAAAAGCCCTGGGCTGCGGGATCGGTGAGGTCAGCTGGCAGGAGATCGAGATCCTGAATGATGAGCTTGGTGCACCGATTTTGAGGCTGCATGGAAAGGCGGCTGAACGTGCGAATACATTAGGACTGACATCCTGGTCTGTTTCTATCACGCACCTCAAAGAATATGCAGCCGCAGTGGCTGTAGGAGCAGGGGAAAACAAAAATCAGAAATAAGAAATCAGAAATAAGAAAAAAACATGGTGGGTAATTATCGATAATTGAATTTACTATGAACAACCAAATCATTTTTCTCCTCACACTTCTGGTTCTGGCAGGGATCATCCTCTCAGCCTGTGATACCCTGCTGGAAAGTTTCCAGCAGACGGATAGCCAGAGTGCCACGCTGACTGCCATGGTGACCCCGACAAGCATTCCTCCCACGCTGGACCTGAAAGGCAACGAAGTGCTGGAGGAAATGGCGCTGGACACCTACGAGGTGGTCTGCGTTTCGATCCTCGAAGACCGGATCCATGGCGGAATCATGGAATGGGCTGAAGATGCTCCTTTGTTGGCTTATGTTGCCCCTTCCAACCGTTACTGGGGTTGGTTCTCCGGTGATGCAGTCGTGCTGGACTTCGCTGAAGACGCAAAAGTCCCGGATGATTTCGGACGCATACCGGAAGGACTGGCACCGAGTGAGATCTCGACCACGGATCTGCATGTGTTCGGAGACTTTGCTTTCAGCCCGGACCATTCCCGTCTGGCTTTCACCGCCCTGCGGCAAAGTGAAAAACTCTATACGATCTTTGTCGCGGATTATAACTCCGGACTGAAAAACTATATTGACCTGTTTCCTGATGCGCTGGCGGAAACAGACGAGTTTGCTTCTGATAAATCAGTGATCGAATGGATCGGAAATAATACGCTGCGTGTAGCCAGCAGCTGCGGAATTGACTGTGAACGGATCTACCGGGCCAATGTCCGCACCGGAGAGCTGACCTTTGAGGAAGAAGTACGCAAGTACGGACACAAGGGACGGGAACAGGAAAACCATGTGATCGATTATAACGACCGTCTTTACCCGGTGATGAACAATGCCAACTGGTCACCGGATGAAAATTA
>CAYWKZ010000209.1:0-1829 GCA_964459115.1 uncultured Leptolinea sp. | reverse complement strand
GTCTAATGTCTCTCTACTCCCATACGGCGTTGAAATAGCCGGTGTAGACGTCGGTGCCGCTGAGGGTCATGGTGAATTTGTTGTTTTCACCGGGGATCTGAACGGTGAGCGGGGCGTTGTTCAAGACATATTCTGCTTCTTCCCTGCCGCATTTGACGTGCAGCGTCAGTTGGGAGCTTCCGCTGGCGGAATGTATCATCAATTTCCGTTCGTTTTCTTCAGGGAGCACGCCATCGGAGGAGATGGAGCCGGTGAAGGATTCAAACTCCAGCGACCAGATCTGGGCGCCGTGGACCTCGTGGTACCCGATGGAGAGATAGCCGCCCTGTTCCATGAGGGCGAAGTTGATGCCGATGACAAATTTTGAAACGAGGATGATGATGGCAAGCAGCAGGGCAAAAACCACCAGCATCAGGGTTTCCTGTTTTTTCTGATTTGAGTCTTTGTTTAATGTATTCATTTCTTATTTATTAATTATTATTTATTATTTATAATTTATTATTTATTTAAACTTTTTGCTCCACGGGACGGCGGTATTGGGGGATGTTCCGCTGCCGTGTGTCGTAATCGCTGAGGAAGCGTTCCAGCACCCGGGTCAGGGCACCGACATCTTCCGTGGTGGTGTCGTTGCCATGATAAAGGATCAGGGTGTTTTTCGGCATCTGTCCGATCCCCTGGGCGATGAAGACCCCGTATCGGGCGGCGTGATCCGTGATCTCCTGAGCGCTGAGTTCACCGCTGAGTTCGACAGCGCTGCAGTTCAGCGCCCGGCAGGTTTCCGGCGCGAGCAGGTGAAAACCGCGGCTGCCGACCCAGGTGTTGATCCGGTCACAGACGTTCTGCATGCGTTCGACCCGGACATTCATCCCTTCGGTGAGGATGGCGTCAATCTGTTCGTTGAGCGCGTTGTAGAGCGGATAGACCGGGGCATCCAGCGCGGACAGGCTGCGGCTGACGGTTTTGCGTGGATAGTTGAAATACCTGCCGTTCATCACGTTGTGAGCGAGCAGGCGGGTATGAGCCCGGGTGTTGGTGACTGCCATGCCCAGTCCGGGCGGGAGCCCCATTGCCATTTCAGACCCGCACAGGCAGATATCGGCCAGCCCGGCGAGGGTCTCATCAAAACCACAGAAGATGCAGCCGCTGATGTCGATGACGATGAGTCCGTCGGGATTCTGTGTCCGGAATTCTTCACAGATGGCCGCCGCGTTCAGGCTGGAGCCGGTATAAACATCGGTTTCGACAAACATCAACACGTCAAATTTGTCTTTCTGGAGGGCAGGCCCGAGACTTTTGAAGTCGATGTCAGCGTTGTAAGCTGTGTCAAAAAGTGTCACATCACTGTGGCAGTCATCGGCGATGTCCCACCATTCCTGGGACATCGGACCGTTGACGATCATGATGATCTTCCTGTCGGAGAACCATTCCAGGGACATCTGCAGCAGTCCTTCACGCGTGCAACTGAAGAAGACAGGCCTTTCCGAATTCGGAAAAAAGAACTCCCGCATGCGGTCTGCAAGGACAGAGGGCTGCAGCAGCGTGCCGACGCCCGGCGGGATGACCTGCGCGGCCAGCACACCGGGAGAAACAGAAGCGGGATTAGGAACGAACCAGCGGGACATAATTTTCAGGTGTCAGGTTTTAGGTTTCAGGTTTCAGTGACCGGCACCAGCCGGAGACCGGGGAAAAAGAGAAATGAAGAATTATGAATGAAGAATGAAGAATAAGAGATGTGATGTATGGTTTATTTTTCATAATTCAATATCCTATTAACTCTTAAGGAAGCACTGATTAATACCGATTTCACGTCAAACGAGTCAATGCAACCT
>CAYWKZ010000208.1:0-1853 GCA_964459115.1 uncultured Leptolinea sp. | reverse complement strand
GACTTAAAATCTGACGATGGTGACATCGTGTGGGTTCGACCCCCACTCGCGCTACTGGAAGCCCCGGGAAATCGGGGCTTTTTTCGCATGGTTTCCGAATTTTTATAAACACAACCTTACTGGCGTTTATTTCATTACCCATCTGCATCCAGCCTTCCTGTTAATATTCTTCCAGAAAGGGCATTTCACGGCGGCGGCGCTCTTCAACGATCCTTTGGGTCTCCAGATAGTGCTCGTACCAATCTTCCGCAGCCATACCGCTTTGAATGATGAGCCCGCCGTTACAAAAAACAGCCAGCGCGGCAGACATCACCAGGTCGTCATGGAGCATCCGGCCGGTAGCCTGGTCGCGGGTCCCATCCTTGACACCCCAGCGTACGACAGCGGGATTCCCGGTTGGTTCGATACGGCAGCCGCGCAATTCACGATAAAACATCTGCTGCAGCAGTTCCGGTTCTTTGAGGATCTCGTAATGATCTTTTCCGGGCCTGAACTCGGATTTGAGCACATTGACTTCATCGCTCTTGTGCTCGATCCATCGGCCGGTATCCACCATGGCAAGGAAATCCCAGGCCATTTTGGTTTTGTTGGCCGCGGTGATATCGATGGGGAAAACCTTCGACTTGTATTTTCCGACAAGGATATCGCTCAGCATTGCGCCCAGACCGGAGTGGTCGATGAAGATCTTGCGCGGCTTCCAATGGTCGATGTCCCGGCAAATCTGCTTTTCAAGCAGGTCAGCGGGTACATTGCGGAACAGACGGCGCGCAACGACCTTCCAGACAAAGTTTTTGACATTAAAGCTTTTTCCCTCCGGCAGGAAAACTTCGCAAATGGTCACGACGGTGGCATCCCTTCTGTCAGAGAAGCCGTTGGCCCGTTTATCCTTCGGCTGGATCTCGTCAGAACCGGCCACATCGATGAGGAAGACATAGCACTTATCCGGTTCCGGCTCCCAGAGAGGCTCGTGCTCGCCTTTCATTTTATTCATGCGTTCCGGGGTGAACATGGTGGTAAGATCGGTGATCTCTTCACAAAAGAACTGCGTCCGCACCGCGGGATGCTCCCTGCCAAGCAGTTCGATCTGGGAGCGGACGAAGCGTTCATAAGCCGGAACTTCTTTTCCGACCTCAATGGCTGTGGTCGTGAAAACATGTTTGCGGCCGTCCTGTTCCTCTTCCTTTTGAGCAAGGCGGGTCTCCCGGGCAAGCAGAGTCTGATCATCCCAGGCTGTTCCCCAAAATACCTGCACGGCATTGTTGGCTGCCGCCATCGGAGCGGCTTCCCGGTCATATTTTTCAGACGAAACCATCTGCGCTTCGTCGACTTCAAGCAATAGATCTGCCGTGGCACCCACGATCGCCGCGTTCGGCGAAGCCGACAGGCAGCGCAGACGGGTGCTGCCGTAGCTGATCTCATCCTTTTTTCGGCGAAAGAGGGACGGGGCCGCGCAGCGGGCCTGTGCCTCGGGGAAGGAGCGCCGATTGACCGGGGTACAGGCCCCTTCAGGTACCGTCCCCCTATTTTGCAATACACCGGCAAGACGCTCCGTTGAAACCTTTCCCTGGTTCTTTTCGGTTGGGATGATTTTGATGATGTTCCCGCCTAAATGCTGGTTGGCAGCCATCAAAGCGGCTTCCAGCTGTGCCTGCGTTTCATTTTTCCCTGACTGTCGGGGGAACATCACCGCGAAGCGGCCGCCCTGTCCGCTCATCGCCGCGTCAAAGATGTTTCGCAGGGCATCGGATTGGTAGGAACGCATCCTGCATCCATTCCCGGACCATGCCATCAGCCCGGGATCCAACAATGATTTTTGATATGCTGTGTTGATTATCATTTTTGTTCTCCTCAAT
>CAYWKZ010000207.1:0-2278 GCA_964459115.1 uncultured Leptolinea sp. | reverse complement strand
TCACACCGGCCTCAAGCGTCCAGCAGCCGCCATAGGTCAAAGAAGTCAGTGACGACCCGGCATAGTAAGCCAATCCATTTTCTTCCCGAACCGTTTTGCCGATCCGCCCCATCATGCCGAATTCACCAAGAATACTGTTTCCCAAGACCGCGTTCAGATAATCCGGATCGCTCCGTCCGGGGCCTACGGTTCCCATAAGGAGCGATGTCTCGCTTTTTTCGGGAATTTCAATGTGATCCGAAAGAGAACTTTTCGGAGCGGAAACAGCCGGGAAATAAGATGCTGTATCCAGTATCTCCTGTGGTTTGGTCCAGCCTTCGAGCTGTTTTTCGCATTCATCCATCAGCTGCCCGGCCGGAAGCCCGCCGGAGACCGTCACAATGACATCCCGAGGCCCCATATAACGGCGCTGAAAGTCAAAAAGGTCCTGACGGGTGATCGACATGATCTCTTCGATCGTACTGAAATCCGTGCGGCCATAAGGATGAGATTTACCGAAAAGCAATTCGTCGAAGCGCTCATCTGTCATGCTTTCCGGGTCGTGCAGATGCATTTCATAAGCGGAGAGCATCCGCTGCCGATGGGTTTCCACCTGCGCTTCCGGGAATGCCGGTTCATCGGAGATCTCTTTGAGGAGACCGAGAAGCATCGGCAGATCTTCCGTCAGACAGGCGCCGCTGTATGTGAAAGCTCTCGGCCCGCAATGGACACCGATCGATGCCCCGGAACCTTCCAGAAGTTCACTGATCGACGAAAAATCATGGGATCGTGTACCGTACGTGAGGCAGTTTGCCGCAAAATCCGCGAGCCCGGTTTTCCCAACCGGATCCAGATAGGCTCCGCAGGGCATGGATGCGTTCACGACCGCCGTGCGGGTGCCCGTATGTTCATGAACCAGAACCGTTATTCCGTTGCTCAGTTGTTTGCGCAGGATGTTTTCCGGCCCCGGTATGTTGTTGAGATGTATTGATGTTTTCATAAATTTCAAATCGCCTTATTGCCGATTTTCAGTTAGCGGCTGGAGTAGATCCCTGTCAGGCAGTTTTCCGGACGGAAATATTTTGCAGCGTAATTCCGCACATCCTCAGTGGAAACGCTGTTCAAATTGTCGAGATAAGTGATGTACCAGTCAGGATCAGCAAACATGGAAGCATACCCCAGCCAGTATGCCTGGTTGGTGATGTTTTCACAGGAGTAGGCAAACATGGCACGGGCCTGCTTGCGGGCTTTTTCAAGTTCCGGCTCCGTGATCCCGTCCCGAATGATCTGCTCAAGCTCCTGATATACCGCGGTCCTGACATCTATCGGATCACGTCCCGGGGCCACAAAGGCGGATAAAGTGTAGATATAGGGATCAATGGTGGTCACATAACCGCCCCCGATCGCGACAGCCAGACCACTGCCGACCAGTTTTCGATAAAAGCGGGAGGTGCGGTTCGCGATGGAACCACGCCCGAACATGTTCAAAGAAGAAGGCCCGGAGAGTACGCTGTCCAGGATCGTGAGCGGAAAGATATCGGGATCATCACCGGCCGGCGCCCGCCACACCATCTGCATGGTGGTGATGTCACAGGGGCCATGCTCTTCCAGCGTCTGTGCGGCAGGGATCAGCCCTTCCGGTTCAACGCTGCAACCGGGCACATCACGGGGCGGCACTTTACAGTAGGCAGCTTCGATCTGCCGCAGCATATCATCCGTCTCAAAGTCACCGGCCATCACCAGAACAGCATTGTTCGGGACATAATAAGAGCGGTAATGTTCATAAAGATCATCCCGGGTGATCGCATAAAGGTCTTCCTTTTCTCCGATGATCTCCGTTCCGTACGGATGGCTCGGGAAGGCTGCCCTGCGGACAGCTTCATTCAGCCGGAAAGTAGGATCATTTTCCTGTCCTTCGCGTTCGGAGATGACGACTGTACGCTCGGATTCCACTTCCTCCGGATCATACAGCGCATTGGTCATGCGGTCTGCTTCAATGTTGATGGCAAGGTCGATTTTCCCGGCAGGCATGGTCTCATAAAAAGCGGTCCAATCCAGATAGGTGAATGCGTTCATATGTCCGCCGTTCCTTGAGATCTCCCGGTCCAGGAACTCTGACGGGAAGCGTTTCGTACCCTTGAACTGCATGTGTTCGACCCAATGGGACAGCCCTGTTTTTCCCTGCATTTCGTTGCGGGATCCGACCCGGTACCACACCCAGTGGCTGATCACCGGGGCAGTATGGATCTCTTTGAGCAGGACCGTCAGGCCGTTATCAAGCGTGTGTTTCGTGAAAGTT
>CAYWKZ010000206.1:0-2364 GCA_964459115.1 uncultured Leptolinea sp. | reverse complement strand
GCCCGGTGATGGGACTTATACTTTTCCCACTCGTCCAGTGTCATCGGTTGTCAGGTGTTAATTGACAGTTAAAGAAGATTTTTCCTATTGATTTTTCATTCGTTTTCCTGTATACTATCTAATATGACCATGGTAGTCATAAAGAAAGGAGCTCAAAATGGAAGTAAGCATCGCACAGGGAAAAGCGGAATTTTCAAATTTAATTCGCCTGCTGGAATCGAAGCGGGAGGAATCCATCACGATCACACGCTATGGGAAGCCCGTCGCCCAGCTCACTGTTCCCCCAACCGCGCCTGTAACCAAACGGATCGGGGCTCTCAAAGGCTTTCCCTACAAGTCAATGACTCAGGAAGAATTTGACAAAAACAACGAAAAAATTGCAAAACTACTGATTGAAGGTGAATGATGAATATTCTGATTGATACTCACCTGGTAGTTTGGTCCCTTTTTGGTGACAGCAGGTTGTCAAACCAGGCAAAAGAGATGATCCTGGATCCTGCCAACGTCCTGTATTACAGCGTAGTAACAACATGGGAAATTCTTCTGAAACACAGTGATGATCCCAAAAATATGCTTGTAACAGTTCCCATCTTTCTTGATGGCTGCAAACAGGCCGGCTTCATTCCGGTGAACCTGACAAACAAGCACATCGCAGCGGTTAAAACGCTGTCATTGCCAGAAAATGCCCCAAGACACAAAGACCCGTTTGATAAATTGCTGCTTTCTCAGGCGAAATGCGAAAATATGCTTTTCCTGACGCACGACAGCAGGTTGTCATTCTACGATGAGCCATTCGTGATCCTTGTATAAACTTCCTCACATCGCGCCGTCTTTTTTAAAGACGGCAATGACAGTCATGGCGAGGATCTTCAGGTCCAAACCGATGCTCCAGTGCTGGATGTAGTCCGTGTCCAGCTTCACCACCTCTTCAAAATCCGTGATGCGGCTGCGGCCGGAGACCTGCCAAAGCCCGGTGATTCCCGGCTTGAACGCGAGCCGCGCCCGGTGATGGTACTTGTACTTTTCCCACTCATCCACCGTCGGCGGACGAGTCCCGACCAGGCTCATCTGCCCTGCCAGAACATTGAAGAATTGCGGGAATTCATCCAGACTGGTCGAACGGATAAACTCCCCGATGCCCGTCACCTGTTTCCCGTCCTCGATACGGTTGCCGATGATACGCGGGTCAAAATCCAGCTTGAACATCATGCCATCGGCGATCCGGTTCTGCTTCATCAGCTCCTTCTTCCGCTCCTCCGCGTCCATATACATCGAGCGGATCTTATAAAACGTAAAGGGCCGGCCGTTCTTCCCGATGCGGGTCTGCTTGAACAAAATCGGCCCCGGAGATTCTATTTTGATCAGCGGACCGACAATCGCCATTACGATCATCGCCGCGATGCTGCCGAAAAATCCACCGACGATGTCCAGTCCCCGTTTCATCGCGAGCTGCAGCGGTGAAGCATAATTCGCTGTCGTCGTCAGCACGTCAAAGCCGCCGACCTTTTCGATGAAGCTCTTCCCGCCGAAAGACGATAACGGCAGACGAATATGGATCGGGATCGCCATCTGCCGGCAGCGTTCCAGCAGCAGGTCAATACCGCCGTTTTCTTCCGTCTGGGCATCCATGCCTTGTTCATCGGATTCCGTCTCCAGGAACAGGCTGGTATAGACAAAAATCTCATCTACCCATTCCCGGCAGATATACTCCGCCGCGTTCGCCAGGTTCGCCACCACCTTCAGCCCGGCGACCTCTTCACCCTCCGCATCCCGGTTGGTCAGGACCAGCCCGGCATAATCGAAGCCATCGATCTCATCCGCTTTACTGACGATCTTTTCCACACATCCTTCATCTGCTACCAGGACCATTGTCCGCTTCGCACGGGCTTTGCTAAAGTTCCGAACGACCGGCTTCCACGCCAGCCGGGTCAGATAACCGAGGATCAGATGGAAGCCGGCGGTCAGGTAGATCGTGATGCGGCTATAGGCGTCCCCGGTCTGGACCGAGAACATATAGAGCGCCATGAGCACGAGCACCAGCGCGCATTGCTTGAGCGTTTGGACAAATTCGCTCCATGGACCCCGCCGCAGGACGTTGTGCATGGTATTGAACAGCGCCGCCACCAAAATGTCAACGATAAACAGGACGATAGCGAGCGTCCGGTAGACGGGGATATCATAGGGCAGGTGCTGCCATCCGTGACGGAGACAGTAGGCGAGAATGAATGAAATCTGCAGGACGATGGCGTCGAGAAGGATAAAATCCAGATGCTTCAGCCATCCCTGCACGGAGCGTTTGTACATTTTTATTTAGATTCTTAAGCAAAAAAATCTACGCAAAATGGCAATTATTTTAAGGATGAT
>CAYWKZ010000205.1:0-2527 GCA_964459115.1 uncultured Leptolinea sp. | reverse complement strand
TCGATATAGAGGTCACCGCGGCCGCGTTCGCCGAGGCCGAAGGTTTCCCCCTTTTCATTAGCTAAAACAAAGGAAATATGCGTGGAACCCTGCCCTTGCACCGGGAAGGTCACGCTGATCTCACCGCTTTCCCCCGGCGCCAGCGCAGTGCCGATGTCAAAAAGCTTCTGGTCATTGCTGAAATTCCCGTCGCTCCAGACAACCTTGTAATTCTCATTCCATGGGCAGGTCCCGTAATTTTCCAGCTCCCAGGTCTTGGTGACCCATTCACCGCGCCGCACGACCGTCCCATCAGGAATGGTCACATCACTGACAAAGCGAGCCCGGTTGGTGCAGTCCTCCGGCTTTTCCGTATCCGGCACAGCAGCGGCAAGTGTCAGCGGCTGGTCTTCCTCGGCCTTGACCGTATCCACTTCATCCGCACTGACCACACAGCGGAAACCATAATTGCGGGTGACATCCGGGGCGGCACCGGAACGATTAAAGGTGAATGAAGCTGATTCCGGATCAGCGGCAAGAAAGTTCCCGCCCTTGACGGTGTGCATATTGCCGGAGATCGGCCCGATAGGGTTGACCATCTCGGTATCGGTGATCACCCGTGTTTCCGAGAAGAAATCATTGACCCACTCGCTGACGTTTCCGGCCATGTCCCGCACCCCGTAAGGGCTCAGGTCCAGCGCATCATCGCCGGATCTGTGGATACGGTTGGGGTACTCCCCGATGCTGCGGGAGGAATTGCCCCAGGGATAAAGGCGGCTGTCTGAACCGCGGGCGGCCTTCTCCCACTCCGCTTCGGAGGGCAGACGCTTCCCCGCCCAGGCACAGTAGACCTGTGCGTCAGTCCAGCGCACGTTCATGATCGGCAGCTCGTCACCGATCCATTCGTCGGCGATCCGTTCAATAGGCTGGCAGACACCATCCGCCACACATTGGGCATACTGTTTCTGTGTCACTTCCGCGGTATCGATCCAGAAACCATCCAGTGAAACACTATGCGAAGGAAGGATCCCGCTCAGCTCATAAAGGAAAGTGTTATCCATCCCCATCCGGAAGGATGAAGCCGGCACGGCAGCCATGATGCTGCCGTCCGCGTTCCAGCGGATCGACCGACCGGCAGCTGCGCTGATGGGACGGGGAATCTGCGTGGCAGTCGGTTCCGGGGTAGGGGTTTCCGTCGGCACGGGCGTATCCGTTGGGACGATCACTTCGGTCTTTTGAGAAGACTGCACCGCCATGGCGGTCTGTGTCCCGTGAAGCAGGCTCAGCGTCTGTTCATAGGCAGGTGTTTTTTCCGCCTCAGTGGCGGATAAGGTGATCTGCGGCAATTTCGGCAGATCTTTCAGGAAATCCGGCTTGGCATACCAAAGGTAACCGGCCCCGGCAGCAAACACGAGCAGGATCAGCAGCAGCGGAAGGGCAGAAGATTTTTTCTTCTGCTTGCCGGTGACAAAACCCGCGCTCTGTTTCCCGGACTTTTGCTGAGAAGGAGCTTTGCTTTTCTTCTTATCAGCGCTTTGCTCTTCTGCCGGGAGCTCCTTTTTCGGGACTTCTTTGTCCACCAGTTCGCGGATCGCCCAGTAAAGCTCCTCACCGTTTTTGAACTGCTGGGCTTTGTTGTCTGTCAGGCAGCGGGAAAGCACCGGGACCAGCTCCGGGACCTCCAGCCCAACCGATTCTTTAATGCACTCACGGTAATAGGCAAAGGTATGGGAATATTCTTCCACATCCGTGCTGTCACCGGAAGAACGGTAGGGGGAAAGGCCCGTGCACATTTCCAGCATCAGCACACCAAAGGCGAAGATGTCTTTGTCCGGTTTGCCTTCCGGCTGGGGCGCCAGGTCCGGCATGGTGTAAACGGCCTGATCAGCGTCAAATGCCGGCGGCAGTTCCAGTAAGGAAAGATAATTTTTTCCGCCGTTATCCACAAGGATATGAGACGGATCCAGTTCCCCATGGACCAGCCCTTCACTGTGCAGCGCAGCCAGCGCGGAAGCGATATCCAGCGCGATGCGGTAGGCAGATTTCAGCGGCAGCGGACGGCCCTGTTTCTGCATAATGTTTTTCAGGGATGAGCCGGGTACATCCGTCTGGCGCATCAGCATGCCTTCTTCCGCCAGTTCCGGCTCATAAACGCTGATAACATTGGTATGGGCAAATTGCGTCAGCCGCTGCATGCGCATCTGCAGCGCAAAAAGGGATTTCGCGCTGAGCGTGTTGTTGTCGATCTTGATGAGCTTTGTGTAGTAGTTTTTCCCGTCAGTGGTGTCCTGCAGGGTCAGAAAATATCCGCTTTTGTCCGCGCCGACATTTGCCCGGATCGCGTAGCGGTTGTTGATCATTTGCTGTTGTGCCATAGGTCTCTCTCTTCTCCGTTTTTACCTTGCTCCTTCCATTCTACTATATTTCACAATGAAAGATAATAAATTTATGGTAAGGAATTTCCTGTCGACTGTGTCCTGCCTAACGTCTAATGTCTAACGTCTAACGTCTAATGTCTAACGTCTAATGTCTAACGTCTAACGTCTAA
>CAYWKZ010000204.1:0-2530 GCA_964459115.1 uncultured Leptolinea sp. | reverse complement strand
GGGACAGGATTTTTTGTCTCCTGCTCCGTAGATTTTTGATTTCTTTTCGAGGTGCAGCGTTTTGGTGTCGTTTCCGTAGTAACGGAGACGATATTTATATCTCATACCGTTTCCCGCTTCATTTCCCGCAGCACAGGAATTCCGGAAATCATCAAAGTACAGACTGTGAACAGGATAAGATCCGCTGTTGAGGGAATGCGGGTCCTTCATCAGGAGACCATCCAATCGGCTGCGGATCAACTCTAACTGCCCGTCTGTACAGATATATTTCCATTCACTTCTTTGTTTCATAGGTTGATTCGTACTTCATTAGTCATGTCAATATCAGAAATAGTATAATAAATTAATAGGATTGAATGGGCTATCTATGACAAAAGTATCATAAAAACATGACATTGTTCAGTAGTTTCAGCAGAAATTCGATATAATTTTGCTGTGTTTTATTTGATAGAGATAAAAAGGCTCAGCCCTTATCCTGATTGGAATAAAAAGATTGGATGACGATGCTTAAAGAAAGAAAAGATATTCGGAATGTTGCCATCATCGCTCATGTCGACCATGGCAAAACAACACTTGTGGATCAGCTCCTGCGTCAGGCGAAGGTTTTCCGTGAAAACCAGCAGCTCACGGAGCGCGTGATGGACTCCAATGACCTGGAACGGGAACGCGGGATCACGATCCTTTCCAAAAACACAGCGATCACCATCCCGGATCCGAAAACCGGTGAACTGGTGAAAATCAATATTGTAGACACTCCCGGGCACGCGGATTTCGGCGGTGAGGTCGAACGAGTGATGAACATGGTCGACGGAGCGCTGCTGCTGGTGGATGCAGCAGAAGGACCAATGGCACAAACCCGTTTCGTGCTGAAGAAAGCGCTGGCGATGGGACACAAGGTCATCGTCGTCATCAACAAGATGGACCGCCGGGATGCTGACCCGGATACGACACTGAACAAAACCTTTGACCTTTTCGTTGAGCTCGGCGCCAGTGACGAACAATGCGATTTTCCGATCGTTTATGCCAATGGCATTGAAGGGCGTGCAGGGCTGACCACCGATCTGGGCCCAAACCTGCAGCCGCTGTTTGACGTGATCCTTGAAAACATCAAGGGGCCGGTTGTTGACGTGGACGAACCCTTCCAGATGCTGGTTACAAATATTGCTTATGACGACTACCGCGGCCTTTCCGCCATCGGACGCATCAACCGCGGGAAGATCCATGCCGGGGAAGCGATGACACGTCTGACGCCGGACGGAAAAGTTGAACGTCAGGCTGCCCGTTACCTTTACACCTACAACGGCCTCACCAAGGTCGAAACCAATGAGGCGACTGCCGGTGATATCGTCGTGATTGCCGGGCTGGAAGGGATTTCCATCGGGGATACACTGACTGATCCTGAACATCAGGACGCACTTCCTGCAATTTATGTAGAAGAGCCGACCGTCAAAATGACCTTTGGTGTCAACACCTCACCTTTTGCCGGAAATGAAGGGAAATACGGGACATCCCGCAACCTCCGCAAACGTCTTTATGATGAACTGCGCAACAATGTGGCACTCCGTGTGGAAGATACCGACAGTGCGGACCAGTTTGTGGTTTCCGGACGCGGTGAACTGCATCTGGCCATTTTGATTGAAACCATGCGCCGGGAAGGTTATGAATTCCAGGTTTCCCGCCCGGAAGTGATTTTCATGAAGGGTGTGAACGGTGAAACACTGGAACCTTATGAGGAAGTAGATATCGACACCAGCCCGGATACAGTCGGGACGGTGGTGGAAATGCTTGGCCAGCGCAAGGGCCGGATGCAGAACATGGTGGACAACAATGACGGCTCGACCCATCTGAGCTATGTGGTTCCGACCCGCGGCCTGCTGGGCTTCCGTTATCAGTTCCTGACTGCCACACACGGGATGGGTGTACTGAATGAGAACTTCCTGGAATATGCGCCTTATGCCGGACCGATACAGGGCCGTGCGACAAACTCCATCGTTGCCTGGGAAAACGGAACAACTTCTACTTATGGGCTGAAAAATGCGGAAGAACGCGGCATGCTCTTCATTGGTCCGGGTGTGGATGTTTATGAAGGCATGGTCGTCGGGGAAAGCCTGCGCGACAGTGATCTGGCGGTCAATGTCTGCAAGAAAAAACACCTGACCAACATGCGCCAGTCTAACAAAGACATTGAAGTCCGCCTGAATGGGATCCGACAAATGAGCCTGGATGAAGCGATCGAATATCTGGCAGAGGATGAACTGCTCGAGGTCACGCCCCAAAACTTTCGCATCCGCAAGAAGATCCTTGACACAGAAGAGCGCGGGAAAGTTCAGCATAAATTAAAGATCGATAATCAGTAATTGCAGTCTGCGGGGTCAGATCCTGAAGGCTCGTACGAAGTATGAGCCGGAAGGATCCGACCCCTCCGACTCCTCTTAAAACAGACAGCCGAAATCCTCCGGGATCTCGGCTGTTTCTTCATATTTTCACCTTTTTCGTTTTATTTTTCACTCAAACCCGGAGGAATCTGATT
>CAYWKZ010000203.1:0-2689 GCA_964459115.1 uncultured Leptolinea sp. | reverse complement strand
TTGAGCGGGTCCATCACCTGCATGCGGGAGACCTTCGGGCACGGGAAGTCAACAGCTTTGAATCCACCGAAAATAGTAGCCAAGTCTATGCCAAGATCCTTAATGCCGGCATCCTTCAAAAGTTTAGCAAGGTCACCGGTTACAGCCCAGTTACCCGTGAATCCGCCAAGGCGCAGGGTGAACGGAACTTCACCACCGCTTACAGCGCGGAGAATGTCGCCGGAGAGATGATCGATTGTGATGTCGATGCGGACCATGCCATGGTTCGGGATGGCGATGCCTTCACCGAACTTGCAGTAATCGGTGCGCGGTGCAGCGTTAGCGACATTGAAGACCGTGTACTTGCAGGTGTAGTCAGTGATGCGCTGGCTGTTTTTGAACTCAAATCTATCGCCTTTTTCATTATATTCAATATCTGTGAAAGCGAACACTTCGGCCGGGATCACATAATTCTGTTTCTTCAGCTCAGCCGGCTGGTAGTTTCGGACAACAACCTGCAGGCGGGCTTCACCGGTGTTTTCGTCATACACGGCACGAACAGGATAATTGTCTCCATAACCGAAGGCATCATAGAGCTGCAGGCTGTCCTGGCAGTAAGACTTCTTTGGGTTGGGTGTAACTAGAGTTGAATCAACATAGACATTACCAGTCTCATAACTACCCTCTACAGTGTTATTAAGGTCCCACAAAGCAGTCATATAGGTGGAGAATTTGATGCCCATATTCACTTCATATTTATAGTCTTCGGAACCGTCCATAATGATGCCGAAAGGAACAGTCAGATACCCCTTCAAGTGAGCCTCATAGGAATCACCCTTCTTTTTGAAGGTCACGGAATGGCAGCCGTCTCCGCCGGTGGATTCGCAGGTCTTGATGCCGAGCTTGAAGCTGGAGGAGGAATCTCCGTTCTCAGTAATCGTCAGCGTCGCATCAATATCACGGATGTAGCTGGTGTTGCTGTCACCGTAGTAATAGGTATCCTTTGCAGCATCTTCAGACATCTTAGTGACGGTCACATCATATTTGATCAGCCCATCGCCGCAGGGATCATAGGTGAATTCCGCTGCTGTAGCAGGATTATTCATCGGAGCCTTGGCATTGTAGACATCGCCCTTCTTGGAGAATTCACTCGGATAGGACGTGTCCTGTTTCACCCAGAGGAAATCGGAATCCTCATCCGCGAACATATCCGGGAAGTACATATCCAGGTCATTGAAGACGGTCAGGACGGTGTTTTCATCCCAGGTTTCAGTGAAGTCTTGTGCGAAGACTCCGACGGCCATGCTCAGGACCATTGCCAGAGCAAACAAAATTGCAAAAGTTTTCGTTTTCATGCTTTGACCTCATTTCTCAACGAAATTTGATGAATTTTTCTTCCACCATCCCTTTTGAGGAGGCAGGTTAACTGATATTTGTGCAACATCAGTGCCAACTGCGAATTTCCGCCCCATGAATTTTGCACAGAATCCCGGTTTGGATTTTTCCGCTGTAAGTATAAAGTGCAAGATGAGTGCCAGAAGAAAAAGCTTTTAGGTTTCAGGTGTCAGGTTTCAGGTGTCAGGCGTCAGGGAATGGGGGTGGGGGACGGAGACGGGGAACGGGGTGGAGAAAATTAAGAGTTAAGAGAACTTTTCGCACAACGAGATATGCCCCTGCTGTGCGGGCATCACCGCAGCAGCAGAAACGTCTCGTCGTGCTTTGGGTAATTAACATGGGTAACGGTCTTGACTTTTTCCGATTTTTCTTGTATAGTAATTCTATAGAGGGTGTATCTCAGCCCAAAATGAGACATTTACGAAGTGAGCTTCTCTTGGCTCTGATAAGACATTTATAAGTGAGCGTTTCGCTGCTCTGAACGCGAATCTAACATGGGCAGGATTTCATCCTGCTCATATTGATTTATTAGAAAGTGTGAACTTTTTCAGGGTTTTGCCGTTATAATGGATAAGAGAATTCGTTTTAGGAGGAGCTGTTTATGCGAAAAAGTTTATGGATCGCGATGATTTGCGGCCTGGTCGCCGCTTTGCTGATGGGAGTCTGCGCTGTTTCAGCCCAGACGGAAGTGTTTGAACACTACGAGAAAAAGGACTTCGAGCCGCACATGAAGCCGCTCGACCTCTCCCCGGTGCGTTTTTATGTCCAGGATGAGCACGACGGTACCTATACGCTGACGCTGACGATCAAAAATCTCTCCAACCGTTCCTGGCCGGCGGGGGCTTATCAGCTGGTGTGCAAACGGGGGAGCAATTACCTGGCGCCGGGCAGCGGCCCTTACTTCACCATCACGGATGCCGTGGCGCGGGGCGAGACGACCCAGATCCAGGCCACGCTGAACCAGTATATCCCGGGCGGACGCATGGTGTTTTATGTGCTCGACGGGTCGAACGCGTTTTACGGGTTTTATATCAGGCTGTAGGTATCAGGTTTCAGGTTTCAGGGGATGGCGCGGTGCGCCATCCTTTTTTTAAAGAGGGTAATTTCCGCACCGGGGACCGGTCCTTGGCACTGGGGACTGGTCTCTGTGCCGTTATGACGCTTACCTAATGGGGCTTTGTTCGGCACAGAGACCTGTACCCTGTGCGGACTCAGCACCCAAGTTTCGCCAAGTGAACTCGTAAATCACCCCTGTTCCCCTGTGCCAATTAGGCATCCTCTTTGCACCGCGCGGAGCTCTTTCCGCACAGGGGAC
>CAYWKZ010000202.1:0-2936 GCA_964459115.1 uncultured Leptolinea sp. | reverse complement strand
GCCAATGACAGCGGACGCTATGAGAGCGTGGTTGCCCGGTATGAGAATTCCCGGGACTGCGGAAACATGAAAGATGAGCTTATGGCGATCCGTGAGATCCGCAACCTGCTCCAGCATAATCCGAAAATGAAGGGGAATTACATTGTTACCCCTTCGGATGAGATCATGACAGCACTGCGTGAGGTGATCCGTCAGGTGGAGCATCCGAAGCTCGCGATCGATTTCGGAGTCAAGGCGATCTATAAAGGGACGCTGGGCAGTCCGCTGCTGAGGGTCATCCATGTGATGAAAGACAGGGGCTTTTCCCACGTCCCGATCATTGAGCAGGATAAATTATACGGTGTGCTGAGCGCTTATTCCGTGTTTGAATTCATCACGGAACAGGGCATGCAGATCCTGACAGAGGAGACAAAAGTCAAAGCGATGAAGGCTTATCTGCCGATCGATAAGCATAAGAAAGAATATTACCTGTTCATGTCTAAAAAAGCTACTTTCGTCGATGCGGACGAAGCCTTTGAGAAGCGGGACAGCAAAGGCCGGCGTCTGGTGGCGATTTTCATCACCGAGCACGGGAAAGCGGATGAGCCGATTCTGACCATGCTCACCCCCTGGAGTGTTGTCGGTAAGTAGAAAGCGCTATTCAGTCAGCAGCTGCTGTGTGTAGGGATGCTGCGGGTGGTTGTAGACGGTTTCGATGTCGCCGGATTCGACGATCTCACCCTTTTTCATCACCATCACCCGGTCGCAGATCTGGTAGATCACGTTCAGGTCGTGGGAAATGAAGAGGTAGCTGAGGTTAAACTGTTTTTTCACGTCCAGCAGCAGCCGCAGGATCTGGGCCTGGACCGTTACGTCCAGTGCGCTGACCGGTTCATCCAGGAAAATCAGCTCCGGCTGCTGGATGAGCGCTGCGGCGATCGCCACCCGCTGGCGCTGCCCGCCGGAAAGTTCGTCCGGATAGCGGTTGACGTAAGAAGCCGGCAGCCCGACCCGGTCCAGCAGGTCCAGCACCTTTTGTCTGCGTTCCTGTTTGCTGTGTTTTCGGAGCACCCGCAGCGGCTCCTCAATGATCCAGCCGATTTTTTTGTAAGGGTTCAGTGAACCATAAGGGTTCTGGAACACCATCTGCGGACGGAAAGTCTTGTGTTCAATGGCGCCGGTTTTGTCCTTTTCCATGCCGAGGATCGTCCGGGCCAGGGTGCTCTTTCCGCAGCCGGATTCACCGACCAGGCCGAGGATTTCCCCGCGTTTGAGCTCAAAACTGACGTCATGCAGGATGTGCACGCGTTGAGACGCGCCGAAGATGCCCGGTTTCCCGTACCAGACGTTGAGATGATCTACTTTGACGACATAATCAGACATAGCGTTTGTTCCTCGTCGGGATAGCGGCGATCAGGCGCTGCGTGTATTCTTCCTGCGGATGGTTGAAGACCTGTTCCACAGCGCCGGTTTCAACGATATTGCCGTTGTACATCACGATGACCCGGGTGCAGAGTCGGCGGACCAGTGACAGGTCGTGGGAAATGTAAAGAATGCCGACGTTTTCGTCCTGGTTCTTTTTCCTCAGCAGCCTCAGGATCTGGGTCTGTACGGTCACGTCCAGCGCGGTGGTCGGTTCATCGGCGATCAAAAGGCTCGGATGACAGATCAGGGCTGAGGCGATCATCACCCGCTGGCACTGTCCGCCGGAAAGCTGATGGGGATATTTGCGGATCGTGACCTCCGGGTCGGGCAGGTCCACGTCCCGGATGGCCTGGAGCACCCGTTCCCGTCGTTCTTCTTTCGAAAGATCGGTATGGAGTTTCAGCGGTTCTTCGATCTGCGGACCGACAGGTATCAGCGGGTTGAGGGAAGCCACGGGATCCTGGAAAATGAAGCCGATGTCCTTTCCCCGGATGTCACGCATCTCCTTTTCGCTGGCATTGAGTATATCCTGTCCCTGGAAGGTGATGTTCCCTTTGATTTCGGTCACATCCTTCAGGAGCCGGGTGATGGCTAACGCGGTCAGGGTCTTTCCGGCGCCGGATTCACCCACGATGCCGAGACGTTCGCCGGCGTCCATGGTGAAGCTGACCCCGTGGACGGCCTCGCCGCCGATGCGGTCATGGAAACGGATGATGAGATCTTTGACTTCCAGCATCATTCGATGTCCCCCAATCCGTCTGAGAGCAGACCAAACCCAAGGATCAGCAGGATGATCATCCCGCCTGCGGAGAGCGTGTACCAGGGCGCGGAGAACAGGTAGGTCTGGCTTTCCGCCAGCATGCGGCCCAGGCTCGGGTCCGGCGGCTGTACGCCGATGCCGAGAAAGCTCAGGCTGGCTTCCGCCAGGACCGCGTTGTTGAAGCCGATGGCGGTGGTTGAAAGCAGCGTGTTGACCGCATTCGGCAGAATATGTACAAACATGATGCGCAGGTCGGGTACACCCTCAAGCCTGGCGCACTTCACATAATCAAGGTTCTTGATGCGGACGAACTCCGAACGGGTGATGCGGGCGAAGCTGGGAATGAACAGCAGCCCCAGTGCGATCACCACGTTCTTCTTTCCCGGCCCCAGCAGGCTGACAAAGACCAGCGAAAGCAGGATGGAGGGGAACGAGTTCAGCACATCGTTCAGGCGCATGACAATTTCATCCAGGATTCCGCCGTAGTAGCCGGTGAAAGCACCGACGATGATGCCGCACACCAGCCCGAACAGGACGGTGGAGACGGAGATCCATAAGGTACTGACGCCGCCTTTGAGGACACGGGAGAAAATATCCCGGCCGAAGTTGTCCGTACCGAGAATGTGTTCCGGGGAAGGTCCCTGCAGGCGCTGCGCGGCGTTCATGGCATCCGGGTTATAAGGCGTCCAGAACACACCCACCGTGAGCAAGATCACGACGAATGCCGAAAGGATGATCCCGAAAATGAGGTTGTAATTGCGCTTCGTCACCT
>CAYWKZ010000201.1:0-2970 GCA_964459115.1 uncultured Leptolinea sp. | reverse complement strand
TTAGACGTTAGACATTAGACGTTAGACATTAGACGTTAGACGTTAGACGTTAGACATTAGACATTAGACGTTAGACGTTAGACATTAGACCTTAGACGTTAGCCCCTAAAACCTAAAACCTAAAACCTCGAACCTGACACCTGATACCTAAAACCTAAAACCTAAAACCTATAACCTATAACCTAAGGAAACGCTGATTTAATCGGCTTGAGTCAAAGTGACCTGTTTTCGTTGACTCAGAATTGAGTCAACAGAACAGGTTGTATTGACTCAATTGCCATGAAATAGGCATTAATCAGCGTTTCCCTAAAACCTCTTACTCCGTAAACAGGGCTGTGGAATAATAGCGGTCGCCGCTGTCCGGCAGGAGCGCAACGATCACCTTCCCCTTGTTTTCCGGACGTTTTGCCAGTTCGATGGCCGCGTGAAGGGCAGCACCGGAGGAGATCCCAACCGAGATTCCTTCCTTCTTCGCCAGCAGCCTGGCAGCGGCAAAGGCATCTTCGTTGACAACCGGGAAGATCTCATCATAAATCCTGGTGTTCAGCACATCCGGAACGAAACCGGCGCCGATGCCCTGGATCTTATGCGCTCCGGACTTGCCTTCGGAAAGCACCGGGGAACTGGCCGGTTCCACCGCGACGACCTTCACCGCGGGGTTCTGTTCTTTCAAATATTCCCCAACCCCGGTCACTGTACCGCCGGTTCCGACACCGGCAATGAAGATGTCAACCTTGCCGTCTGTGTCTTTCCAGATTTCCGGACCGGTGGTAGCTTTGTGGATCGCCGGGTTGGCCGGGTTGACGAACTGTCCGGGGATGAAGCTGTTGGGGATCTCGGCTGCCAGTTCATCTGCTTTGGCGATGGCGCCTTTCATGCCTTTGCTTCCATCGGTCAGGACGATCTCAGCACCGTAGGCCTTCAGAATGTTGCGGCGTTCCACGCTCATGGTTTCCGGCATGGTCAGGATGATGCGGTAGCCCTTTGCAGCTGCAATCGCTGCCAGGCCGATCCCGGTGTTGCCGGAGGTCGGTTCGATGATGACGGAATCTTCCTTGAGCTGTCCTCTGGCTTCTGCATCCTCGATCATTGCTTTGGCAATGCGGTCTTTCACGCTGCCGGCCGGATTAAAATATTCCAGTTTCACCAGAACCGTTGCGTCCAGATTCAGTTCTTTTTCCAGATTGACTACTTCCACCAGCGGCGTATTGCCGATCAAACCCAATGTACCTTTATAAATGTTAGACATTTCATACCTTCTTTCTTTTTGTTTCAAATGATCATCGGTCTTCGGCCTTTGATCATAAATTTTTATGCCAATGAAGAAAACCCGTTTTCCAGGTCAGCAATGATATCATCAATGTGCTCTGTACCGATAGACAACCGAATCGTATTCGGCTTGATTCCCTGATCCAGCAATTCTTCCGTTGAAAGCTGGGAATGGGTGGTCGAAGCCGGATGGATCACAAGGCTTTTTACATCTGCCACGTTCGCCAAAAGGGAGAAGATCTTCAGGTTGTCAATAAATTTCCACGCTTCATCCTGCCCGCCTTTGATCTCAAAGGTGAAGATCGAAGCGCCGCCGTTCGGGAAATATTTTTCATACAGTGCGTGATCCGGATGGTCCGGCAGAGAAGGATGGTTAACCTTTTCAACCAGCGGATGCGAATTCAGATATTCAACCACTTTTTTCGTGTTTTCCGCGTGACGTTCCAGCCGCAGTGAAAGGGTCTCAACACCCTGCAGCAGCAGGAAGGCATTGAATGGAGATATGGCGGCGCCCGTATCACGCAGCAGGATCGCCCGGACATAGGTCACAAAAGCTGCCGGCCCTACCGCGTCATAAAAGCTTACACCGTGATAGCTCGGGTTCGGTTCGGCGATGTTCGGATATTTGCCGCTGGCTTTCCAGTTGAATTTACCGCTCTCAACAATGATGCCGCCCAGCGTGGTCCCATGACCACCGATGAATTTTGTCGCAGAATGTACCACGATGTCAGCCCCGTGTTCGATCGGTCGGATCAGGTATGGTGTACCGAAGGTGTTATCGATGACCAGCGGAAGCCCGTGTTTATGGGCGATTTCAGCGATGGCGTCGATATCCGGGATGTCACTGTTCGGGTTTCCCAGAGTTTCCAGGTAGATCGCCCGGGTATCTGCCTCGATCGCATTTTCGATCTCGTTCAGGTCGTGTGCATCAACAAAAGTGGTTCGGATCCCGTACTGGGGAAGTGTGTGCTCCAGCAGGTTGAAGCTGCCGCCGTAAATTGTTTTCTGTGCCACGATGTGGCCGCCGTTTGCCGCCAGTGCTTCGATCGTATAAGTGATGGCTGCGGCGCCGGAGGCCAGCGCCAGTGCGGCGCTGCCGCCTTCCAAAGCGGCAATGCGTTTTTCCAACACGTCCTGCGTGGAGTTCGTCAGCCGTCCATAGATGTTCCCCGCGTCCGCAAGTCCAAAGCGGTCAGCGGCGTGCTGACTGTTGCGGAATACGTAGGATGTCGTCTGGTAGATCGGCACCGCGCGGGCATCTGTTGCCGGATCCGGCTGTTCCTGACCCACATGTAACTGCAATGTTTCGAATTTATAAGTGCTCATTTCTCACTCCCTGTTTCTTTTATTTAAAAAAATCTCCCGGTGACCTATCACAGGACACCGGGCTGTTTTTCTCCTGCAATAAGTACAACGCTAAGCCAAACCTTCACAGAGGCACATCATACAACAGCACATCCCGCACATAACCCATGCTCCGTCAACTGTCATTTCATTATTCTGAACAGTAGTTTTTTCTGTTGTCATCATTTCTGCCTCCTTTTTTTGATTTTTTCAAGATTGCATATATATTAAACCTATTCATTTACTATGTCAATAGATTTTTTGAAAATTCGTGATTTTTATTACTGATTGTTATAATTGGTAATTAAGGAAACGCTGATTTAATCGGCTTGAGTCAAAGTGACCTGTTTTCGTTGA
>CAYWKZ010000200.1:0-3194 GCA_964459115.1 uncultured Leptolinea sp. | reverse complement strand
GATATGGGTGATGGAGGCATGGAGAAAGACAGGGGTGATGAGCCGCCAGATTTGGTGACGGTAGGTGATATAGGCGCTGATCTTGGCGCCGTAGACCATCAGCATGTCTGTGCCGAACCGCCACTTGCTGATCGCCTGCGCGAGGTAAACGGCCGCGGTGAACCCGATCAGGCACCAGGTCACATAAGGTTTCCCCTGCAGCATCTGGAACGGGATCCGCTGCTGCTTCGCTTTCTCTTCTCCTGTCAGCTCTTCCTGTACACTTTCCTCAGGACGATAATTTTCACTCATAACTTCCTCATTTAATTCGGTTGCTGGTTATTGGTTTCTGGTTGCTGGTTTTCACCAGGTAAAACTCAATAATTAACAACCAGCAACTAACCACTATCCACTAACAACTAACAACCAACCACTAACAACTAACAACCAACCACTAACAACCAGCAACTAACAACTAACCACTAACCACTACTTTCCGATTCCCGCTCCTCATGTGCTCCGCCCGCAGGATGGTCAGCAGGTCCATTGCCGCGTGATCGATCTCATCATTGACGAGCACATAGTCAAAATCATCGATGTGTTTCAGCTCGCTGACCGCGGTCTGAATGCGCACGATCAGCGATTCTTCGCTGTCGGTGTTACGGGCACGGAGTCGGGCGATCCAGGCTTCGGCATCGGGCGGGATGATGAAGACGGAAACGGCTTCGGGATAGACTGCCTTGACTTTCTGCATTCCCTGATAGTCCAGCCGCAGGATCATGTCCTTCCCGTTCTGCAGGGCCTTTTCGATTTCAAACCGGGGGACGCCCTTCAGATCATCGTAGACCTCTGAGTGCTCCAGCATTTCACCGTTTTTGATCATTTCCAGGAACTTTTTTCGGGAGATGAAGTGATAATCCTTCCCATCGATCTCTCCCTCGCGTTTGGCGCGGGTGTTGCAGGTGACGACAAAATGAAAATCGACCGTCGAAATTTCCTTCAGCCGATTGATGACGGTATCTTTGCCGGAGCCGGACAGTCCGGAGATGATCAGGATGAGCGGTTTCGGCTCTTCGATGAAATATTTTGAAGTTTCCATTTCCATGCCATTAATCCCCTTCCCTTGATTATAATTTAATTTATGGAAGTATTGCTAAAATTAAAGCACAGGTGACTGGCTTCTGTAGTCGCGCAGCCGACTCAGGTGCCTGTTACCTGTTGCGTATTACATATTGAGGGTTATGATTTATGCCGACCTACGAATATATCTGCTCTTCCTGCGGGAAACCCTTCAGCCTGTTCCTCTCCTATGCCGACTACGACACGGCCACGGTGAGCTGCCCGGACTGCGGTTCGGGCTCCGTCCGCCGCAAGATCCGCCCCATCCGCGTTGCTGCGGGAGAAAAGGCCCGCCTTCAGAAGATCAGCGAAGAGGCGGAGGGCTCTGACAGCCCGCAGATGCTGGGCAAGGTGATGCGTACCATCCAGGAAAACTCCGGCCGCGAGCTCCCGCCCGACACCAACGAAGCCCTCACCCGTCTCGAACGCGGCGAGACACCGGCGGAGATCGATAAAGATTACGCCCCTCCCTCCTGATAGAGCTCCGGGTCGGTTGGGGTGTTGCCGGAGGGGTCGTGCACATAGACCCACTCGCCCACGTTTGCCCAGTTATACAGCCAGTGCGCGTCTCCGTTCGACATGTTCACACAGCCGTGTGATTGTTCGTAGCCGTACCAGGCCCGCCAGTAGGCCCCGTGAAAGGCGCGCAGCTTGTCGAAATACATGGTGAAGGGCACATCTTCCAGCCAGTAATAGTCGGACTTGTCCGTCTCAAACGAGCCGGTCATGTTTTCGGATTCGTTCTTCTGATAGATCTGGAAGATCCCCGGCTGCGTGTAGTATGGCTTCATTCCGGTGGCCACCATGCAAGCGTAGATCAGCTCATAATTCTCATAAACCATCACCACCTGCTCCAGCAGGTCGACCTCGATCCAGCGGTCGGAAGGGATCTCCGGGGGCGGGGTGGTGTTGATGTGGGCCGCGCGGAAGTGGATGCGGTCCACCCACTGGTTTTCGCCGATGCGGAACCAGGTGGTGTCTTTGGTTTCGACGGTCTCATAGCAGTTCACCACGTCCTCACGGTTGTAGTAGACGGTGGTGTTCAGCCCTTTGTTGTAATCCATTTCAAGGTAAGGGTTGCACCCTTCCACGATCCAGCCGAAGTCATACTCCGGCGTCTTGGTGAAGGTCCGGCCCAGCGTTGAGGTAGAAACGGCCGCCGGTGAGGCGCGCAGCCACAGGTCCCGCCCTTTGGAGTGCACATAGTGCCCCGAGCCGATGTCGACCACGTCGGTATAGGAGACGTAGCGGATGGCGCCGGAGGAGATGCTCCCGACCGGGTTTGTGCTGTTGGCTGCCTCTTCCGGGGTGTTATAGAGGTAGATCGTTTCCGAGTTGTCCACGTTGATGCGGGCGTATTGATAAGGCACATCCATCAGCGCCGGGTCGATCTTTTTCCCGGTGAAGGGCGGCTCCGGATAGACGCCTCCGGCTTCCACATAATCCGTCAGGTACTCCGAAGGTCCCAGCGGGTTGCAGCTGTCCGGTGTGATCAGGTAGACCCCCGGCAGGCACAGCACTTCCATCCCGTTCCCGTCCGCATCCGTTTCAGCTGCCGGCGTTCCTGTCATGTCAGACGGATTTGTTGTCATGGAATACCCTGTGCTGTCAGCCGAACCTGTCCCCGCCGTATACCCCGTGCCGTTAGCTGAACCTGTTTCCACGGGATACCCTGAGCTGTCAGTCGAAACTGTACCTGCAGAATTCCCCGTGCCGTCGGCTGATCCCGTTCCTGTGGAATTTTCCGTATTGTCCGTGATTCCCGTCTCAGAGAACTCCATCCGCTGAATCGTATCCGTCACGATCTCCGCATTCTGTCCTGCGGCGCTGTTGAGACCAAAAACGCAAACAAAACTGATCAAAATCAAGAGTTGAAAAACCACCTTTCCAACACCTGAAACCTGACACCTGACACCTGACACCTGCTCCCTGCTCCCTGACACCTTCATTCTTCCCTCTTCACTCTTCATTCCCTATTCCCTATTTCCTATTTCCTACTTTCCTAACACCTAAGGAAACGCTGATTAATGCCTATTTCATAGCAATTGAGTCAATACAACCTGTTCTGTTGACTCAATTCTGAGTCAACGAAAACA
>CAYWKZ010000199.1:0-3330 GCA_964459115.1 uncultured Leptolinea sp. | reverse complement strand
TCAACGAAAACAGGTCACTTTGACTCAAGCCGATTAAATCAGCGTTTCCTTAATTCAATAGGTAAATCGTAGTAAAAATTGCTCAAACAGAGGGAGTGCAAAATGGGAAAATATATCGGTTGTGATCTTGGCGGAACCAACATCAAGGGCGCCATTGTCGATTCGGAAAAGGGCATTGTTTACGGAGTTCGCTCCATCCCGACAATGGCTCATAAGGGACATGATGCGGTGATCGACCGCATTGCTGAATTCTTCAAATCCATGATCACGGATTCCGGTATCAATCCCACAGAAATATCAGGTGCGGGGATCGGTCTGCCCGGTGCGATCGACTCCCGGACCGGTGTTTCCGTTTTCATGACCAATCTGCCGGATCACTGGGTGAATGTGCCGGTGGCGGATATGATCAAAGACAAGACCGGACTGCCCACCTTTTTACTGAATGATGTGAATGCCATCACCTGGGGCGAGCTGAAATTCGGTGCGGCCCGAGGCTGCTCTTCCGCGGTCTGCTTTGCCCTGGGTACCGGGATTGGCGGCGGTATTGTGATCGACGGCAATCTGGTTTTGGGAAAAACCGGCGTCGCCGGTGAATTGGGACATCAGGTAGTGGAACCTCATGGAAACCGCTGTAATTGCGGAGGACAGGGCTGCCTGGAGACCTATGCCTCCGGTCCGGCGATTCGCTCGGCTGCCATGAAAGCAGTTGCACATGGCGGTACGACCATCCTCGGTGAGCTGTGCGAATATGACCTGAACAAGCTGGAAGCCCGGACGGTCGCCGAAGCGGCTCAGAAAGGTGATCAGATCGCCATTGATATTTATAACCAGGCCGGTTATTATCTCGGGATCGCTGTGTCGAACATGATCATGGCCCTTGAACCGGAGCGGGTGATCATCACCGGCGGTGTGGCCGCGGCCGGTGAACTGCTGCTGACGCCGATCCGTCAGGTGGTTTACGAACGCGTCCATGTCACCCCGCTGAAGGGCATTACCATCCTGCTGGGTGAACTCGGCGACAACGCCGGTGTGATGGGTAACTCCATGTGGGCGGAAAAGTGTCTGAGCGCGGGAAAATAGAGAGCAAAAAGCAAGTGAGACAAAAGGAACGTTTCTCACTAACAGTGAGAAACGTTCCTTTTATTTCATTAGATTTTATTAGAATTAAATTAATAAATTTAGAAAATCCCTTGACAAACCAAAATCCATCGTTTACAATACACGATAGAAATAAATTTCTAAACAATTATTCAAAAAAAGGAGGGAGGAGATCGTGAAAACGGCAGTCATGCAGGAAAATTTGTCAGTTGACATGCAAATGCGCCGCATATGGCAGTACGGCGAATCTGGTGGCTCGGAAAACCGCGGGATCCTGACGGACATCAAAGCTGCCGATCTGCCGTTGGAAGCCTCAAACGCCTTCAGCAACGCTCCCTTTGATTTTGAAGCCACGGCTGCATTGCTCTGGGAAGATACCCTCAAGATCTACGACCACGCCTGCATCGAAAACCGTTTCTCTGAAAACTACCTCAAATACTGTGCGCAGTTGGAAAAGAACATCAAAGAAGCCGGCACTCTCTGCCTGACCAAAGCCGTCCTGGAAAAGAACGGTTACGAATTTCCGGGGCTGGAAAGCATGTCGGTCAAAGAGCTGGTCGGCATGGTTTCCTTCCACCTGCTGAAATGCCATGCCGCGCTGGACGGACTGTATAAAGACAACAACCTGCTGGGGCTGAGCTATCTGAACTGGGAATTCCGCTGGTTCGGGTTGGGCAACCGGCTGAAAGCCACCGAAGTCAAGATCCAAAAGATCCGCGATGGGGAGATCAAAACCGATTCCCTGCTCAAACAGACGCAGACCTTCAAAGACGCACCCCGAACCAACCAAGCTCCGTCCAAACCGCAAAGCCTGCGCATGAACGCTTATGCCCTGCCGCTGAACGGTTCGATGGCCCGGGCGATGCTGCGGAATGAAGCGGAAGAGGAAAAGATCCGGGCCCGGGAACAGCGGGAGGAAGAGCGCTGGGAACGGGAGCTGATGAGCATGGGTCTGATGGCAAAACCCTTCCCAACAATGCCGCGCAAACAGCTTTTGAAAGAGCTCATGGAAGACCGCATGAAAGCCGGACAGGAAAAAGCGGAACCCGCACCTGAGGCAGCAGCGGAACCCCAAAAAGAAGAACTGCCGCCCGGAGAACTCACCGAAGAGGAAGCCAGACAGCTTCTGATCGAACGGGCACTTGACAAGGGCGACACGGAAACGGCAGCAGCCATCCGGACGGAAGATCCGGATACCTTCTATGAGCGCTGGCTCCGTTATGTGGAAGAGGTGGAGACGGAAAACCGCAGACGTGCCCTGGCAGCCTCAGGCCGCGCAGGACCCTCAAATGCTACCCGGAAAAAACTGCGCGAGAAACGCAGGAAAAAGAAATAATCCATCTCCCGGAAATCGATTTCTGATATTTTTGCACCCGCCCCCGGTGTGCGTTTAAATTGCCTCATGAAAAAGAGTTTTCCTGATGGTAAAACGAACCGAACTCTGGTATATGCCTGCCGCCAGATCGCCAATCAGGGACATATGCGTCTGATCCCTGAGTCGAAGAAAGAAAAGGCTGTTGATTTTCTCTGAAATAAAGGGTAAAATATTTAAGGGCACCTCTAAAAACTACCGGGCGGGGGTATGGGGGCGGCAGCCCCCGGAAACCTCCGGAGTAAAATCAGAGAATTTTTTCTCTGATTTTACTCCGGACAGAGAAAAAGATGACTTTTTAGAGGTTCCCTTTTATATGTAATTATGATCCCTTCGGAAGAGATCGCTATGTTTATACATTTGAAAACATGTGTCGGGAAGAACCGGATCTGCATTTAGGGGATGATTCCTATAAAGTTGTCGTCAATACCAAAGGCTCCGTAGGTGAGATCAGCGAAGAACTGAAGGAGATATTAACTTATCTGGATTGTGAAGAAGTCACAGGACAATACAGCCGGAAACTTGATGACGCCGTAAACGCGGTCAAACGAAATGAAGAAAGGAGACTGGAATATATGAGACTCACATTCAGAGATAACGAAATGATAGCCAAAGGCCGGGAAGAAGAAAAAGTTGCATCTATTAAAAATTTGATGGATTCGTTAAAATTGACAGCCCAGCAGGCAATGGATGCGCTGAAAATCTCCGCTGCCGATCAGCAGCGCTACCTTTCATTATTGTAAACAGTAAAAAGTGAAGAGGTAAGAATGAAGAATCAAGTGAACGTTTCATTCTTCATTCTAAGGAAGCGCTGATTCATAAGGATTTCACGGCAAATGAGTCAATGCAACCTGTTCTGT
>CAYWKZ010000198.1:0-3337 GCA_964459115.1 uncultured Leptolinea sp. | reverse complement strand
GCCTTGCGAAGCATTCTATCTGAATTGCAAAACAAACAATGAAGTGAACACATATATATAGAAAGATGTTACAGAAATCGTAAAGGGAAGTCAGCGGAGTAACATGAACGGAATCACAAAAAAAATCATATCGGCGTTGTCAGGGTGCATCATCCTGCTGTTTCTTGCTGCCGCACTGAACCGCACCGGCAGCCTGATCCTTTTCTGGAAAGAGGAACCTGTCAGCAGGATCACACATGATGAACAATACGGCTATTATGCCTATGTTCCAAACGAAAATGTCAGCAGACTGAAGCTGCCGGTTTACCTGAAAGAAGATGACAGCTTCCCCGATCAGGGCATCTTGTCTGTCAATGAAGATATCACCGCTGTCATCAAGACACAGGGCTGCGGGCGGTACACGATGCAGGAAAACAATGACATCTACTTTTCCGCCTCTGATAACGATCCTGAGGTGCATGAGTACAGCGTTCTCAGCCCGGTCACCATTCAGACCCGTTACCTGTTAGCGCTCGCCGTTCTTGCCGCACTGACCGTGGCAGCAAACCTGTGCATATGCCGAAAATATAAAGACAACGAGCTCCTGCGGAATATCACACTGGGGATCACCGCTGTCTTTCTTCTGATGATGCTCATTCCCTGGAACAAGATGATTTTTTCCGCTCCGCCAACCCCGCTCCGGGGACTCTATTTCAAACCCATTCTGCAGCGAAATGCCGTCTTTTTCGGACTGCTGTTCGTACTGCTGGCGGTCGCTTTCAAGGCAGCTGACAAGCAAAAATTCTTCCGGGTGGTAGCAATCCTTGTTGTGATGTGGAACACAGTCTGCTATTTTCTGCCCGAATGGAACATGGTCGGGCAAAGAGCCGACAGCGAAGCCTATCTGCAGCACTATACCGCATCCTCGATCCGCACCCCGGGCTATCCCGTTTTTATCGAAGCCGTATATAAGCTGAGCGGAAACGAAGGTCTGAGCCAATTGCGGAATGAAGCGGGACACTTCCGGGACGAGACGCTCCAAAATGGATCGGTCACTGACACGCTTGGATTGCTTACTGTTGCCCGGGCGCAAAAGTGTGTTCTCCTCGTCTCTTTCCTGACCCTGTTCCTGATTTTCTGCAGGTATTATTCTCCCCTGTGGCTTACGTTTGGCGCGCAGCTGATCCTCAGCTGTGGTTTTCTCGGCGTTGATAACAGCTACATCATGACCGAGTGTCTTTCTCAGGCAGTTCTTCTGCTGATCACAGCTTTCTTTATCCTGCTCGTGAAAGAAAGAAACGCGCTTTTCTTCCTGATCGTATGTGTTCTTTCCGCCATTGACATTCTGATCCGCCCGGCTAACATTTTTCTGGTTATCCTGCTGATCGTCTCCGCGGTCATCACTTTCCGGAATAAAAAAAGTATCCTGATCCCGGTGATCGGCTGTCTTGCTTTTCTGGCAATCACGGCCATTCCGGCGGTCACGATCTATCGGCAATACGGTATCTTTGTCTGGATGCCTACTTCCGGTTATGTTGAAATAGCCCGGGCCGTCGACCTCATGGAACCGGGTGATGAGGATGCCTTCGATGACCCGAAACTAAAAGAATTCTGTCAAGAACTTTTGACGCTGAAAGAACAATATCCGGATGCCGACCAGAACACAAACATGTGGCAGGTCGGGATCGCGGCAGCGGAAAAACAGGGCTATGACCTGATCACCTGCAGTCCGATACTCGGAAAGGTCAGCAGAAAGATCTTCATGATCCACTTCAGCGAATTTGTTACCGCGCTTGCTGACAACATGAAAACCGCGCTGGAACGTACCAGACTGCAAGCCGGATCCGTTCCGTTCGCTGCACTCCTGCTGCTGTTTACGCTGCTTTTTGTGCTCCGGATCAACATCGATTCCCTGTCCGGGATGCTGCTGGTCCTGCTCCATTGTTCCCACCTGTGTCTCAGCATGATGAACCAGCCGGAACGGCGTTATATCTACAGCACCGAGATCCTCTGTCTGCTGGGATGGCTGCTGATCCTGATCAATGTGCTCAATGGGAAGAAAAAGGAGCGTGAATAAATTTCAAAATCATTCCAGAATCACCAGCGCTCCCAGAGAAGCCGTCTGCGGAGCGGGATCATAGGGAATCACCGTTCGCACATTCCTGCCGCATTCTCTCAGGCGCTTCAGATCCCGCGCAAGGATAGCCGGATCCTCATAGAGACAGATGATCTTTTGCGGAGCTCTGGCACAAATCAGGCGGATAGCTTCCTCGTGCAGGCCGGTAGTTCCGCCTTCGATCAGCGTCCATTCCTTTCCGGGTACCGGCAAACCGGGAAGGATCTCCTGTACCCCACCGATATACAGAGAAACATTCTCCAACGCATCCAGGTTATAAGCAAAGTCCTCACAGCAGACTTCATCCTGCATCAACGCGTTTACCTCATGACAGCGGCTGCCAAACCAATAGCTCCAAAACCCGGCGCCGCAATTGAGGTGAAGCAGGGAAACATCATTCATATCCGGGAGCAGCTGAGCCAGCTTTTCACTCAAGGGGACCAGAATTGAGGGATTTTTGATAAAAGGGCTGCTGTCTGAAGCGCAAATTTTGATTCCGGCTGCTGTTTGCGCCAATGTACTCACGCCCGCCATCACCCAGGAAGATTCCGGGCCCTGATAAACGACGGAAATATCCGTATCGTTTTCCATCTCGTCTTCCGGTTTATCCGATGCACCCCGCAGGATGAGCTGCAAGCCATCCTCGTCATCTGCACGGAATTCCAGTTCATCGATCCCGCTCTCCGGTTCGAAAGTAAAGGAAGCCAGCGCATCGTTGATCGGTTCTGCGGTGATCGGACAGTATGCCTCAAGCCGCACCGGTTCGCCTTTTTTGCCCGGTACACAGAAATTGCCATCCGCATCCAGTCCGAGAAGAAGACTGCGGGCATAATTCCATTCTGAAGAAGAAGCAATCACGGGCTGCACAAGTTTTTCTGCATTTTCTGTCCCGGCAATGCGGCTGAGATGGTCGACCAGGATCTCACGTTTGGCATGAAGCTGGTCGGGATATTCCAGATTCTGGAGGCAGCAGTAACGGCACTTGCCGTAAAGCGGACAGCGGGGATCAATGCGCATCGGTGACTTGCTCAGCAGCTTCACGACCTCCGCGGAAATATAACGGGCCTCCCGATCCGCATAGCGAATTTCAGCCCGTTCCCCGGGAAGGACACCTTCCGCAAAGACGACCCGCCCGTCGGCAAGCCGTCCCAATGCAGCCCCTCCGTTCGCCCAGCCGCTGAATTCCACAATTTCTTCTTTCATTCCCATTTCACGCTCCATTAGCAATTGATTCCCTGTATA
>CAYWKZ010000197.1:0-3427 GCA_964459115.1 uncultured Leptolinea sp. | reverse complement strand
TCCGTGATCCGTCTCTGAGTCTCTCCACGGTTCAACAGCTTTGTCAGTTGATCCGTAATCGCCATGATCGAGAGCCGCCCATTGGCTTCAATGATCTCTGCCGTTGCTGTATTGATAAAGTTTACCAGACGGCTGACCATTGACATGCCGGATTCATTCTGCCGGACTTCTTCCAAAACCGATGGTAAATCACTCTCGACCGGGCCGCCTTCCCGCATGGCAGCCACAACGAGCGAGAGATTGTGGTGATCCATACTGCCATGCCAGCGGATGAATTCTCCCGCTGTACAGAACCCATATGTCGGCGCAAGCATATGCAGCGGTCTTGTTTCACGGCTTCCCACTGTGCCGCCCCAGAAGCTTTTTCTGCCAAAGCAGTCAAAGATTGAAATGACTTCCGGTGCAAAGGAGCGGATCTGATCGGCGCAGAGGGAAACATTCTGCATAATCGTATCCGGGTCGCCATAAGTCAGGTGCACGATGCTGCCTTCCGGGATATCTGTGCTCATTTCAATGGAGCCATCTTCACGGCAGGCCAGTCCATGGCGCAGCAGAATCCGATCCTGATGATTCACGGCAAAGGGGAACTCCAGTGCATTGTAGAAAATGTGATCGTCGTTGGGAATTCGCAGATAGTGTTGATAGATCTGATAGGCGGGCGCGCCATCTAACTCATACAGCATCTTTCCCTCCGCCCGTGTCACTTTCAGAGCAGCGCCCAGTGTCCGCCAGCCGATGACGTATGAAGTCATGACATGGATATCCTCGCCGCCCATGAACGCCAGAACAATGCCATGCGTGTTGACTGCTTCGCCCTTTTCAAAGATATACGCTGTAAAAGCGTTGTCTCCGAAGGCACCTCCGCCCCAGACCGGTATCTCCGCAGGAATTTCCTCCTGAAGTATGGCGCAGACTTCCCGGACAGGAATGGTATCGATGGTCATGATTACCTCGATGGCTTTCACGCCGGCAAAATCATCTTTCATTTCCCGCAGTGCTTTCCGCAGGGCGTTTGCGTCCCTGTTCTCAAGGGAAATCATCCGGGTGCGCACAAAGCTGTCAGCATGCTCAAAGATCGTGCAGGTGATGACCAGCTTTTCCTCGGTGATGTTTCCCTCATAAATGCTGCCGGAGGCGGACGCACCCAGGTAAGCAGCGTCCGGCATCTCCCGGTCCAGGATTTCCCTGATAATTCTGAGGTCTTCTGTGTTATCACCATTGGATAAGATGTGAATGAGTGTCTTCCCGGATGCATTTTCAGTTCTTCGAACATTCCATTCCGCTGCAGTATTGCGAAAGGAATCCGGATCCCGATATACAGTTTGAAATTGTTTCATTTTCTTTTCTCCCCGCAGACAGACTACTCATTTGGGTATTACTGCCATAAATTTTGCCGATCTGTTCCAAATACCATATTCGAAAAACAGAAATCTACTGACGAATAGCTATGAGTTTTGACAAAAAATATACCTTTTACTGGTGCACATTCGATATGTGCAAAAAATATTTTACCATATTATAAAAAATGTTCGCATCCTCATCCGTTCAAAGAGAGATTCCGCAGTTGCCACCGATCCCGGAATGGATTGGTATGTTTTGCAGCGACCTTTCCGTATCGTGTGATAAAATCATCTTGTTTTTTCAAGTGCTGCGGCGATGACCTGATCCATGTCGTAATATTTGTATTCGCCCAGACGACCGCCGAAGATGACGTTTTCTTCTTTTTCTGCCAGTGCCTTATACCGGGCATAGAGATCGGAATTCTTCGCGTCATTCACCGGATAGTAAGGTTCATCACCGGGTTTCCACTCAGAACTGTACTCGCGGCTGATGACCGTCTTTGGCAGATCGTTTCCATCTTCATCCATGCCGAATTCGAACCATTTGTGCTCAATGATGCGGGTCCAGGGTGTTTCGGCATCGGTATAGTTGACCGCTGCATTACCCTGGAAGTTCGGCTGATCCAGCACCTCATTTTCAAAGCGAACGGAGCGGTATTCCAGCGGACCCAATTCATAATCAAAATAGGCATCGATCGGACCGGTATAGATGACTTTTTTCCCTATGGAATTCCAGTATTCCCGGTTATCGAAATAATCCACGCCCGTCCTGACTTCGATTCCTGCGAGCATTCGTTCCACCATCTTCGTATACCCGCCAATGGGAATGCCCTGATAGAGGGCGTTGAAATAATTGTTATCGAAAGTCAGACGGACCGGAAGGCGTTTGATGATGAAGGCAGGCAGCTCCGTACAGGGACGCCCCCACTGCTTCTGCGTGTAACCCTTGATGAGTTTTTCATAGATATCAGTGCCAACCAGGGAGATCGCCTGTTCTTCCAGGTTCTTCGGTTCCGTGATCCCGGCAGCCCTACGCTGTTCTTTAATCTTCGCGGCAGCTTCATCCGGCGTAACAACACCCCACATTTTGTTGAAGGTGTACATGTTGAAGGGCAGGGAGTAGAGTTCGCCTTTGTAGTTCGCGACCGGAGAGTTGGTAAAGCGGTTAAATGTCGCAAAGCGCTGGACATAATTCCAGATCGTTTTGTTATTGGTATGGAAGATATGTGCACCGTATTTATGGACGTTGATGCCTTCAATCTTTTCGGTATAAACATTCCCGGCGATATGATCCCGCCTGTCAATGACAAGGATGGACTTCCCCGCGTCGGTCAGCTCCCGGGCACACACCGAACCATAAAGTCCGGCGCCTATGATCAAATAATCATACATTGGTTTTTCCTCCTCTTTTTGACTCTGTACTTATTATAGTCGATAAATCGTAACGCACGGCTATATTTTGGATCTTGCCGCATTAGAATCTGTCACAAAACAACCACATCATTTTGAATCAGGCGGATGATGCAGTTCCATTGAGTGAACGGTTCTAAGAACTCGATATTAATCCTGAATTATTCATAAGATTTTAATTTCTCATCAAATATCCGAATAAAAACAGGGTATCTTAAAGAAATTTCTTTCATCTATTAAGTAAAGCAAGACAAAAAAGGGCTTCTGATTTGGTATAATTTATCGCACAATATTCAGCGAATGAAGCCTTTACCGGAATTGTAAAAAATAAGATGAACCTTGAAAGTTGAATAGCTGCTTCACCAGACCAAGGGAGGATTGTGTCTGTTTGTTTTGTTGTGAACTTTCATTTTCGGCCTGAATGTAAGCTTAAGGAAACGCTGATTTAATCGGCTTGAGTCAAAGTGACCTGTTTTCGTTGACTCAGAATTGAGTCAACAGAACAGGTTGTATTGACTCAATTGCCATGAAATAGGCATTAATCAGCGTTTCCTTAAATGCAGGCAGCCGGGATTCTCCGGATCCCGGCATATTGGCTGCTTTCTACTCGTATAGGTCGTTGTATCTCAAATTGGTGCCCGGGATCTTGTTATAATCCGGGATCTCATCCTCATAAT
>CAYWKZ010000196.1:0-3491 GCA_964459115.1 uncultured Leptolinea sp. | reverse complement strand
GAAGATGCCGAGTCCCCGAGGTACAGGCCCCTGCGGGACCCGTCCCTCTGTTGAAGTTACGGCTTCACGAACGGGTTGACGTAGGGCGATTCCTTATGGAAGCAGCGCTCATAGCCGCGACAGAGATCGTCACTGCCCAGCCACTGCATGCAGATGTTGCGGATGTGGAACAGCAGGTATTCCTTTGCCCCGTTTATTGCTCTTTCCGCACAGATGACAGGTCTGTGTGCCGAACAAGGCACGTATTGATCATCGAAATCCGGGACTGTTGAAACGGGACAGTCGCCTGACGGCAACAGTCCCCGTGTGCTTTTTTACAACAAACCCCGCGGGGACGCGGGGTCTTTCGAATCATCAGATCAAAAAAATTCAGTTAGCGAGGACAGGGCGGAATTTATATCCGTAAAGGATCACGCCGCGTTCGTTTTCATCATCCCTCAGACGGCGGGTTACCATCTCCACCGGCATGCCGATGCTCACCGGGTCATCGCCCAAATCGGTCAGCTGGGCTGTGACCACGGGACCTTCCTCCAGCTTCACCAGCGCGATGGAATAAGGTGTAGTCTCCCGGAAACCGGCAGGCGCATCGTTGATCGATGTGTAAGAGTAGACCTCTCCTTTCCCGCTGAACTGATATTGTGTTTTCGCTTCCAGACCGCAGACCGGGCAGACATCCCGGGGTGGGAAGATCTTCGCACTGCAGTGCGGGCAAACTTCCCCGGTCAGGCTGTAGCGTTGTTTTTTGAGTCTCCAATGGCGAGGTGCTTCCATGTTTTTTCCCTTTCTTTTCTATCAACCATGACAAATTATAGGGAAAAAAGCTATCAAAAACTCTCATTTTGGCTCTTCATGACTATAAAATTCTCTCAGGAATCCGACTATGAGAAAAAAAAATCATGATAAAATTTAGTTGGAACTTTGACAGCAAATTCCTGATCGACAGGTATCTCCAACAAAACAGAGAAAAATCTTCCTGTTTGATTGGTGACACCTGTCACCAAATTCCGCCAAACATTGACAGCAAATGGATTGCCGGCAATGAGGCGGTGATCAGGAGGCTAAAATGAAAATAGAGTTGATTGACAAAAAGACCCTAAGAGTATCGGTCTTAGGGTTTACATTTGTCTTGACTTTAGAAATTAAAGTCACTCGAAAATAATTTTAGCTTGGCGGGAATGTTCAGGCATTCCCGCCTATATCCTGATTTCATTATAGTTGTTTTTCCGTTTTTCGTCAAGTACCAAAAGACGCAATACACAAGGCACCTTCCGGACAGATGCAGCAAAACAACCGGCCGGGTGTGCTTCATATAATTCAGAGCCGTCTCGCGTTTTTCTGGATAAAGGCCTGGGCGCGGTCATAATCGGGATGACGCTGTTCGAGGTCGCGGAATTCCTTTGTATGGGACATGCGCCGGGAGCCGGAGGTCTTCACGCCCAGCGCCTTGTGCAGCAGCTCATGGTACATCACGAAATCCAGCACATAAGCCGGCACGTCGCTGCGGTCCAGCCCGCGGTTGATCATCAAGGTGTCTTCATTAATGTTATAAGACCCCATGGTGGAATGGTTGACCTTCACCGACCAGTGCATCACCTTCGGGCGAGCCATCTTCCCACCGAAATGACGCTGGTTGCAATTCGCAAACACAGACTCCAGGTCATAACAGCGTCCCCTCGTCCGGTTTTCGTGGGTAGGATTGGCTTTCGTCTCATGGAAGAAGGTGCTCAATTCCTTCGAGAGCGGGGTCCGCTCCTGATATTCCGTCACCAGCTGTCTCAGATCGGTCCAGCGATGTCTTCGGATGCAATGCGCAAACCGCTTGCAGTCATATTCCGTCATGTAGTCCAGCGCCTCATGAAGCTGGATCAGCGGTTTGCCTCCCTCAAGCTTATAGCTGTAAAGCCGGGCAGCATAGGGATAGATCTGCAGCGTAAATTTTCCGACACCCAGCTGCTGGTTCAGGTGACCCAGCAGCCGTCTGCGGTGCATCAGGTTCAAGGAATAATTCTTCCAGTCCGCAAGCCAGCGGATCCAGGCGTTGAACAGCAGATAATAATTGCTCAGGCCGGTCTCTTTTGCCGGAAGGCTTTTTTCAAGGTTGACGATCAGGTTATAGGTCTTGACGGTCTCCGCTTCCAGGCAGTAGTTTTCGGCAAGCGCGGTCTTGTTCATGATCTCCTGCAGCTGCTCATTGATCTGCGCTGGAGAAAGCGAAATTTTCTTCACGGACATATTTTTTAAAACTCTATTTCAATGTCAAAACGCCTGCGCCAGGCGACGACGGTCTTCAGCCACTCGGCTGCCGCTTTCACACCCGTCTCCGGATTATTTTTGACGAATTCATCGATGCGGTTCATTCCCGGCAGCTGCGTCAGGGGCAGGACGCGGATCATGTCGGAAAACAGACTGAGATCCCAGCTGCGGACTGTCCCCGCGGAATTGCAGCCATAAAGCGTTTTCTCCGCCTCATCATAACACAACCCCGTGACGGCAGATCTGCTTCCGAAGGACAAAACCGCCGCACTCTCTTTCGTGACCGGGTCAAAGATCAGGACATTCCCGTCAAGCGTCCCCAGAGCATAAAGCTCCCCCTCCGCGATCGGGATGACCCGGCGGACGTTTTTCCCGCTGAGGTCGATCTTCTCCAGAACAGGTTTCCCGGAAAGCAGGTTCATGACCGAAAGTCTTTCCTCCCGGGAAAGATAAGGCAGGCGATGGGAAGCAATATGTTCCGGGGCAGAAAGGATCCGCTCGTGCATACTGACCGCATTCAGCGGACGCCTGGCGCTGAGGTCATAAGCGGCACACTCTCCCTCCGCGGTCAGTCCGCAGAGACAGCTGCCTTCCGCATCATAGGCCGAGCGGATGCAGTCTTTCAGCCCCAGATCAAACTGATGGAGCTCTGTCCCGCCAGGGAAGGAATAAACGAGACCCTTCCCGTTCTGCAGCAGCACAATGAGCCGCCTGTCGTCAGGCTGCAGGAAAAGCCCGGAGAGCAGCGTTCCGCCCAGCGAAACAGTCTTCACCGCCTGTCCGCCGGGAAGTGAAAAGACGGTGATGCCGTCTTTCCCGCAATCCGCGCTCAGATACTTCCCGTCCCGGCTGATTACCGCCCGGCGGAAACTGAAGTGGTTCGAACTGATGCGGAGCGGCGCGGCAAATGGATCCCGCCTGTCCCAAAGCAGGATCTTTTTGTCCGCAAACAACACAGCGGTGTACGGGCCGCCGGCACAGAGATCGATGGCAGTACCAAGCCCTTCCCCCAAACGTTCCCGGACCGGAATCAGTGAGAGCCTGTCACAGGCGCTGATCTTCGCGCAAAGCTCCTGGAAAAAGGCTTTCTCATCCGCCTGTACAGGGCTGAATCCCGCCGCGGAAAGCGCCTTGCAGACAGGAGGCATGCACAGCAGCGGCAGGTTCGGCAGCAGGTCCCAAAGCCGGGGCCATTGCTGCTGCTCGATCAGCGACGCTGCCAGCAGGTGCTGGTCAGA
>CAYWKZ010000195.1:0-3510 GCA_964459115.1 uncultured Leptolinea sp. | reverse complement strand
GAGAAAAATATCTGAGGCGCTATAAAAAATATTTTCGTGATCCGGATATCAGGGAATTTGACATGCAGCATGAACAATGGCTCTTTGGCGGTGAGAGATATGCCCGTCCTGTACTGGAAGCAATCGATGAGTTCATGGAAATGCCGGAGAGCGGATCTTGCTGATCGATTCTGATTATGAGCGGGCAGAAAGCGTCTTAAGGACACCTCTAAAAACTGTCAGGCGGAGATATGGGGGCGGCAGCGCCCGGAAACCTCACGATGAGATTCAGAGAACAAAGTTTCTGAATCTCATCGTGACAAAGAAAATTTTATGTTCTTAATAGACAAATATCCATTTCAAATGGGGTAATTCAGGAAAATAAGTTAAATGGATAATACAGAATGGGTCATGTCCTTACATATCATTGCAGCAGCAGGGATCGTCATAAATGAGAAAAACGAGATCCTGATGATCAAAAATAACCGCAGAGGGTGGGAATTTCCTGGAGGACAGGTCGAGGTCGGTGAAAACCTGATAAACGCTGTCAAGCGGGAACTTATGGAAGAAACAGGCATTGAGGTTGAAGTCGGTGAGGTTTTCTGTATTTCATCAAACACCGGCAAATACCCCGGCTATAATGGCGTAAAAGAAATACCGACGAAAATCATGCTTGATTTTATCTGTTATTCAAAAGGCGGAACACTGAATACTTCTGAAGAAAATTCGGAGACAGCGTTTATCCCGAAAAACAAGGTTTTGGAATTGATCCAGGCACCGGCATACATTGAACGTTATAAAGCTTTTTTGGAGTATGCAGGCAGACCGGTCTACCTGGAATATGTGTCAAAGCCGGAATTTCAATTGAAACTGAAAAGGCTGATATAAATGCTGAACAGTTACGGTATCACGGTATCATAGATGGATTCATAGATCATTCCAAAATATTGCACGGTCATCACACTGTCTGCTGTTTATTATCAGGTTTTTCCACAGGATTCCCGGCGTATTTTTTGTACAGTTCCGGCTGATCGTAATGAATATGGTAAAGCATCGGCTGAATCAACCGGAAAAATGAACGTTTCAGTTCAGTTCCCACATTGACGCGCTTGATCGTTGTGAAGCCGGTGAATGGCGGCAGGTAAGTGATCAGATCATTGATATCGGAAAAATTCGCACATTCCGTATACAGCGTCTCGAAATACCGGCGCATCCGTCTCTTGTTCAGCGGCGTATATCGGAACGGGCGCACGCTGCCGAAAGTATACAGATATGGTTTGACGCCAAAGTTATAATTCAGGTCCTGACAACACAGACAAGCAACGGCTGACCCTAAAGACCATCCGAGTATTTCTGTAAATGCATCGGGGTGTGCCTCATGCAGATCCGACCATTCTTCACGAATCCGCTTTTTGATGGCAAGATACATATTTCCCCAGCCATGGTGCACCCGGATCTGAAGCGGCTCACCTTCGAATTCGATTGCGTCATAATAGCGGCTTGAAGATTCAAATATATTTGCTATCCAATCGGCCCGACCGTTCGTACACTGGAAATTCACCTGGATCACATTGCGATCCGGCTCATAATGGATATCATAATTGACCTCATGGGCAAACCCAAATAATTTGTCTATCTTTGACGTATAATATTTCACCGCGGTATACTTCACCGGCCAGGTAACCCGCCCGGTATGTGTATAATCCTCACTTGTGTTGATGAAATATTCCTCGTAAGGGAGCCGTTGGTATTTCATATTCTGCATGTTTTCTAAACACCCCGATTCAGTCATCCAACTATATGATAACACGAAATCGGAAATTACCAATCCGGCTCCTTTCCATCATTGATACACTCGGAGGCCTATTTCACTTGAGACGGAAGGAACTGTTCCCGCTGTTTCACACATTCACTTTCCTGCCAGCACCGTGATCCAGGGATTCGACGGATGATGGTCCGAAACGACGGTGGAAAAACCGGCAGTCTTTAGTGCAGCTTCGATCTCCTCCGCTTTGTAGACCCGCATGCCGTCAATGATCCTCGAAAACTTCTGCCCGGTGGCATCGTATCCGTCGGATTCGTTACAGATCAGGAAAACACCGCCCGGCTTCAGGATCTTTGCCACCTGACTGAAGCACTTCACCAGACCCGGCCAGAAATAGATCGTCTCAAAGGCTGTAACCAGGTCAAAGGATCCCGCCGGCAGCTTCAAATCCGATACGTCGCCCTGCTGTATGGTACACCGCCCGGCACTGATCGAATCTTTATTGTAATCTTTAGCCTTTGCGACAGAAACATCGGAATAATCAACGCCCGTCACATGGACCCCGGGATAACGCTTCAGGAGTTCAGCCGCGTTCCGTCCGCCGCCGCAGCCGAGATCTGCGATACGTTCCGGTTTGAGTTCCGGCAAATGCAGCATACCCCAGTCAGCCAGTTTGGCGTGACCCGGATTCATGGAGTTCACCATCATTTTTCCGAGGAAACCTTCCGGTTTTCTGGTCTGTCCAAAGATTTTATTCAACACACCCATTGCTGACTCCTTTCTATTTTTTCCCGACCAGCAGCGTGGAACCGGAGAGATCCATCCAGAGCGCTTCCGACCTTTTCATGAACATCCCGTCCGTCGTGTCGATCAGCCGCACATCCTGGTAGCCCATCTCTTTTAGCCTCCGGACAAAATCCTGCATATTTCCATAGCGGCGTTTGGACATGATGTCATGGATGGCAAAGGTCCCGCCTTTTTTCAGCGTGCGGAGCGTCTCCAGGAGGATAGCCTGCCGGTCGCTGCTCGGGATGTTGTGATAGACATAATTGCTGGTGACCGCGTCAAAAGTTTCATCCGGGAATTCCAGCCGGGTCGCATCACCCTGCTGAAATCGCGTATTGTTCACACCTTCTGCCTTCGCGTTGTTCTCGCAAAGCTGCTTGCTGTATGAGGCATATTCAGCGCCCCAGCGGTCAACCCCGACAACCGAAGCCTGCGGATTGCGTTTGGCAACTGCGATCGAAAGCGCACCGCTGCCGCAGCCCACATCCAAACAGGTCCCGCCTGCCGGCAGCTTGACATAGTCCGCAATGCCTTCGATGATCTGGCGGGACATCTGCCGCTTACCGTCATAGGAAAAGGCACGGTACATCATCACGGACCAGATCGTCACACAGCACAGAGCGATCGTCAAAACCAGAAAGACTATTTTCAGCACGGTTTTCAGTGTACTATCTTCAAGCAGGCCGGTACATCCGAAAACGACAAACAATATTACCGACAAAACCGCACCGCCAAGAAAAGACATCACCATACCCTTTGGCATCCAATTCTTATAATCTGCTTTCATTGCATTTTCCTTCTTTTTCTCTCGGGAAAGCCCCTAAGGACTTCAGCCGATTCCGCATTTTTTATTCATCGATCCCATTATAATCATTATTCCAATATCGAACTTGTCAATAGTTACATACAACTAACTTTTTGGTAAATTAAGGAAGCACTGATTAATACCGATTTCACGTCAAACGAGTCAATGCAACCTG
>CAYWKZ010000194.1:0-3522 GCA_964459115.1 uncultured Leptolinea sp. | reverse complement strand
ATTACCTCCAAAAATCTTTTGCACTTTCCTCCAAAAAGGGCTTGCAAAAAACATCGAAAAGGATGTACGAAAGCTGATCACAGCTGATAACGAGATGTTATTTCGAAATTTTCTTTCGATCATTGCATTGCGTACATCACAGGAATTGCATTATGAAATCATAGCCAACAATGTTGGCATCGACACACGGACTTGCAAAAGATGGATATCGATCCTGAAAACATCCGGAATCATTTGCCTGATGCAGCCCTATATGGCCAACATATCAAACAGAATCATCAAGGCGCCAAAACTTTATTTTATGGATACCGGGCTCTGTGCATATTTGTGCCGATGGCCAAATGCGGAATTACTCGAGCAATGCGCTATGAACGGTGCTTTTTTTGAAACTTACGCAGTCAGTGAACTGATCAAAAATCTTTATGCACACAATATCGATCCAAAGGATGTGCTATATTATTACCGGGATGTGGATCAAAAAGAAATTGACCTGTTATTCATCAAAGAGAATACAATTTACCCAATAGAGATCAAGACGGGGAGTTCTCCAAAAAACCCGACCCGTAATTTTTCAGTTCTTCAAAAATATCATATGCCTGTCAAGTCTGGATTGATCCTTGACACCTGTGACAAAATACGGCCTGTCAATGAACTGGCTTATACTTACCCTGTTTATTTGCTGGGAATGTGAAATTTTGTAAAAAAACAGCGTTAAAAACAGCAGTCGACTGCAGATTTTAACGCTGTTTTTTATAAAACGGATTTGTCGTAGATGTTCGGAATGGCAGTGTGTGAAGAGACTTTACTCATCAATATCTTTTCATAATTCTTTAAGATAATGACAGTATCCTCATAATTTTCATCATCAAAGTTTAGTCTGAATGTTTTAACCTTAAAAGAATTGATATCTTCCCGGATGTCAATGGGAGCGGCGGTCTGAATGGTGCAGATGCAGTTTTTGCAGTCGGTATCCAGGTGAAACTCATCCTTCCCGCTGCGCAGCGTGTATTTTTCGGAATGTCCGTACTTCGCGCAGTGGATACCGTTCTGTTTTTTGCCGGCAAAATTGCCGATGGGACACTGGTGGGTGACCATCAGCGGAAGGCATCCATAAGCCAGAATCTCCGCCCGGGACCGGTCTGCCAGCCCGTTGATCTCATCCCGGCTCATTTCCACGGAGAGACCGATGCTCTCCGCACCTAACTCTTTCCAGAATTCATAGCTCCGGCTGTTGAGCACGTTGCCGGTGATATCCAGTGCGAAGGGTTTCCCGCTTTCTTTCACTGCCTGGTGTTGCCCGAGATTGCTGATCAGGAAACCGTCGATTCCGGCATCGGGACAAAGCTTAAAAGATTCTGAAGTGTTTACTTTTATATAATCGCGCCAGATCCTTGGAAGTTTCACGTATATTAATTTGTTAAGCTTATGAGCCTGAATTATAAATTTATCGATATCTTTCATTAAGGTATCATTCATGTCAACGTATATCACCTTAACGATATCAAAGTCGAGAACTGCGCTGAATTGTGCTTTGTTCTTAACAAATACAGAAAGAAAATTCATTGATCCGAAATTGCCTGTATCCGGCATTAAAATGACGGGATATTTTCTTTCATGTTTTCTTAAGGTAATCAGCTTATTCCGCAGTAATTCAACTGCGTTATTTCTTAAGCTGTTGAGTGAAGATTTATTAAGGTAAAGCCCGTCTTCCACATCTGCGCTGATCCGCTCGGCCCGGAAGATCGTGTTCCCAAGTTTGCCGATCTGGGCTGAGACGCTTTCGGCAGTCAGCGGCTGGTTCATTGCTATGGACGGTGTATCTCCCTCTGCTTCCACTGTTACACCTGCCGCAGTAAGACTCAACCGGGAAGGCTGCCCTTCATGCAGCGATACAGTGGCATCCAGAGGAACCTTACAGGTCATCGTTTCATAGCGGGGTTTGAGCGCATCCATCAGGCGTTTGTCATAGGTCTGCCAGACTTCCTGATTTTCCCGGATCTCACCGCGGACGGAGATTAAAGATTTCTGCCCGGTATTCGAGGGCTTGTTCAGATAGGTTCCGGTGCCTTCTTCATCATTGGTGCGGATCTCGATCCCGTCGCCCGGGATCATGGATTTTTCAAAACGAATCGCTGCCAGCTTTTTTTTTCGGTCGTAGGCGAGCACCCTGCCGGCATAAACGCCCCAGTGCTTCGGGTGAGTCGGGCACATCATCTCCATCCCGGAATGGGTCTTGAGATACCCTTTTGAAAATGTGCCCCGGTTGAAGAGCTGCTGCAGTGCCAGCGTGTCTGCCGGGTCCACCTTGTAAGGGGCATCGCTGTAAAACAGGTCCAGATATTTGCGGTAGATTCCCGTCACTCCCGCCACATACTCGGGTGATTTCATGCGTCCTTCGATCTTGAGGGAAGCTACCCCGGTTTTCAGCAGTTCCGGCAGCAGCGGCAGGGTGCAGATATCTTTCGTGGAAAGCAGATGTCCCTGAGCGATCTTTTCCCGACCGCACAGCAGTTCGTAACACAGCCGGCAGTTCTGCGCACACCGACCGCGGTTGCCGGAGCGGTTCCCAAGCACGGAGCTCATCAGGCACTGGCCGGAGTAAGAGACACACAGCGCCCCATGGATGAAGGTCTCGATGCGCATCTTTGTGTTGGCAGCGATGTGTGCGATTTCTTTAAGGTTCAGCTCGCGGCTGAGCACGGCTGTCGTCAGTCCCATAGCTTCGAAGGCTTTCACATCATCGAGGCTGTTGGCGGTCAGCTGTGTGGAGGCATGGACCGGGAGCTCCGGCCAGTATTTCCGCACCAGGGCGATCGCCCCGAGATCCTGCATGATGAGCCCGTCAACGCCCATGGCATAAAGACCGTCGATAAAGGGGACGAGGGCTTCGAATTCTTCATCTTTGTACAGCGTGTTGACGGTGACATAGACTTTCACCTGATAGCTGTGGCAAAGGTTACAGACCCGTTCCAGCGTCTCATCATCAAAATTTGAGGCATAGGCCCGGGCGTTGAACAGCCGTCCGCCCAGGTAAACGGCATCCGCTCCGTTGTTAACCGCTGCTTTCACGCAGTCAAAATTCCCGCAGGGAGAAAGCAATTCCGCACGTTTTTGTATGTCCATGGGGATAATTATACAATTGAATCAGGTATGACTTCACTCATTTCATCTTCATGATTATGGAAAAGATCGGTTAAACGCTTCAAATGTACATGAGGATCCCTGCAATATATCAGGCTTTCCTCAAAGCCTGCCTTGGAAAACAGCCAATAGTCTATCGGGGCATATTCTCCGAGAACAGAAACACTTTCCTTCAGATGTTCAAACATCTTCAGGGAAAAAGGAGCTTTCCGATATTTACACTCCACAACAAGCAGCGCTTTTATTTTTTTTGTACTAATCTCTTCTGCAAGACCATCCAATTCAATGGAACGTCCAAGCGAGGAATTTTCAACACGGTAGTTACGGATCGGTTGATAAAAGCACCCAAGATTTCCGGTTAGGTTCTGCTCGGTCATATAT
>CAYWKZ010000193.1:0-3548 GCA_964459115.1 uncultured Leptolinea sp. | reverse complement strand
CAGCGAACCGTTCACAGCCCCAAACTGCATTCCTTCGGTTCCCTTGCCTACAGTGCTGAAGAAGATCGCTACTACCATGAGAAGCCCTATGAGAACATCGATGTGGTGGACCGCATCGGTTCCGGTGACTCTTATATCGCCGGAGCGCTTTATGGCCTGATTTCATCCAACGGTGATGTGGAGAAGGCGGTCAAATATGGCAACGCGGTCTCCGCGATGAAAAACACCATCCCGGGCGACCTGCCGCAGTCCACCCTGCCGGAGATCGAAGCTGTGATCGCGGACCATTATTCCACCGGGTTCCACAGTGAGATGAACCGCTGATTTATGAATGAAGAGAAAAAGAGGTTTTTGGTCCGTTTTACTTCTGATCCTCCTGCTCCTGTTGGCCGGCGGAATTGTTTATATAACAGATGATTACGATGCCTATCCTTCTGCCGCAGCGGTTTTGACAGAAGATGTGCCCGGAGTCACGATCATACAGGAAAACGACAGAATCATTTTTCGACCGGATTCCGTTCAAGCCGGACTGATTTTTTATCCGGGCGGAAAAATCGATTATGTGGCTTATGCACCGCTGATGGCAAAGCTGGCGGCACGGGATTTTCTTTGTGTTTTGGTGAGGATGCCGCTGCAGCTGGCAATCCTGAACGCCGATGCGGCTGATGCGGTTTATGCGGATTTTCCCGAGGTGAACCGTTGGATCCTTGCGGGACATTCTCTGGGAGGCGCTGCCGCTTCTTTATATGCGTCCGAACATCCGCAGCAATTGGATGGGTTGGTGTTGTTGGCTTCCTACTCCATCACTGATTTGAAAGATAGCGGCCTGTCCGTGCTGAGCGTTTATGGTTCTGAGGATGGTGTTCTCAACCGGGATGCCTATGAGAAAAATCGTTCGAATCTGCCGGAGAATACGCTGGAAGTGGTCATTCCCGGTGGGAATCATGCCTCATTCGGGGATTACGGTCCGCAGAAAGGTGACGGGGTGACCGGACTCGAAAGCAGTGAACAGGTTCAAATTACAGCCGATATCATCAGCGGCTGGGCGTTTTCGAAATAAGAAATAGGAAATAAGAAATAAGGTGTCTGTTCAGAGGAAGTGAAGAGGGACTGTTCCGGCAGAACCTTCTGAATAGTCACGAAATAAGGAAAAGAATGGGGAACAGTGCAGGTGAATGGATCGTGTACGGACTGCCGGAAGATGATCCGGAATGCGTTCACAATTTTGACGAACTGACAGCGTTGATCGATCGCGTGGGATTTCTTCCGCTGTTCCGGAACGGGATCGAGGGTTTTTCCGTGGAGGAGTTTGTTGACCCGCGCTGGTGGTGGAGCGGTGTGGCGGAACGGGACCCCTGGGAGTGGCGAAAGCTGGCCGCCCGGGATCAGCGGATGGCCTATGGCAAGTTTTTCGGCGGGAAAGCCGGGATCATTTCCCGGGAATGGCTGCCGGTATTTCTCTCATACCGACGGCAGGGATATGATTTTGAAGACCTTTGGTACGCGGGGCAGGTGCAGTTTCGTCAGAAAAAGATCATGGACTGCCTTACCGGGGCCCCGGAAATGCCCGGCTGGCAGATCAAGCGGGAAGCCGGTTTCGGACGCGGCGGTGAAAAGAACTTCGACGGTTCGATCACCACTCTTCAAAACATGCTGTTTGTCGTTATTTCCGATTTCCGACCGAAAAAGAACAAATTCGGGTTGGATTACGGCTGGGATGTCTCTGTTTATGCGCGTCCGGAGGAGATTTGGGGAGAATCGCTTGTCAGTGAGGCATACCGGCTTTCACCGGGACATTCCTATCGGGAGATCCGGGAATTCATGGCAGAGCTTTACCCGGGTTTTGATTCGAAGCAATTTGAATCCCTGATCGGAAAAGAAATATCCTGAATCAAGTCTAAATGGAAAAATGTGAAAAATAATTTAAATGACTCATCAGAACAGCGTCGCTTCATCGGCAAGCGGGTGGAAGCTTCTGCGGTGGATGGGACAGGGACCGAATTCCGCCAAAGCCTGCTGATGCAGCTTTGTCCCGTATCCCTTGTGCTGATCGAACCCATACTGCGGGTAAAGCGCTGCGGCTTCTCCGCGCATGTAGCGGTCCCGGGTGACTTTCGCGAGAACCGAGGCGCAGGCAATGGAAAGGGAAAGCATGTCGCCATGTTTGATGCCGGTCTGTGGGATGGTGACATCATGCAGACGGACATAATCGATCAGCAGATGATCCGGCTTTATATCAAGACCGTCAATAGCCCGTTTCATGGCATTTTTGGTCGCATTCAGGATGCCGATGCGGTCAATTTCCTCCGCATTGGCTTCTCCCACCGCCCAGGCGGCGGCATTGGCAGTGATGACGTCAAACATCGTTTCACGTTCGGCGGGTGTCATAAGTTTGCTGTCCCGGACGCCTTCCAGTCTGGTCAGAATGTCCGGATCTGCGGGTAAGATCACGGCGCCCGCGCTGACCGGTCCTGCCCATGCACCGCGTCCGGCCTCGTCGATCCCGGCAACGGAAAGACATCCTTGTGACCATAGACTCTGTTCAAATTCCAACGTCGGCGATTGCTTCAAATAGACCTCTTTGAAAAAAAGACGGCGCACCGCGCCATCCACTATTCCCTACATCCTATATCCTATATCCTGCATCCTATCCCCTATATCCTATATCCTACTTATACAGTCCCTGCCTGTAATTCTTTCGGATCTGCAGCAGTTCCCGGAACATTTTCAGCGAGTCCTGGATCACATTGATCTTGCTGTTCCCGTCATAATACCACTGGACCGGGACTTCAATGATCTTATATCCCAGTTTCTTTGCGATGAAGAGCACTTCCGCGTCAAAAGCCCAGCCATCGATCTGCTGGACGGGAAAAAGTTTCTCAGCCGCTTCCGCGGAAAAGCTCTTGAACCCGCATTGCGTGTCGTGAATGTCCGGCAGGGAGAGCAGGATACGGACAATCAGGTTAAAAACACGTCCGGTGAAGTGTCGGCTCGCCGGTTCATTATAGCGGACCGCGCCTTTCACTTCCCGGGAACCGATCGCCACCCGGTAACCTTCAAGCGCAGGCGGAATAAAGTGGTCAACTTCGTCGATTGGCATGGAAAAATCTACATCCGCAAACATGCGGTAGCGTCCCCGTGCTTCCAGCATTCCCCTTCGGACGGCATTTCCCTTTCCTGCTTTTTTCTCCTGCAGGACCCGCAGCCAGGGGTATTTCGCCGCGTATTCAAGACCCATTTCATAAGTGCGGTCTTTGCTGCCGTTTTCCACCAGGATTACTTCGATCGGCTCCGGGTGAGAAGCAACAAAGGATGACACCTTCTCCATACATTCCGGAAGGCGGTGTTCCTCGTTATAGGCCGGTAAGATCAGCGATAATAAAATCTCCTGCTCCATAGGTTTTCATTGTACCATATTTCAAATTCACTGACGCAGTTCATTATAAAGAAGGCAGAGACAGGTCTGTACAATCGACATGTCTCCATCTTATTTCTAAGGAAACGCTGATTAATGCCTGTTTCATGGCAATTGAGTCAATACAACCTGT
>CAYWKZ010000192.1:0-3567 GCA_964459115.1 uncultured Leptolinea sp. | reverse complement strand
GAGCGGCGCTGCAGAATTGTTCTGGAGAAGCATTTCGCCATCATCGCCGGAATTGTTGTTGATCAGCATCTCGCCTTCCGGTTCGGCCGGTACTTCCGTGGCTGCCGGAGCCTCAGTGGGGGTGGGCTGGTTGTTTTTCTGGGGTACGTTGTGACATGCGCTCAAAATGAGGCAGAAGGCTGACAAAAGAAGAAATACACGGATCAGTTTATTATGGTTGTGTTTCATCGTTCACTCCTGTTTGATTGCTGCTTTCCGGAACAGGCGTTTCGGAAAGTTGATTTACGTCATTGACTTCGGCAATGGCACTGCCGATTTGCTCCCAGATGTCCGGGATGCTTTCCGGTTTTGCTGACGGGTTGAACACGTAAGCAAAACCGTCCGACAAAATGAGCATGTCCGTGATGCGGTTTTCATCCGCTTCACTGTTCACCTGGTATTGGCGGTACGAAAGCGTCTGATAGAGCTTGTCTTCACCGCTGTTCCGGTAAAGGCGGGTGATCTCATCGCTGTCCTGGACTGCCCATCCCGGGGCAGCGAGCGCAAGGGATGCGGCGTTGGTATCCTGGTAAAGCCAGCGGATAAAGCGCCAGGCGGCGTTGGTCCTTTTTGCGTCCCCGCCCTTTATGATTGCAATTGAGGTGCCATCCGCATAAATTCGAGGGTTTTGATCGGAATCGGAAGTTCTGGCAGGATAAACCACCAGGTCCCAATTGTCGAAAGCATTGTTTTCCGATTGCTCAAATGCATTAAATTGACGTTCTGCGTCGGAATAAGTTCCCGAGTAAAACAGGGCATAGCGGTTGGCAAAATAGTCGTAAGGCTCGTTCACCCGGCTGTTCCAGGCACAGCCGTTGTCGAGAAGGTTCCGCAGCCAGGCAGCTGTCTCCGTGAATACTTCCCCTGTGTCGGAGCGCAGCAGCTCACCGACGCTTTCCTGATTTTTCGCAAAGACCAGCAGCCAGCTGATCACGTCTTCCGGGTCGGAACTGACGATCCAGCCGCCGGTGCCGTGTTTCTTTTCATCCTTTTCGGTGTAGCTGGCCTTTCCGGCAGCACAAACCTGTTCGGCAAATTCCGCCAGGTTCGCCGGGGTGTCGGGGAAACCGAGCTCGATTGCCCAGGTCTTATTGTAAAAAAGGAAGGCCGGTTCGGTCCATAAAGGCAGGGCGAAATACTTTCCGTCCCGGTTTTCTGTCTCCAGCATCACCGGCATGATCGGCTCAAGGCCGTCACCGGAGAGCGAGAGATCTTCATAATTCAGGAAACCGGAAAGCTCCATTAACAGGCTTTCGTCCGCGTCCCGCGAACGCAGATATGCCGAGGGGGCGATGATGAGGTCTGTTGCTTCCGCGCTGTCGGTGCTCGTGATTTTGGTGAGCTCATCCATGGAATAAGCCCGTTCTGCCTTCAAGATGATTCCCTGCTCATTTTCCTCATTGAAGCGGGAGATGAGCTCTTCGAGCGTATCGCGTACCTTCCCGTCCAGGCTGTAGCGGATGATGAGTTCCGTATCCTTGAGGTCTTCCGGGCTAACATCCAGCCAGGCAGGCAGCGGCGTGGGAGTGGGCGTGTTTGTCGGGGTCGGGGTGGCAGTCGGCGGGACGGGTGTCGCCGTCCAGTCCGGTGTCATGGTGGCAGTCGGGACGGGGTCCGGTACATTGCAGGAACAAAGCACTGCCAGTAGCAGGATCACCCAGCCCCAGTTGTTCAGGCGATGTCCGCCGGGCCGTCTCATCTGTAAAACACCTTTTCATCCCGCACGAAGGTATAGTCTTCGTGTCCGGGCAGGATCAGCGTGTCATCCGGAAGGGTGAGAACACGTTCCCGGATGCTTTTCATCAGGGTGGGCAGACTGCCGCCGGTGAGGTCTGTGCGCCCGTAACTGTGGAAGAAGACCAGGTCGCCTGAAAACAGCCAGCCGGCCTGTTCACAATAAAAACAGCAATGTCCCGGCGCGTGCCCGGGGGTGAACATCGTTTGAAATTCATATTTGCCGACGTGCAGCACCTTGCCGTCTTCCAGGTCTGTTAGCGGACGGGGACTGTTCACGATGAAGGGGACCTGCCGGCGCATGTCCAGGATCCCTTCGTCAAACAGGATCATATCCGAAGGATGCACATGAGCGGAAAGGTTCAGCGCCTGTGATTCCGGATAAGCGGTGCCGACAAAGTGATCCCAATGGGCATGGGTCAGCCAGTATTCCCGCGGTGTGTAACCGAGCGCTTTCAGTTTGGCCAGCACCCGGTCAAAAGCAAAAGAAGGGTCGATAACGACGCAGTCTTTGCTCTCCTCATCATAAAGTGCGTAGACATTGTTATCGATCGGCCCGCAGATGAATGGCAGTGCGTGCAGTGTTTCAAAGACAACTTCCTGAACGATCATAAGACCCTCAGTTCACGGCCAAAATCAGTGATAGAGCGGCCCGCGTCAGCTGTCACGGTGATGTCGTCCTCAATACGGACACCGCCCCAGTCCGGCAGGTAGATGCCGGGTTCATCGGAAAAGCACATGCCCGGTTCCAGGATCACCGGATTGCCCGCAAACATATAGGGCTCCTCGTGCTCTTCCAGCCCGAGCCCGTGACCGATGCGGTGGGTGAAATACTGTCCGTAGCCCTTGGCGTTGATGACAGCGCGTCCCGCGTCATCGATGCTGCCGGCGGTCACGCCGGGGCGGACAGCTGCCAGCGCGGCTCGGTTGGCAGCCAGAACGGTATAATAGATCTCGATTTGTTTATCGGAGGGTTCTCCGACGACAAAGGTGCGGGTGATGTCGGAGCAGTAGCCTTTCCAGCGGGCTCCCCAGTCAAACAGGAGAAAATCGCCGTACTGGATCTCCCTGTCGGAAACTTCCGCATGCGGGTTGGCTGAATTGGGCCCGGAGCCGACGATGGGGTCAAACGGCAGTTTGGGGTCGCTGCCTCTGCGCAGCATCTGCGCCACCAGTTCGGACCCCAGTTCCCGTTCGGTCACGCCCGGTTTGACGAGCTTCAATGTTTCTTCAAGCGCGTCCTGGGCAATGATGGCGGCTTTGCGCATGCAGTCCAGCTCTTCCTCGGTCTTGCGCAGCCGCAGTTCTGTGAAGAGCGGCTGTGCGCCGCTGATCTGACAGCCGGGAATGGCATTTTGGATGAATTGGAATTCCAGATAACGGAAGTGGAGCGGTTCGACCGCGATCTTTTTCCCTGCGAGGCCGAGATATTCACCGGCTTTGCGGAAAGCTTCGCCCCATTCAGAAGGATTGTCGCTGAAGGGGAAGACCTCCACCGGGATGTCCATGGCCGGGGCGGCATCGACTTCGAAGCCCGCGATGACCAGTGCGGCCTTTTTCCCCGGACGGAACAACAGCGTTGTGGGACGTTCCATCAGGATCTTTGCCTGTCCGGTGAGCCAGTTCATGTTCGGGCTCGGGATGAATACCGCGGCGTCATAGCCGTATTTTACGATCAGATTTGCCAATAAGTCGGATTTCGCGCTCATGAATCACTCCATATGTATTCTGTTCAGGACGAAGCACACGGGGACAGGTCTGATGCTGCCGCGAAGCCGGCACAGCAGGGCTGTA
>CAYWKZ010000191.1:0-3615 GCA_964459115.1 uncultured Leptolinea sp. | reverse complement strand
CGATGCGGAAGAATCTCGGCAGAGGTGGCTCTTCCGGTTCCGGCTCGGGTTCCGGCTCGGGTTCCGGCTGTTCTCCTTCCGGAGTATGCCGGTTGACGATCGTGAATCCCTCCTGCTCATTTCCCTGAATTTTGAACGCATAGGTTCCCGTCCCGTCGATTCCCGTGATCACATCGGTCAGCACCTCATCGATCGTATAGACGATGGGTTGTCCGTTTGCCCTTTCGTCCAGCTCGCCAAAAACACATTTCCAGCGGTTCGATTCATCCAGAACACAGGTTTTTCCGGTATCGCTGCCGTTGGCCAGGAGCTTCACGGTAACGGATTCCGGACGTTTTCTGTCCTGATCCTGATGGTCGTCCCATTCTTTTTTAACGGTGATGGAGGTCTTTCCCGGCGTATACTGATTGGTCAGATGGTAACCTTCCCCGTCAATGGAATAAATGGGAGTATAGTCCGTCACCGCATCTTCAGTGATGGTATAGCTTATTTCTTTCTCATCGGCCCGCCAGCGCGGCAGATTCGGGAACGACCATGCCCAATCATCCGTCTCTGTGACGGTCTTTGCATCGATTTCCTGGCCATCCGCAAACAGACGGATGGTAATTTCATCCGGACGATTGCCGGCGCTGTCATTATGATCATCCCAGGTCTTCCGGCCGGAACACTCAATCAGTTCCTGTTCCAGATTGTTGATAAAGGTAACGGAAACATCATTCCCCACCGTCAAATCATCGGTTTCAGCGCCATCCTGTGCTGTTTCCTCGCCAAGCTTCCAGGAAGAGCTGTAGTTTCCGGGATCTTCACTCACACGGACAACGGCATTTTCCGGCAGGCCGGCGATATTCACCTGCTGACCGTGTTTGAGCCACAGATCCACACTGCCGCTGCCACCGGAAACGACCACAGTTCCGGGGTTGCCATGCGGCTGGCTGTCAAAATCGGTGGCGGGAACACGCTGCTCCGCCTGTGACAGGTCGATGGTATAAAGACCGTCGGCGAGATTTGACAGATAAACCGTCAGTTTGAAATGGCGGTTGGGAGAGCCATTGTCACCCTCCACCTGCTTGGCCAGCGTCAGACTGTAAGTCGGCAGCGGAGTGTTTTTCAAACCAACGAAATAGACATAGTCTGATGAGCCGGCCAGCGTCACAGTGCCTTCCGTAGAAACAACGAAGTTTACGTCATCACCCTCCCGGTATCCGGCCGGAGCGGTCAACTCACGGAGAACGTAGCTGCCCGCTGGGAGCGTGATGATGCGGTCTGCAGCGCCTGAGATCCAGCGGATGATTTCCGTTCCTGTTTCCGCATCCAGTATAGCCAGTTCAGCATCTGCCAGATAAGCGGAAGCATCATCCAGTTTACGGACAATGACCGGAAATTCTTCAGTCGTATTGCTGAAACGGACCTCCAGTGTCTCATTCGCCTGAATCGTCAGCGTCCCGGTGGAAAGCGTCTTATTGGATTCCCGGTTTTCACCCTCAGAACCGCCATTTACACTGTAGGAGGCGATATAGGGATTGGCATCTTCGGCAATGATGACCTTTGCGTCTTTCGGCAGGTTTGTAAATACCGCACTCTGCCCATTCCCAAGTTCCGGCGAGAGGTAGGCTCTGCCCGCCGCATCGGAAGTGAAGCTGTTTTCCGTGCCATCCAGCGTGTACACATATGCCGTGCCGGGCTGCAGGCTGCTGAATTGCAGATGGAAACGGAAGCTTCCGGCATTTTCCGGCGCACTCTTGCTGAGGCTCAGTGAACCCACTTCAAGCGGCTGGACTACATTGTTGAAGGAAACTTCCGTGCCGTCTTTTACAATCATGCCTTCAGCTTTGGCCGGGCTGACCGTAAATCCGGACTGTTCCTGTTCTGTGACAGTATAGCTTATATTCAACGGCAGTCCGTCGATGGTCAGTTGCTCATCGGCAGCCAGCCAGGCGGTGGCCTTTCCGTTTGTGAAAATCAGTCCGCTGTAAATCCCGCTGATATCACCCAGTGTGATGTCAAAGGCAAATTTCCGCTCCCTGTCTGACTCACTTATAATTGCTCCTTCTGCGGGGCTGAGGGTCTTTTTGAGCTTCAGGCTGCCGTATTGTGGAGCTTCATTGGTGACTGTCACAGCAGAAACCGTGTTATTGCCGATCGTTCCGGTGGCCTTATCAATGCTCGCGGTGTAGCCCTCCGTAACGGCTTCTTCAACTGCATAGGAAGTACCCACCGGAATGCCGGAAAGGGTTATGGTTTCTCCGCCGCGAATGGTAATGGATGTTGGCACGCCGTCGCTGAAATCGTACGCGCCATAGCGTCCGCTTGCTCCGGTCAGGGTCAGGTTCAGGGTGAATGTTCGTTCCTTCTCTGAATCCGGGACGCTGCCCGTTACCTGTTTGCTGATAGAGAGGCTGCCATATGCCGGGTTGTCTTCGGTTGAGGTTTTTGTGTTCTTGATGGTAATAGGATCCTTTTGACCTGTACCCTCTTCGTATTCAAGAGAAATCGATGACGCGCCTTCCACATTCAGCATATTTTCCGAGGTATAACCGGGGATATTTTCTTCCCAGACATAATAAACGCTGTCCTGATCAAAGACGCGAAAGCGGTACGTCCAACTTCCATCGCTATTGATAATCCACCGGTCATAAACATCCTCAGGATTTCCATCACCGGAAGAATCTGCCCATATGGAACTGTTGCTGACCTGGTTGAAGGCAATGGTTTGGCTTTCTTCCGCGGCATCTTTTGTGCTGATCTGAGGCATTTCAGCAACATCCCGGGAAAGCTCTGACTGCTCAGCTGGTTCCGCGAAGGCAATTTCCGGCAGGTCCACCGGGTTCAGGGCTTTTCCGACGGCAGCCGGCGTCTGTGTCTTCGGGCTGCTGAGGTAAGTTTCATTCAAACCTGCCGGACTCAGCGCTTTTCCGGAAGCGCTTGCCTCTTTATAGCAGAAATATCCGGGTTTGCCTGTTTCATCTACACGTGCATAGGTTTTATTTACATAGTTTGCGTTATATTTTGTTCCTTTTTGACCTTCTATTTTTTCTGCTTTAAGAAACATTTCTGAGCTGTAGATAACATTAGTTGTCTTCCATCCATTCCCAACAAAAATTGTTTTCAATTCTGAACAATTGTAAAACATAGAACTCATTTTCTTAACTTTCGATGTGTCCCAATTGGAAAGATCAAGTGTTTTCAAACCTGCACAAGAATAAAACATAGAACCCATATCCGTGACTTTCGATGTATTCCAAGAGGAAACATTCAGCGATGTCAGATTTGTGCAAACATCAAACATCCCATACATATCCGTGACCTTCGATGTGTCCCAATCGGAAAGATCAAGTGTTTTCAATCTTTTACATCGTAAAAACATATAACTCATATCCGTGACTTTCGATGTAATCCAACCGGAAACATCCAACGATTCCAGGCTTTCGCAATATTGAAACATAGAACTCATATTCTCGACGTTCGATGTATCCCAACCGAAAACATTCAGCGAGGTCAGATTTTTGCAATAATAAAACATAGAACTCATATCCGTGACGTTCGATGTATCCCAAGAGGAAACATTCAGCGATGTCAGATTTGTGCAATAATAAAACATAGAACTCATATCCGTGA
>CAYWKZ010000190.1:0-3645 GCA_964459115.1 uncultured Leptolinea sp. | reverse complement strand
TTTTTGCGAATATTTCTTCGTGATTCAATCAGCTGCTTTGACCCATTCTTCCGCCAGGTAAAGCGGAATATTTACCATCCATTCCTGCACACGATAATCTGACATGGAAAACCGCCAGCCTGTCAGATTTTCTCCGGAATTGACTGCAGCTCTCAGGCTTTTCGACATAAGGTTTTCTTCAGCCTTAACCTCGACCGGATACACCTTATTCTTTTGGATCACAAAATCTATTTCCAATGTCGACCGTTCATTTGTGTAATAATACGGATGAACACCGGCAGCCATCATCTGCTGGAGCACATACTGTTCCGTAAAGGCGCCTTTATATTCTGTCAGTATAGAATCTCTAATCAGAATTGATTGCGGCGGAACATCGGACATCGCACCCAACAGGCCTAAATCATTAAAATATAATTTGAAGGCCGCTAAATCTTCATAAAATTTCAGTGGCATTCCGATTTTATTTACTCTCGGCACCTTATGAACCAAACCGGCATCCGTAAGCCATTGGATGGCGGTTTCAAAATCTTTCGCTCTGGCTCCTTTTCGGATCGCGCTGTAAAGAAATTTTTTGTTTTCTTTGGCAAGTTGGGACGGAATTGAGTCCCATACCATATATACTTTAGCTAAATATTCTTTCGGAACATGTTTGGAAAAATCATTGCGATAGTCGCTGAGGATCCTTTTCTGAATCATCCTTACTTCCTGCAGGTTTTGATTCTCGATGTAATTTTTCACAACATCGGGCATACCGCCTGTAAAGTAATATTGCCGGAGCAGCTCTTTACAGATTCCCCGCAGCGAACAGACTTCACTCCATTGATGTTCCCGGACCAATTGCAATAGAGAGTCCTTTCCCATTGCTAACAGAAATTCTTCAAAGGAAAGCGGAAAAAGTGTTAATTCGTCGGCTTTTCCGACCGGGAAACCGGTTCCTTTGTGCGCGGCAATTCCTAAAAGGCTTCCCGCAACAGCAATGTGGTAATCCGGAGCATTTTCACAAAAATATTTCAAAGCAGTCAGAGCCTGCGGAACTTCCTGTACTTCATCCAGAACGATCAGTGTATTATTTTTTTGGATTTGTACCCCTGAAAGTATGGAAAAGGCACGAATCAATCTGTTTATATCGTAATCATAATAAAGGTCTCTGACATCATTGTTATTGTCACAATTGATATATGCCATCTGCTCATATTCACGAGTGCCAAATTCCTTTAAAAGCCATGTTTTCCCGGTTTGTCTGGCGCCGAAAAGTATCAGTGGCTTTCGCAGAGCGTTATTCTTCCAATTCAGCAATGATTTATACAGTAATCTTTCCATGATGTTTTCCTTTATCCGATTTTTATGATCCCAACAATCATTATACACTTTTTTCATAGGAATTAATGTATTTATTTATACATTTTTCATTGTAAATTGTGTTGTTTTATACATTGTTTGCAAGATTAATAATATAAAATACATTTTCTGTCGCACTGAATCAGGATGCAGTCAGGAAGCTGCCGCAATCTTTTCATCTGACATACTCAGTGCCATTGATCGTCATGCTCAGGTCACCGGGAATAATTTTGTACAAAGGGGCTTTATGACACAAATTAAACCTGTCACTGACTTGAGAAACACGAATGAAATTTCGGAAATTTGTCAAAAGGGAAACTGTACGAAGGTGAACTCAAGCGGGGTCGGATCCCTCTGACTCACTCTACGAGCGAGTCGCCGGAATCCGACCCCGGCAGTATTTTTTTAATATTGTTTACATTCTGCTGGTGAGCAGGACGTTGGCAGCCTCACGCAGGTCAGCCATCTTCTTGAGGGAATCGGCTTCATCACTGCCCTTGACAGAGAGATACAGCTTGAGCTTCGGTTCGGTGCCGGACGGGCGGGCAATCACTTTCGCGCCGGACTCCATGCGGAATTCCAGCACGTTGGATTTGATCAGGCCGGTGTCATCGGTCTTGTAGTCGGTTTTGCCGATCACCTTGTCGCCGCCGATCTCAGCGGGCGGATCATTGCGCAGGGAATCCATCACATGGGCCATCTGGATCATGCCGGCAGCGCCTTCGAAGGCTTTGTTGATCTGTTCGTTGCGGTACCAGCCGTATTTGTCATAGAGGGCGTTGATGGCGTCCAGCAGGGTCATGCCCTTCGCGGCGTACCAGGCGGCACATTCCACGCAGAGCATCACGGCATTGACAGCATCCTTGTCACGGACGTGCGGGCCGGAGAGATAGCCGTAGCTTTCTTCAAAACCGAAGATGTAGCGCTCCGGATGGCCGGCAGCTTCGAGCAGCGCGATCTGTTCACCGATGAACTTGAACCCGGTGAGCGTGCGGCGCAGTTCGACGCCGAATTCCTCTGCGATCGGGGTGACCATATCGGTGGAAACGATGGTGGTCACGGCAACGGGATCCTTCGGCATGGAGCCCTTTTCCGTGCGGAAGCGGCACAGGTAATCCAGCAGCAGCACACCCATTTCATTGCCGGTGATGAGGCGGTAGTCACCCTTGCCATCCGGGCAGGCAGCGCCCATGCGGTCGCAGTCCGGGTCAGTGCCGATCAGGAGGTCGGCGCCCTTTTCGCGGACCAGCTGCAGCCCCAGTTCCATGGCTTCGCGGATCTCGGGGTTCGGATACGGACAGGTGGGGAAGTGACCGTCCGGCTTTTCCTGTTCAGGAACGACGGCGACATTTTTCACGCCCATCTTGTCCAGCAGCATCCGGACACATTCCAGACCGGCGCCGTTCAGCGGGGTGTAGACCAGCTTAAGGTGGGTGACATCGTTGCCCGGGCGCAGCGCCAGGACCGCATCCACGAAGTCTTCCAGGCATTTATCGGGAATCTCTTTGATCAGTCCGGCTTCAATGCCCTTGTTGTAGCTGATCTTTTTGACATCCTTGAAAGCGTTTGTCTTCTGGCTGGCTTCGAAAACCTTTGAGGCTCCTTCAGGAGGGAATTGGCAGCCGTCGGGACCGTAAACTTTGTAGCCGTTATATTTGGAGGGGTTATGGCTGGCGGTCACGTTGATGCCGGCGCCGCATTTGAAGTAGCGCACAGCCCAGCTGACGGCCGGGGTCGGGACCAGACGGGGGTAAATGTAAGCAGTGATGCCGTTGCCGGCGCACACACAGGCAGCTTCCCGGGCAAACACATCGCTCTTGATGCGGCTGTCATAGCCGATGGCCACCGAAAGCGGATCCCCGGAGGTCTTCAGGTAATCGCACAGTCCCTGGGTGACCTTGCGGATGACGAAAATGTTCATGCGGTTGGTGCCCGCACCGAGCACGCCGCGCAGCCCGCCGGTGCCGAATTCAAGATCGGTGTAAAAGCGGTCGTAAATTTCTTTGGCATCTTTGATCGGATTCAGGTTTTTCAGTTCCTCGATAAGGTCCGGTGCATCTTTGGCTGATTCCAGCCATTCTTTGAAAACAGTGTTTACATCCATGGTCAACTCCCTTGTTATTTTTAGACGTTGGTTTAATTATACTGTAAAAGTCAGCCTCTGCAAGAAACCATTTTAACGGACCACAAATTCTGGATATGCGTCCGTCTGCGTTATAAAGGTCTTTCTGCAGCAGACACTCTCCGCTTTCGTTGATTATCGCTGCATTAAACAGTTTTTTCATCGGTAAAGCCTTATAGATGCTC
>CAYWKZ010000189.1:0-3825 GCA_964459115.1 uncultured Leptolinea sp. | reverse complement strand
AAAAGCCGATCTCCCGGAGGATTTCGGCTGTTACCGCTTAAGAAAACGCTGAATAATGTAGATTTCATGGCAAATGAGTCAAAGTGACCTGTTTTCGTTGACTCAGAATTGAGTCAACAGAACGGGTTGCATTGACTCATTATGAATAAATCAGTGTTTCCCTAAGCAAAGTCTTTCCCTATTTCTTGAAGAACTGATTGAACTGGTCCATCATGTCATTGCCGATCTCAGCGAGGTCATCCCAGTCGACAGGCAGGGAATTTTTAGTGATCTCGGACGCGGACTTCATGCCTTCGGGAAGGTCAATGCCATCGATGATGGGGGTGATGTTGAAGGAGGGCAGGGAAGCCTGACCGCCTTCCGGGTCCAGGATGAAATCATAAAGCAGCTTGGCCAGCTCCTCATTCGGGCAGCCCACCGGGATGGCGATCGGGCAGGCGATCGCCAAGACGTCGTCCGTCGCCTGATAGCCCAGCGCAGAGCCCTGAGCGATCTGATTCAGGGTGGAATGCTCCGGGGAGATGCCGATCATATATTCACCGTTAGCGATCCTCTGGTTGACCGCATTGGCGGAGGTGTCGAAAACGATGTTTTGCTGCGCGAGTTTTTCAAAAAAGTCCCAGCCGTATTTTTCATTATGGCTCAGCCCGTAAACCCAGGCTTTGGCGGACCCGGCTGAGTTCGGGTCAGACATGATGATGTGCTTGCTGAAAGCCGGGTCCAGCAGTCCGTCGAAATTGGCCGGGACCTGAGCGTCAGTCATGGCCGTTTTGCTGTAAGCCAGCCCCATGATCAGGATGCGGGCGCCGGTAAAATAGCCCTCGCGATCCTTAAGCTGAGGGTCAACAGCTCTGGCGAAAGGAGAGTTATATTTCAGCAGCCGCTCCTGGTTTTTGAATTCGATCAGTCCGGAGGGTTCCGCCAGCCAGACCACGTCACAGGCGACCGCCCCGGTCTCGAATTCTTCTGCCAGTTTTGAGTTGCAGTTACCCGAGGTACCGGCATAGTATTCCAGCGTGACATTCGGATATTTTTCTTCGAAGACCTGTTTGAAAGAACGAGCCACGTCTTCTCCCGCGGAGGTATAAAGCATGACCGTTCCCGAATATTCATCATTTTCTTTTGCAGCCGCAGCGGAAACCAGCATCAGCAGCGAACCCAAAACCAGCAGAAGCTTTTTCATAGGATAATCCTTTCCTTATTCTGTTACTTTTCCGTCCAGCAGGCGGTTGACCGCGGCGGTATATTCTTCCGGAGCGCAGATGTAAGCCGCCGCGTGACCGCAGTTGTCGATCAGGTGGAGCTCCTTCGGCGTGGAGCAGGCTTCATACATACTTTCAGACATCCGCATTGGGACAAAGACATCGTTTTTCCCGTGAAAGAAAAGGATCGGGACGTCAGATCCCCGGACGCATTCTTCCCCGATGGACTTGTTGAAATCGACATGGTTCAGAACCTTTGCCCAGAACCAGGCCAGATAACCGATAGGGAAAAAGGGCAAGTGGTACATGTTCCTGCTCAGGGCTTTGCTGATGCCGAGAATGGAATTGAAACCACAGTCATCGATGATGCCGCAGACATTTTTCAACTTCATATCCGCGCAGTGGATCACCGTCGCTCCGCCCATAGAAAGCCCGTGCAGGTAGATGCGCGGGTCTTCATACATTTCGTTGATCTTATCCACCCATTTCGCCACGTCAAAACGGTCAAGCTCCGAAAAGCCCAGGTAACGGCCTTCCGAGTTGCCGTGCGCCCGGTCATTCATGAGGAGAACAGTGGTGCCACGATCCCGGTAGATCCTGATTTTGTCACAATAATCCTCCTCCATGCCGGACTTGTAACCATGGACACAGATGACGACCTCTTTCGGGTTTCCCTCCAGCAGGTAACCCTTCAGCTTCAGTCCGTCAAAGGAAGTGACCTCCAGCTCCTTGAACGGAAGGTGGGAAAATTCCTCGTGGCAGGCCTCACGGCTTGCAATCAGCTTTCGGGAAGTGGGGCGCATCAGGTCATCATCGGAATCAAGGAAGTCGGGATCGTCATTTGGCTTTGACTTGAACTTCATGTCAAACGTTGAAACAAAGACATAATAGCCGGCCGCAAACAAGCCGACGATCAGCGCCAAAAGAATGAGCAGAAAAACCAACATAAACCCTCTTACCTCATGGGAACGTTTCCAACTTTATTCAAAACCAATCCAATACGCAGCACGCACTACAACCTTGCCGCCCAATACCCCGCCCGGAAGTTTTTCGAGATATCCACATCTTATTATATCATGTGTCAGCAATCAAACGAGTCCCGTATTGCGGGTCAGGAAAAGGGCCAGCGCCAGCAGGAACAGAAATGTCAACATGATCGCCCCGATCAGGAGCACCTTTTTCCTGCGCGGCCGTGCCGGATAGGGAATGGCGCCGGTGTTGCCGCAGAACAGGCAGGTGCTGCGGTCCAGCGGGATCTCTTTGCCGCATTTCGGGCAGAAGCGGATGGCGTTCTGCCTGTCCGGGTCCGGAAGGCGGGATTTCTCCTGAGCGGTCAGGCGGATCTTTTCACTCATGGCAGCTCCCTGCGGAAGACCATGCCGAAACTATTCCCCATCAGAAATTCATAACCGGGGATGGCCTTTTCCGCGGCTGCCGTGTAAAAAGCAGCGGTCTGAGCCATTTTATCGGAATTGACACTCCTGTCCGCCACCCCTTCCGCGCTGTAAGCCCGGACGTTTTCGTTTTCCAACAGGATCAGGTCCGGATGCCATTCCTCGATGAGCGGGAACGAAGCCAGATCCCAGTCAGTCAGGACAGCATACCCTTCCTGTTCGGGGAAATAGACCTTCCAGTCGCGGTAGACCCGGGTCATCCGTTCCTGGGGGACCTCCGGCAGAGGCAGATGGTCTGCCCTGAGCGCGTTGTAAAGCGCGATTGAACCGGAATTTTCCTCCCGGTGCAGCTGTGTGTTCATCAGCTGAATGTCTGTGCGCAGATTAAGCCCGGTCTGAAGCGCCAGCAAAACATACAAAGCGTTCCGGGCTGAGCCCCGGTATCGTTCCGGCAGTATCTCCGGGAACCATCCGAGACAGGCCGCCAGCGGCAGCATGATGGGCAGGAAATAGTGCAGCCGGCTGGCGGCCGCGTTCAGGTTGATGGTACAGGCCGTGACCAGATAGCACAGCAGCACGGTCCCGAGTGTCCGGATGGCTCTCTTTCCGGAGACCACCGCTCCAATGAGCGTGAGAAACGCCAGGGCGATCCAGGGCAGGCGCAGATAATTCTCCGTCAGCCAGGCGGGAAGATGACCGTCTTCCAGAAAGACATTCTGATATTGCAGGAAAATGCCGCTGCCGCTGAGCTCTGTCTGCTGCTTCATGATGCCGAATATCTCCGCCCGTTCCTGCGGGAGCAGAAGCAGCGGGTCCGAAAACAAGATCGCCGCCGCCATCACCAACAGAAACAACACGGCTTTGCCGATGAGCTGACGGAAATTGATGGTCCCCGCGATCAGACAGCAGAGCAGATAGGCCGGGATGGCCAGCGCAAAGTAAAGCCCGAGATATTTTGTCCCGATGGCCGCACCGCAGGCAAAGGCTGCAAAAAGGAAATTCCTGCCGCAGCGCATTTCGTCCCGATCCAGAAAGAAAAAAGTCAGGCTCAGGAAGAGCATTGTCAGGCTGTCCGGATGCCACCAGAAATCATTGGAGAGCACCGCGGGCATGGTCAGCAGCAGCACATCCAGCAGCACCGCGGTGAGGGTGTTTTTGAATTTCGTGACGATCCAGGTCAGCAGTCCTGCTGAAAGGATCATGGGCAAGACGCTGATCATCTGCCGCAG
>CAYWKZ010000188.1:0-3893 GCA_964459115.1 uncultured Leptolinea sp. | reverse complement strand
TGTCGGACAGCCGCTTCCGCCGCGTCCGGATCGGTGACGTCCACACGGATGTGCGTGAAACGCGGGTCAGTGAATTCGCGGCGGCTGAAGGTGTAGACCTTGCAGCCTTTTTCGTGCAGCGCGATGGCGGTGCACAGACCGATGCCGGAAGTCCCGCCGGTGACGATGGCGACTTTCTCAGTCATTGTTGAGTGCCTCTGCGATGATTCCGGCGGCTTCGTCGACCAGTGCATCCGTCAGGGAGGCCATCAGACTGGTTCTGATCATGCATTCGCCTTCCGGGGCGGCCGGCGGCAGGACGGAGTTGACGTAAACACCGCCGTCATAGATCTTGCGGCATTTGTCCAATGTACGGTAGGCTTCATAGGTGAAGATGGGGACGATCGGGGTTTTGGCTTCGATGATGTTCAGCCCCTTCTCTTTGAGCTGTGTGCGGAAGCGGTCAGCAAGGCTGTTCAGGTGTGTGACGAGTTCCGGATGGGCTTCCAGATAGCGCAGGGAAGCCAATGCCGCGGCTGCCTGAGCCGGCGGGATGGAGGCGGCAAACATGAACGGGCGGGAATTGTGCTTGACCCAGTCCACGACACGGGCGTTGCCGGCCATATAACCACCAAGGCTGGCCAGGGATTTGCTGAAGGTGCCCATGTAGATATCGACCTGGTCTTCCAGCCCGTAATAATTGGCTGTTCCGCGTCCGCCATCACCGAGGACGCCGAGACCGTGAGCGTCATCGACCATCACCCGGGCGCCGTACTGTTTGGCGAGACGGCAGATTTCCGGCAGGTTGGCAATGCCGCCGCTCATGGAGAAGACACCGTCGGTGACGATCAGGCAGCCCTTGTCCGCGGGAACCTGCTGCAGGCAGCTTTCGAGTTCCTGCATATCGTCGTGATGGTAGCGGAGCATCTTGCCCCAGCCGAGTTTCGCCGCGTCATAGATGGATGCGTGATCTTCACGATCGAGGATGACGTAATCATTCCGCCCGACCAGTGCGCTGATAATGCCGAGGTTGGACTGGAATCCGGAAGGAAAGGTGATAACGGCATCTTTATGCAGAAAATTCGCCAGCTCTTCTTCCAGTTCCAGGTGAAGCTTCAGGGTGCCGTTCAGGAAACGGGAACCGGAACAGCCGGTGCCGAACTGTTCAACAGCTTTGATGGCGGCTTCCATGACTTCCGGGTTGGTGGTCAGGCCCAGATAGTTGTTGGAGCCAAGCATGATGCGGCGTTTGCCTTCCATGATGACTTCCGGGGCCTGTCTTGTTTCAAGATAGTGGAAGTACGGATATATTCCCTGATCGCGCAGGTCATCCTGAATTGCGCGTTTTGAACACTTCTCAAAAATATCGATCATGTAATTATTCCTTGTCTTTGCAGTGTACAGGCTTGTGGTAAGCCCGAAAATTCCTTAAAATCAGCATAAAAAGTATAACAGATGTCACAAAAAAAACATGAAAAATGTTATCAGTTGCTGGTTGCTGGTTATCAGTTGCTGGTTATCAGTTGCTGGTTGTCCGTTTCTGTTTGTCGATGAGCAGTTTGTTGACCCGCTCGTTTTGATCCGGATGGACTTCCCGCACCTTGCGGTATAGATTGGAACAGATTTTCTCGCGTTTGCAGCTGTCTTTGGTCAGCATGTCCAGCGTTTCGCGGGCATGGGCCCGTTCTTCCGGTGAGGAATCCTGCATGAGGAAGATGACCTGAACGCGGGAAGCCAGTGCTTTTGCCGCCCGTTCCACGATTTCCGCTGCTTTCATAATGCCTTCGGAGCCGGGATTTGCCCGGCGGAAGGTTTCGCAGGCCTCTTTGTAGTCCGCTTCGGCTTCCTGCAGGCGGTCGCAGAAGGAATCGAAATCGGTGACCGGCTCAACGTCAAAAATTTCAGGTTCTTCATCCTGATACTTGTTGTTGAGCTTGTTGTTGCCCTGTTCCATTCCTTCTGCTCCTTTCTGTTTTACCCGGGATTGTACAGAAGGAAAAAACAAAAGTAAAGGGACAATGTTGCCCCTTGACAAATGTTCGATACCTTTTTCCAATTGAGGCGATGCACACGGGGACGGTTATTGCGTTGTCGGGCAGCCGACACGCGGGAACTGTCCTCATGTGCGTATAATAGCCAGAAAACCCGTCCCCGTGTGCACCGTGCTGAATCGTTAAGCTCCAATCATAGAGAAGTAACAGGCATAATTCCTTAGTTGTATTTCCGAATTGATTCGGAAATAATTGCCGATATTTCGGAAATAACGCAGTCATAACGGAAATATTAAACACAAATTTCTGTTATAATAATTGCAGTTTCCGATTCGCAGGAGGAATGTTATGGAAAACCAACGCTATATCAGCACAAAAGAGGCAGCAGAAATACTGGGCGTAACTGACAGACGAATTGTTGGATTGTGCCGGAACGGAGCGTTCAAGGGAGCCTTTAAAGAAGGACGGGCATGGAGAATTCCAAAAGCGTCCGTCATCATGTTCGCTGAAGAAAGCAACCGGCCTGTTCAAAGGAATGAACGAAAGGATTTGCTTCCCTGTGCAATAGGAAATACTTCTTATGCAGAGCTTGTCAGTGAGTGTTATTATGTGGACAAGACCCTGTTGATTCGTGATCTGATTGACGACCACAACAGTGTCACATTGTTTACCCGTCCACGCCGCTTCGGGAAAACATTGACAATGAATATGTTAAAAACATATTTTGAAAAATCAGAAATCGACACATCCATCTATTTCAGAGATAAAAAAATCTGGCAATGCGGGAAAAAATATCGGGAGCTGCAAGGATCCTATCCGGTTATTATGTTGACGTTCAAGGATATAAAATACAACACCTGGCAGGATTCAATAGAAGCAATCCGTCTTGTGCTGAAAGATGAATTCAAACGGCATCGTTATCTGTTGACTTGTGAAAATCTTTCTCCTGATGATCGGGATTACCTGATTCGGATGGAAAACAATTCACTGACCGATGTTGAATATACCCGTTCGCTCTTAACATTGACCGGATTGCTTGCAGACTATCATCATTCAAAAGTCATTATTTTGATCGATGAATATGATACTCCGATACAGCAGGGATATTCCCGTGGCTTTTATGAGGATGTCATTCAGTTTATGCGGCCTCTTTTTTCAGGGGGACTGAAAGATAATCAGAATCTTGCTTTTGGTGTTCTGACCGGAATCATGCGTATTTCGAAAGAAAATCTCTTCAGCGGTCTGAATAACCTGACTGTAAATACAGTTCTCGATGAGAAATACAGTGAATATTTCGGCTTTACCGAAAAGGAAGTCTCAGAAATGGCATCATATTATGATGCGGCAGAAAAAAATGATGAGATACGAAACTGGTACGATGGATATAATTTCGGCGGCAGAGAAATCTATAATCCCTGGTCTGTAACCAATTATTTTGCGAGCAATTGCAAAGCAAAAGCATTCTGGGTAAATACCAGCGATAATGAAATCATTCGGCAGATTATGCAGAATCTCACTCCGGAGGTAGCCGAAGATCTGACCGGTGTGATGCAGGGACAACAGATTTTGACATCTCTTGATTTAGAAGTTGTTTATCCTAAAATAACAGATGGAGTGAATACGATCTTTAGCTTTCTTTTGCTTGCAGGCTATCTTACACCTGATTCAAATCCGGAAGAAACTGAGCTTGGAACAATGATCTCATTGCGGCTCCCCAATACAGAAATCCGCAGAGTTTATAACACGGAAATTCTTTCATGGTTACGGGGAACAAAGTTTGGAAATGCTGCCGCAGAAATAGAAAGAGCTTTTTACCTTAGAGATGGTGATCGCCTGAAAAAGGCGCTTGAAGATTACATGATAACATGTTGTTAGAGTCAGGTGAAAGTCGCCAAAACGGGTCAGGTGAAATTAGCCAAAAAC
>CAYWKZ010000187.1:0-3988 GCA_964459115.1 uncultured Leptolinea sp. | reverse complement strand
ATTGTGAGAAAAGAATGTCATTGTTTTTCCTCCGGCAACAGAACTGCTTTCAATGCTTCCCGCAGCGAACGGGCTTCGATGACTTCCATGTTTTTCGGGAAACTGTCCCGTGTTTTCTGACTGACCCGGGGGATCACCGCCAGTGTGAAGCCAAGTTTGGCAGCTTCTTTGAGACGATCTGTGATTTTATTGGCTCCGCGCAGTTCACCGGAAAGGCCGATTTCCCCGATCAGCACCGCGTCGGCGCGGATCGGACGGTTTTTGGCTGATGACACGATGGCAGCCGCAATGGCCAGGTCCGCAGCCGGTTCGGCAATGCGCAGCCCGCCGACCACGTTCACAAAAACGTCCTGTTCTCCCAGCCGCACACCGATGCGGCGGGTCAGCACGGCGGTGATGAGGAACAGGCGGTTGATGTCCACACCGATGGGCGTCCGGCGTGGATTGCCGAGCCCCACCGGATTCGTCAGTCCCTGGATCTCTACCAGCAGCGGACGGGTCCCTTCCATGGTCACAACGATTGCTGAACCCGGTGCATTGACCATCCGTTCCGCGAGGAACACTTCGGAGGGATTTTTGACTTCCACCAGTCCCTCTTCCTGCATTTCAAAGACACCGACTTCGGAAGTTGCGCCGTAACGATTTTTGACAGAGCGCAGCAGACGCAGGGACATAAAACGATCCCCTTCCAGATAAAGCACTGTATCAACAATGTGTTCCAGAATCCGCGGACCGGCGATGTTCCCTTCTTTGGTAACATGCCCGATCATGAAGACCGTGATGTTATTCATCTTTGCCGTTTCGCGCAGCTTCCCCGCACATTCGCGCACCTGGGTGACAGAACCGGCAGTGGACTCCAACTCATCCAGCTGCATGGTCTGGATGGAGTCGATGATCAGGAATTCCGGCTGGATCTCCCTTACCTGATGCAGGATGTGGTTCAGGCTGGTTTCGGTCAGCAGCAAAAGGTCATCGGGAATTTCCTGATGTCTGTCAGCAGCCTCAATGAGCCGGGCCGCACGCATCTTGATCTGCCGTTCCGATTCCTCTCCGGAAACATAGAGCAGCTTGTGATCACGGGCGATGTTCATTGCGGTCTGCAGCAGCAGCGTGGATTTCCCGATGCCCGGGTCACCCCCGATCAGGATCACTGAACCCGGGACAATGCCGCCGCCCAGCACCTGCGAGAGCTCGGAGATTCCGGTCTCGATCCGCGGTTCGGCCTTTTCGTCAATATCCTTCAGCCGTTGGGGCGCTGATTCACCCACCAGCCCGGAACTGCCGATCCGTGTGCGGCTGCGGACGGAGAGGGATGGCAATTCTTCTTTGATTTCTTCCACCATCGTTCCGAACCCGCCGCATCCCGGACAGCGTCCGAGAAATTTCGGACTGGTACGTCCGCATTCCTGACATACATATTGTGTAAGTGTCTTTGTCATACATTCTATTATAACCGATAGGGAAAATGTCCGGGGAGAAAATGAGTAGCTGTTCAGAAGGTATCATCCGGGACTGTCACGAGTACTTCTAACGAAAAAAGCCTCTGGAAACCAGAGGCTTATCTATGAAAACTATGTCCCCTGCATCCGGGTAAACCTTCATCCAGGAAACTTCCGGAAAGACCCAAGCTTTTTTCCCCCTACTAGCCCGCAGTGCACGTTCCGTTATTCAATATACTTATATTTTATTTGTCTGACCAATTTTGTCAAGGGTAAATTTTAGGAATTAATACATTTTTAACAAAAGACACAAATAAACGGTGATTATATGGACAGTTACAGGTCCTTCCTGCCGGCAATGATCTGTTTGTAAGCGATCTCGGCTCCCTGCAGAACACCGGGAAGAAACGGTCCCGGATGGGCGCCGCTGCCGACAAGGTAAAGGTTCCCGATATCAGCGCAGCGGTTGGGCAGGCAGCGGATCTCCGTCCGTTCCTGATTGGGGTCAAAACCCCAGGCCGCACCCTGATAACTGTTGAATGCCTCCCGAAGCGTTATCGGTGTGATGTAACGTTCACCGATAAGGTCCGAACGAAGATCATTTTCGAAAAGCTCCTGCAGTTTGTCGAGAATATGTTCCCGGAAATGATAGGATTCCCTCGGCCAGTTTACTTCCGAATCAAGGTTTGGGACCGGACAGATCACGGAAAGCGCTCCTTTCTCTTCCGGTACATAAGCAGGATCGATTTTTGCCGGACAGTTCAGATAAAACATCAGATGATCCGGCAGATGTTTTTCATCAAAGAGCTCCCTTTCCCATTGCTGCATGTCTTGCGGCAGGATGACATTGAACCCCAGCAGCGGACGTTTCTCGACCGGTGGAGTCCGCAGGATCATGTGATAGATGAATAGAGAAATGCCCGGGTTGCGCATCCGGGCAGCTTCTACAGTGGAGTAACGGAAACGGTCAGAGTCGATGAGTGAGCGGCAGGTGTAGGCTGTATCGGCATCCGAAATCACATAATCCGCCATGCGGATACTGTTGTCAGTCAAACGGACACCGGTCACGGCACCGTTATAGACCTGGATCGCTTCGGCTTCGGAATTGTATTGAATTTCCCCTCCGCATTCCTCAAACAGTTTCACCAATGCGTTGATGAAGGCTTCCGGTCCGCCTTTGGGATAATATACTCCCCAGCGCTGCATCACTGCAGGGATCATACGATAAAAATGGGAGCTGACAGCGGGATTCCCTCCGCAAAACATCGGCCAGAAGGAATGGACGCTGCGCAGTTCTTCCGAAGTGAACAGACGCTCGCTGACGCTTTGACCGCTGCGCCGTGGGCGGTAAGAACGGAATCCGAATTCCGGCGCAAAAGGATTGCGGCTGCGTTTGTATGGCTTTTCAAAAAATTTGGGGAGAAATTCATCCAGAATGCGGTCGGATCGTTTTCCGTATGCCGCATAGCCCTGCTGGTCCTGCAGGCCGAACAGGCTGTTTTTCATCAAAGTGTCCGCGGCTTCCCGGTGGAGGGTATAGTCATTTTCTTCCGGAAAAATGAAGCGGATGATCGGCGATACCTCTTCCAGCGTCAGGTAATCGGAAACGGACCGTCCGACACTCTCGAACAGGGACTCGATCTGGTGCGGCATGGTGACAATGCATCCCGCGTTCGGAAAGGTGACCTCTCCCAGTTTGGTTGGTCTCAGCCATCCGCCGGGAAGGGTGTTTTTTTCGATGATGCGGACGCGAAAACCTTCTGCTGCCAGACGGATCCCGACGGCAAGTCCGCCAACGCCGGCACCGATGATCAGAACACTGTTGTTTTTCATGAGAATAGTTGGTAGTTCGCAGTTGGTAGTTGGCAGGAAATTCCCTTTACTAATCGTGAACTGCCAACTTCTAACTCCTGACTACCAACTTTAATCAATGACAATGATGTCCGCAGGAACTGCAGTCATCACAGCCGCAGCCGTCATCAAGATAGATGGAACCGGCTTCGATCTCTTCTTCCGTGCCCGGGCGCAGAGAGACGATCTCACAGTCAAAGACCAGCGTTTTTCCGGCCATGGGGGAGTTTAAATCAACAGTCACGGTGTTATCGTTCCAATCCAGGATATAACTGTGAAGGTGGTTTCCTTCATCATCTTCCAGCGGAACCAGGCGGCCTTTTTCGATCGGGAACTCAGCCGGAAACAGACTGCGGTCCAGCTCGATGACATTTTCCGGGTCATAATCACCGTAGGCATCTTCCGGTTCGACGGTGACGTTTTTCTTATCGCCGACCTTCAGTCCTTCCAGGGCTGCTTCCAACCCGGAGATCAGATTGCCATGACCGTGGATGTATTCCAGCGGTGCGGATGCCGGAGCGGAATCTTCCACTGCATTTTCAACATAAAGCGTGTACGCCAATCCGACGACAACATCTTTTCCAACGGTTAAATTTTCACTCATGTTATTTTCCTTTTTCTTAGACATTGGACTTTAGACTTTAGACTTTAGACCGCAGACCGAAAATCTAACGTCTAATGTCTAATGTCTAAAGTCT
>CAYWKZ010000186.1:0-4154 GCA_964459115.1 uncultured Leptolinea sp. | reverse complement strand
TGGATCGACCTCGCCTATGAAGACGACAATTTTGAAGGCTGGAGCAGGGAGACCATGCTTTATTTTCTCACCCCGGTTCCGGCAGATATGGTATGGGTACTGCAATGATTCAAACCACACATCCGAAGAAACTTTTGGAAAAATATCACCTGCGTCCTCACAAAGGGCTGGGACAGAACTTTTTGTCTGATGACACGGTGCTTGCCGGAATCGCTGATGCCGCCGGGATCCCGGAATACGCCGCGGTGCTGGAAGTGGGCCCCGGACTCGGCAGCCTGACCCGGCATCTGGCGGAACGTGCGGAACGGGTGGTGGCTGTGGAACTGGACAAAGACCTGGTCCCCGTACTGCGGAAAGAATTTTCCGACTGCCCAAACGTGGAGATCGTACAGGGTGACATTCTGGAATTCCACCCGGACGAGTATTTTGCCGATGGTGATTACTATGTGGCGGCCAATATCCCCTACTACATCACCTCAGCCGTGATCCGACACCTGCTGGAGGGGAAGGCCCGTCCGAAACGCCTGGCGCTGACTGTACAAAAGGAAGTTGCCGAACGCATCTGCGCCTCTCCGGGGAAGCTCAGCCTGCTTGCGCTCAGCGTTCAGGTCTACGGGAAGGCAGACATGCCCATGATCATCCCGGCAGCCGCCTTTTATCCGGAGCCGAATGTGGATTCCGCTGTCGTCCGCATTGAGCTTTATGACGAACCGCTGATCCCTCCGGAACAGCTGGATGATTTCTTTAACCTCGCCAAAGCCGGTTTCGGTCAGAAACGCAAGACATTGCGCAATTCTCTTTCTTCCAACCTGCACATCAGCGGAGCGGAAGCTGAGGCAAGGCTGCTAAATGCGGGCATCGATCCTATGCGCAGGGCAGAGACCCTGACCATTGAGGAATGGAAAAGGCTTTTGAACAGTTAACCAAAAACGGACGGCGGTCGCCGTCCGTTTTGTTATATTTAATATTTACAGAAAATCAACCATTCTCCTGGCTCAGCAGAGCTTCCAGTTCAGCCCAATCTTCATCGGTCATCTGGTCAAAGGCGTCACTGATAGCATTCCAGTCATCTTCCGTCATGCTGTCATAGACCTGGTTCCAGTCGTCTTCTGTCATATTGTCAAGTGCATTTCCGAAATCCTGCCAGTCCTGCTCGGAGAAATCATAAGTGTAAGTGTCAACAAAATTATCGTAATTGTACTCATTCGCAGTGAACGTGCAGGAAGCGGAAGCGTCATCCGTGACAGAGTGAGCTGTGATCGTGATGGTGTGTGTACCAGCGTTGGCTACCGGAGCCTGCAGCGGATAAGAACCGGAAGGACCGCTGTTATCGATGGTGTTGCCATCCACCGAAATCGTCACACCTCCCGCGTTGGTGGTTGACCAGTAGACTGTCGTCCCGTCACCTGCATTCGCAGTGTCAGGTGAAGCATAGACATAATCCACGGACGGGATCACCCGCGTCTGACCATCATTTCCGCCGGAATCGCCGCCGCCATAACTGGCGTTTTCCTCTGCAATATACCAGATAGACGATGATGAATCATCTGTGGCAGTATGAGCAGTCAATGTGATGGTGTGCTTCCCCGCAGTAGCGATCGGTGCCTGAAGCGTATAAACACCTGACCCGGTACTGTTGGTTATATTATTCCCATCCACATTGATCGTCACACCGTCTGCATTCGAGCTCCAGTACAGTGTCAGAGAATCACCGGCTGTGCCTACATCTTTATCGGAGGTGAAGTAGTCGATTACCGGAATTTTCCGGGTCTGACCTTCACCGGTATTGCCGTTTTGGTCATACATAGTATAAAAGACCGAAGAGGAGGTGTCATCCGTGACAGAATGGGCAGTGAGTTTGATCTCATGGATGCCCGGTTTCTGGATCACCGCATTCACCGGTGCAGCGCCGGTCAGGTTCCCGCTGTTTTCAATGGTCGAACCGTTGCAGGTGATGGTGACACCGGCAGCATTGGAAACGGACCAGTAAACCATGGTGCCATCACCCAGATGACCTTCTGTGCTGGAAGCATAGAAGTAATTGATCACCGGGATCCGGCGGGTCTGCCCGTCAGAAGGTACAGCGGTCGGTGTCGGAGCGTTGCCGGATACCTTGATGCTGACCCAGATGGTCTGACCGAATCCGGCGCCCTGTGGAGATCGCATCTGCCAATTACCCTTGTAAGTGCCGGCTTTAGACGGGGCTTTCAGGTCCGCGGAAACATCAATGGTCTGTCCGGGCTTCACCGTGGTCGGGATGCGGACATAGCTGCCGTTCATGGCATCTCCGGAAACCAGCTGCAGCGTGTAGTTGGAATCCCAGGTGCAGGAACCGTTGTTGTAGATACGCCAGGTCTTGCGGAAGCCTTCATTTGCGCCGAAGGTCTGACCATCTTTGACGGTGACATCCGCGACATAGCTCATGGCATTGACGCAGTTGGTCGGGACAGCCGTCACGACCGGAGCCAGGGTGGCGACAGGTTTGATGATCGAAGTGTCATTGTCAGTGTAATTCATGGAGAAGAAGCGGTTCGCAATGCTCTGAGCGGTACCGTCCTTGATCATGTTGTTCAGCTGATTGTTGATCTCCGCAGTAAGTGAAGAGTTTTTGCGCATACCGAAAGCATAATTTTCGGTTTTGAACCCGGAATAGAAGACCTGATAGTTTCCGGAGGGGCGGTAACGATCTTCGTATACATCCTGATCGATCATGATCAGATCCACATCCTTGCGGTCCAGCGCCTTCATCCCGTCTTTGCTGTCGGAGAAGGTATAAACACTGCTGATCGGCATAATGCCGGTATCGACCAGATTTGACTGGACCCATTCCTGGAAGCTGGAACCCTTCACAACCGCGATCTTCATCCCGCGGAAGCTATCCAGGTTGACGACCTGGGGCTTGGGGGAAGAAGCCAGCGAAATCACCTGCGCTTCACCATTGTAGTAGGTCCGGGAAAAATCAATGAGCTGGGAACGGGCATCGGTCTTGGAAAGTCCGCCGCCGATCACATCGATCTGGCCAATGTTCAGCGCGTCAATGATGCCGTCACGGGCAAAACTGAACTTCTGCATGCGGAGGCCCATCCTGCGGCAGACTTCTTCCATCAGCGCCACATCCATACCGCTTGCGCTTCCGTTGTCATCTTCAAAAACAAACGGGATATACTCCATCGGAGCGCCGAACCGCAGCACACCCGCCTGTCGTATTTCAGACAGATCATCCGCGGTAACCGCGCTGACTGCCAGCAGCAAGATCATCACAAGGATGAAAGACAAAATTTTTTTCATTTTATATTCCCTTTCTTAATAGAAAAGTTTCATACACAATAAAACTTTGTGCTTTTCAAAAACTGCCTCTTCAACTTTAATACGAAAAACTGAGCAAAAAGATCCAGAATAACCCATTGCCATTTTCTCTCTCGAAACTGATTATACTATATTTTATAGATTTATTACGTTTTCAGTTGGGACACAAGTCACCTGATACAGAATGAAACATAAAGGAGGTACAGCCACGGAAAATACACTCCTGCTCATCAAAAACCGCCTCATCCGGGCCGCCGCGCAAAAGCAAACGCCCGCGATCCTTGCCATCGACGGACGCTGCGCTTCCGGGAAAAGTACCCTGGCCGCACAGCTTGCCGCGGATTGGGACGCGAACCTTTTCCATATGGATGATTTTTACCTGCAGCCTCACCAGCGGACAGCGGAACGTCTCGCCGAGCCCGGCGGCAATGTGGACCGGGAACGATTTCTCTCAGAAGTCCTTCAACCGCTGCGCACCGGTCAGCCGGTCGCTTATCGGCGTTTTGACTGCCATACCTTCACGTTTGACCCGGTACGGATCATCGAACCGAAACAACTCGCCATCGTTGAAGGCTCCTATGCCTGTCACCCCGATCTGCGCGAGCTTTATGAGGTGCGGCTCTTTCTCGACATTGACCCGGAAACCCAGATGGAGCGGATCATGCGCCGCAACGGGCCGGAAGCCGCGGAACGCTTCCGCACCCGCTGGATCCCGTTCGAGGAGATCTATTTCCGCGAATGCCGCGTCCGCGCGTGCTGCGATTACGCCCTGACCGCCTGAGTCGGAAGGAAGAAGGGGGACGGTACCCGCAGGGGCCTGTTCCAAACCTGCGCTAAAAGGTGCGAGC
>CAYWKZ010000185.1:0-4167 GCA_964459115.1 uncultured Leptolinea sp. | reverse complement strand
TTTTACCCGGAAATCAAAGAAAAGTCAACTGTAAAAACAACGGAAATCAAAAAAATAATAAGCATAAAAATCCCGGAAATCAAAGGAAAGATAATCATAAAATCAATGAGTTTCTCCATACCAGGATCATTTCTGATTTCTGATTTCCCAAAAATGTTACATTAGCGGATTTTAATCGTTACAAACGTCAATTATATTGTCAGACAATTAAGGGTACAATCAAAATATGGAAAACTACCGCCTGATTTTCCGGTTAGATGTTCAAATCGGCGGCTGCTCAACAACCAAGGAGAAAAATATGTCTGTAAACAATGCTTATGAAATCGCCCAACAGGAATTTGACCATGTTGCTGACATGCTTGATCTGGATGAAGAAGCCCGGAACTTTCTCCGCAATCCGAAGAAAGAATTTCATGTCCGCATCCCGGTGCGGATGGATGACGGGTCTTTGAAGATTTTCGACGGCTATCGTGTGCAGCATAACGACGCGCTGGGCCCGAACAAAGGCGGGCTGCGCTTTGCGGCCAACGAGACCATTGACACCGTCCGCATGCTGGCGATGAAGATGACCTGGAAATGCTCCGTTGCCAACATCCCGCTGGGTGGCGGCAAGGGCGGTGTGGTTGTGGATCCCCGCGACCTCTCTGCCGGAGAAAAGGAACGGTTGATCCGCGGTTATGTCCGTGCCCTGTTTCCCATCTTCGGTCCCCGTAACGACGTTCCCGCACCGGACATGGGCACCAACGCTCAGGACATGTGCTGGTTCATGGATGAATACTCGATCCTTGCCGGACAGTATACCCCCGGGACGGTCACGGGCAAACCGGTGGGCGGCGGCGGTTCACTGGGGCGCAACGAGGCCACCGGTCTGGGCGTGATCATCTGCGTCCGTGAAGCCATGAAGCAGCTCGGCATTGACTCATCCAAAACCACCGCGGCCATTCAGGGCTTCGGCAACGTGGCACAGTATGCCGCCATCCACTTCATCAAGATGCTGGGCGGCAAGGTGAAGTGCGTTTCCTGCTGGAACCACGATGAAAAGAAATCCTTCACTTTCTTCAAGGAAGACGGCATCGATCCGGCTTTCCTGATGAGCATCACCGACGCTTATGGCACCGTCTCCAACGAAAAAGCGGCAGCGGCCGGTTATCAGGTGCTGGACGGCGAAGACTGGATCAAACAGGATGTGGACGTCCTGATCCCGGCAGCGCTGGAAAAACAGATCACCGCTGAAAACGTCGGCTTTATCAGCCCGAGAGTGAAGATCCTGGCTGAAGCCGCCAACGGTCCGACCACGCTGGAAGCGGACGCGGTCCTGCGCGAACGCGGCATGTTCGTGATCCCGGACTTCCTCTGCAATGCCGGCGGTGTGACCTGCTCTTACTTTGAATCCGTACAGAACGACCAGAACTACTACTGGTCCGTGGAAGAAGTGCTGGAGAAGCTGGACTACAAGATGTCCACCGCCTTCAACTCCGTTTACGAGATGTCTGTCGAAAAGAAAGCCTACATGCGCGACGCGGCCTATATGGTTTCCATCAAGCGGGTCGCCGACGCCATGCGCTTCCGAGGGTGGATAAAGTAAAATGAATAATGAAGAATGAAGAATGAAGAATTATGCCCGGCTAAAGGTTGATTCTTCATTCTTATTTCTTACTTCTTCATTTTTGATGTTGTCACTCAATCGAAGGCTGCCTTTGAAAGAATATTTATAATTGGAGGTATCTATTTAGTACGAAGCACACGGGGACAGATCTGATGGTGCCGCGAAGCCGGCACAACAGGGCTGTACTCCGTGCTGCGTCACTGAAATCTAATTAGGGCTATATTCTGAAAAGACAGGCAGGAAAGTTTTATGATAGCAATGACACGCGGGGTTCCGGCACCGGAATCCTTCCCAATCGATGAAATTATCCCCGCATTCGAAAAGGCGATGCGGGAAGACGGACGCAAGGCGCTCGGCTATGTGGCGTCCCCGGGTTACATGCCGCTGATCGAACTCATCGCGGAGCGTGAAGGCGTTCCCACCGACCACATCCTGATCGGCAACAGCTCGCTGGAATTCATTCAGTTCATCACCATGACCGAAACCGAACCGGGCGACCGGGTGTTTGCGGAGTCTCCTTCCTACGACCGGGTCAATCTGCTCTTCAAACGCCGCGGGCTGAACCCTGTCGGCATCCCGCTCGAAATCGACGGTGTGGACATGAACGTTTTCGAGGACGAACTGAAGAAAGGCGCTCCGAAGTTCTTTTATACCGTGGATGATTTCCAGAACCCGATGGGCGTGACCGTCTCGCTGGAAAAGCGGAAGAAGATCGTCGAGCTGGCACGGAAATATGATTTCACGATCCTCGAAGATGTGCCCTACCGTGAACTGCGCTATTTCGGAGAGGACATCCCGACCATGTACTCCATGGCGCCGGAACGCGTCGTGAAGATGAGTTCCTTCTCCAAGACCCTGGCCCCGGGCATGCGTCTTGGCTACCTGAACGGGCCGGCGGACTTCATCGCCCGTGTCAAGACCTGGGCCGGCAACACCTATATCGGTCCCGTCAGCCCGACACAGGCCCTGCTGTATCAATTTATCAGGATGGGGTACTACGAACCTAATCTGGTGAAATTGAAGGACCTTTATCGCCCGCGCATGGAAAAGGCGATCGAGATCCTCGAAAGAGAGCTGCCCGGTGCGGTGTTCCCGCGTCCGGAAGGCGGTTTCTTCATCGGTGTCACCCTGCCGGAAGGCAATGACATGGCGGAACTGATCCCGGCGGCCAAAGCGGCCGGCGTCCAGATCACCGATGGACGCGGCTTCTACCTGAACCCGGATGACGGAAAACGTTTTCTGCGTGTTCCCTTCTGCGGGTTGAAGCCGGAGGAAATGGAAGCGGCATTTGAGCTCCTCCTGCCGCTGATCAAAAAATAGTTTTTAGTTGGTAGTTGGTAGTTGGCAGTTTTTTTTGCTGCTTTCTGACCATCAGCTGCCAACTGCCAACTTTACAGATGTGAGGTAACAATGACAAAGAAAGTAGCAGTCATCGCCATTGGCGGAAATTCACTGATCAAAGACAAGGCGCACCAGTCCGTGCAGAGCCAGTACCTGGCTGCGGATGAGACCGCGCGTCACATTGTGGAAATGATCAAAGAAGGCTGGGACGTGGTGATCGGCCACGGCAACGGTCCGCAGGTCGGTTTCCTGCTGCAGAAAGCCGAGATCGCGGAAAAAGTCGCCAATCTCGCCATGGCTCCGCTGGAGGTCTGCGGCGCTCAGAGCCAGGGACAGATCGGCTATCAGCTGATCCAGTGCCTCCAAAATGAAATGATCAGGGCGGGCGTCAGCAAACCGGCAGCCGCTGTGATCGAGCAGACCGTCGTCAGCAAAGATGACCCTGCTTTCCAGAATCCATCCAAGCCGATCGGCGGCTTCATGACCGAAAAGGAAGCCAAACTCAAGGAACGGGAACTGGGCTGGACCGTTGTGGAAGATGCGGGCCGCGGCTGGCGCCGGGTCGTTCCTTCGCCTTTGCCGGAGCGGATCGTGGAGCTGGATGCCATCAAGGCGCTCATCGATGCGGGAATCATCGTGGTTTCCGTTGGTGGCGGCGGCATTCCGGTCATTGAACACGAAGACGGGACCCTGGAAGGGGTCGCGGCAGTCATCGACAAAGACTTCGGCAACAGTTTGCTTGCGCAGAACCTGAACGCGGACGTGCTCGTGATCTCCACTGCGGTGGAAAAGGTCGCCATCAACTTCGGCAAGCCGGACCAGCAGTGGCTGGATCACATGACGCTCGCGGAAGCGAAGAAATATATGGAAGAAGGCGTCCACTTCAAGAAGGGCTCTATGGCCCCGAAGATCCAGGCCATCATCAACTTCCTCGAAGCCGGCGGCAAGGAGGCCATCATCACCAATCCGGAGAACCTCCTCCGCGCCATCCACGGTGAGACCGGTACACGCATCACAAGATAACAGACAACGATGACGGGGGCCGAATTCGGGGGACGGGTCCCGTTAGGGGCCTGTACCCCGGGGAGGACAGAACCAATTCTCGCAAGGGAAATGCCGATTCCCAGAGGTACAGTCCCCTTCGGGTACCGTCCCTCTACCACAATTTCGAACATTTGTCAACCGACAACATTGTCGGTTTACTTTTTTAAATGGACAGT
>CAYWKZ010000184.1:0-4215 GCA_964459115.1 uncultured Leptolinea sp. | reverse complement strand
TTCTGCCTCTGCCTGAGCTTTGGCTGCCGCTTCTGCCTCTGCCTGAGCTTTGGCTTCAGCTTCCGCTTTTGCCAGAGCTTCGGCTTCAGCTTCCGCTTTTGCCAGAGCTTCGGCAGCTGCTTTGGCAGCCGCTTCCGCCGCGGCTTTAGCCCGTGCCTCCTCTTCGGCTTGCAGTCTCAGTAATTCCTGCTGCTGGAGCCAGGCTGCCTGATTCGCAGCACATTGCTGCAAGGTCAGCGTTTCACTCAGCACCAGCACTCTGTTATTATTATATTGATAACAAAAGGTGTTGCCCGGTGTACCTTCCGGATACGGATTTCCTTTCTCATCCAGACAAGCACATTGCTGAGGGATAACGGTCTGCTGGGCGGCAGCGGTGCCGGCCAGCGCCATGATCACGATGCAAAAAACAAGTATCAGGATCCTGTTCATATTTTTCATAACTCAAATCCTCCTATGCGGAATTAACGCCGGATGAAAACAATAAGTTTCAAAATAGACATTCCAGACCACACAGGGGACGGAATATCCGTCCCCTTGTGCGTACAAATTCAGTATACCTGAACCCTCAAACCCGGATCAGGCAGGAAAATATTTCCTGATCAGCGCATCCCGGACGAAATCCGGCACCATCCCGGTCACGTCCCCGCCGAGAGAAGCCACTTCCTTCACCGTCGAGGAGGAGACAAAAGTGTACTGATGCGTCGTGATCAGCGAGACCGTTTCAATGTCCGGGGCCAGCTTCTTATTGGCCAGCGCCATACGAAATTCATAGTCAAAATCAGAAAAGACCCGCAGTCCGCGAACCATCACCTTGGCACCGATCCTGTGGGCATAGTCCACCGTCAAGCCGGTATATCCCTCCACAGTGATGTTGGGGATGTCCGCAAAGACACGCTCCGCCATTTCCATCCGCTCCACAAAACTGAACAGCAGATTTTTCTGCGGGGTAGCATAAATGCACACGATCAGTTCGTCAAAAATGTCGGCCGCACGCCGGGCAATGTCGATATGCCCGTTGTGGATCGGGTCAAAACTGCCGGGGAAGATGGCACGTTTGCTCATCAGCTGATTTCTCCTTTTCGCTGTGCGGACGCGGTTTCCAGCACCCGCTGTTTCAAAATCGCATTTTCCGGTTTGCTCAAGTCCGGATCGTCATCAAAAACTTTCTGCGCCTCATTGCGCGCCTTTTCGATCAGGCGCACGTCCGTCATGGAAGCCAGCTTCATCTCCCGCAGACCGGACTGGCGCTTGCCGATGAAGTCTCCCGGCCCGCGCATTTCCAGGTCCATCTCCGCCAGCTTGAATCCGTCATTGGTTTCCACCATGGCGTTCAGGCGCTGGTTTTCCATGTCATTATCCTTGTCCGGTATCAGCGTGCACCAGGCCTGGGCATCGCCCCGGCCCACACGGCCGCGGAACTGGTGCAGCTGCGCCAAACCAAAATGGTTCGCGCCCTCGATCACCATCACCGTGGCATTCGGGACATCCACGCCTACCTCGATCACAGAGGTGGAGACCAGAATGTCATATTCATGATTCTTGAACGCTTCCAGGATCTCGTCCTTTTCGGCGCCTTTCATCCGTCCGTGCAGCAGCGCAACCTTCCGATCCGGGAAGACCTGTGTTTGCAGGAACTGGCTGCCTTCAATAGCGGCACGCCCTTCTTTTTCTTCATCGTCACCCTCTTCCACCAGCGGATAGATGATGAAAGCCTGGTGACCGGCTTCGATCTCCCTGCGGATCTTGCCGTAAACCTTTTCCCGCAGCACCGGCGGGATGATCACCGTCTTGATCGGTTTGCGCCCGGCGGGCAGCTCATCGATCAGCGTCAGGTCCAAATCACCGTAAATCGTCAGTGAAAGCGAACGAGGGATCGGTGTAGCGGTCATCACCAGCAGATGCGGATTGGTCCCCTTGGCACGCAGCGCCGCACGCTGGTCGACCCCAAAGCGATGTTGTTCATCGATCACAGCCAGCTGCAGGTTTTTGAAGCGTACCGGTTCTTCAATGAGCGCATGGGTACCGATCAGCACCCGGATCTCACCCGACTCCAAACGACTGCGGATATCCTGCTTTTTCCCCTCCGGGGTAGCCCCGACGATCAGCTCCACCTGTTCAGCGCGGATCGGGGCGTTCTCCCCCAATCCTTCCAGGAAACGCAGGAAATTGCGATAATGCTGTTCAGCCAGCACACCGGTCGGCGCCATGATGGCCGCCTGCCCGTCTTTCTGCATCACGATCAGGGCAGCCAGACTGGCGACAATGGTTTTGCCGGAGCCCACATCCCCCTGAACCAGACGGTTCATCGGATGACCGGAAGCCATATCTTTGCGGATATCAGCCAGGGCGGCCTTCTGAGCGTTGGTCAGTTCAAAAGGCAGATGCGCCAGCCAGCCGTTTTCAAATTGTTCATCGGAAACCTCAAAAGTTTCCGCAGGCAGCCCGTTCCATTCCTGCTTTTGGGAAAGGACGTTCAGCTGCATGAAAAAGATCTCGTCAAAAGCCAGCCGATCACGGGAATAGCGCAGCAGTTCTTTGGATTCCGGGAAATGAATGTTGGAGATGGCCATCTGCAGCGGCAGCAGGTCCGCCGATTCCAGCACGGACTCCGGCAGGCATTCCGGCAGTTGGCTGATCCAGTGGCGGACGGTGTTATACATCATCCGGCGCAGGAAATTCTGTTTGAGGTTCTGGTTCAGCGCATAAATCGGGACAATGCGATTGGTGGTGATGTTTTCCTGATCCACCGGTTCCCATTCCGGGTTGCTCATCACCGGACGGCCCAAAAAGATGTCGATCTTCCCTGAAAGCACGATCCCCATCCCGACACTTATCTGGTGGGCCAGCCAGGCACGGTTGAACCAGGTCACCCGCATCACACCGGTCCCGTCAGCCACGGTGATTTCCGTGATCTGGTAGCGCCCCCGCTGTCCGCTGTTCACCGAGCGGACCACACCGATCACCGTAACGATCTCATCGGGCTGAACGCGGTTGATGGCTTTGAACGAAGAAAAATCGTCATAGCGGCGCGGAAAATAGAAAAGGAAATCCCGCACCGTATAAACATCCTGTTTGGCCAAAGCCTTCGAGTTGGAATAACCGATCCCGGGAATGTCCGAGACCGGACTGTCAATGGATGGGCCTTTCGGGTTGACCTGTGCATGACCGAAACGGGCACGCAGCTCGCTCACCGAAGGAACAGCCGGCCGGGTGAAAGGCTCATGATGGATGCGGACCGGAGCAGGCCGCTCAACAGGCACGTTTTCAGGCACATTATTCTGGATGACAGCTGCCGCAGCGGGGAAACGCGGTTCACGGGGAGAGAGCTTTTCATGGCGGTGTTCCTCCGGATTCATCACCGGCTCCGGCCGATGTTTCCGCTCTACATGCTCTTCACGAAGGACCGGCACGGAGCGCTCATTGAAAGGACGGCGTTCCGGGTTCTTTTCCCGCGGAGCCGGCGTTCCGTTTTGCTGTGCCACGTCCGGATCCTGCCGGCGGCCACGATTCCGCTCCCGCGGCTGAGGTGCTTCCGGCGGAGGCAGGATACCCAGGATCTCGTTAACAGCTGCCTTCCGTCCTTCAGGGTCCCTGTCCCCATAGGAGTTCAGGAAAGCGATGATTTTTTCATTCAGTTCCGGTGAGATGCCCGCAGTGGCAGATTCCTTCTGCCAGTTCGGGAGAAATTTTCCCATCCCACCAACGACAGCCCGATTGTCGCAGTTTCGGCTGAGTTCCAGCTTCAAAAAGCGTCGGAGCTTTTCCACAGGTGATATGATCATTGTTCAATTTTCCGTTTCTTTAGTTACCCCCGGGCCGGGGTTTCCCCCGGAGAAGGCGGCACGATGTAGAGTAATTATAAATGAAGAATGAAGAATGAAGAAGTAAGACTGCTTACCTTTTCTTCATTCTTCATTCTTCATTCTTTCTTCTTCATTTAGATGAACATTCCGTCCACGATCCAGTCCTGGACATTTCCGTTCCGGACATCATTGGCTTCCCCTTCAGCTACACGAACCGTGACCGTACTACCGGCAGGTACCGAATGGGTCAGCCAAACGTTCCCGCCGATCACGCTGTCCTCACCGATGTTAGTATTTCCGCCCAGGATCGTAGCCCCGGCATAAATCACCACCCGGTCACCGATGTTCGGATGGCGTTTGATGCCTTTCACCAGCACGCCGTCCGGGCCGGCTTCAAAGCTCTTCGCAC
>CAYWKZ010000183.1:0-4229 GCA_964459115.1 uncultured Leptolinea sp. | reverse complement strand
TGAATTATCGGGAAGGAGGGGATATTTATTTCGGTGTAGATGACCATGGTATACCGGTTCCGATTGATGATCTTGACGGTATGCAGCTTGCCATAGCCGACCGTATCCGAAAAAATGTTCAGCCTTCTGTACTTGGTCTGTTTGATATTGTTAAGGAGAAATATCAGGGGAGTGATATCATCCATGTTATCATTTCCAGCGGACCGGAAAAGCCTTATTATATCCGGAATCAGGGAATGTCTGAAAAGGGATGTTTCATTCGTATCGGTACTTCAACCCAGCCCATGACGCAGGCAATGATTGACGACATGTATGCTCGAAGAACCCACAATTCATTGCGTAAAATTGATTCTCCCAGACAGAAGCTGACTTTTGAACAGCTGCAAATCTATTATCAGACCAGAGGTTTGCACTTGAATGATCATTTTGCCGAGTCGCTCGATTTGCTTACAGAAGATGGCCGTTATAACTATATAGCCTGGCTGCTTGCAGATAACAACGGCGCTTCCATTAAAGTAGCAAAATATGAAGGTACAGACAAGACCGACCTGATTGAAAATGGAGAATACGGTTATTGTTCTCTGATTAAAGCTGCAAAAAGCGTGCTGGATAAACTTGAGATCGAGAACAGGACCTTGACAAAAATCACCAGTCGGGAGCGCATTGACCGGCGTCTGGTGGAGCCTGTAGCGCTGCGGGAAGCAGTGATCAACGCCTTTGTTCATAATGATTATTCGCGGGAGGTAACACCGGTATTTGAAATATTCTCTGACCGTATGGAAATTACTTCTTATGGGGGACTGCCGATTGGTTTTTCACAGGAGGATTTTTTCAGCTGCCGCTCCATGCCGCGGAATCGGGAATTGATGCGCATTTTTCGGGATCTTGGTCTTGTTGAACAGTTGGGCTCCGGTATGGGAAGGATTCTTCGGGTTTATGACCGGTCCATTTTCACTTTGACGGATCATTATCTTGTAGCCACATTTCATTATCCGGATGAAAGTACCCCACAAGTTGACGAGGGCACTATACAAGTTAAAGGTCAGAATACCATACAAGTTGATGAGGGCACCGTACAAGTTAACAGTCAGAATACCATACAAGTTGATGAGGTCACCGTACAAGTTAACGGTCAAAGTACCCCCCAAGATGAGATCGGCACCCCCCAAGTTAACGCTCAAAATACCCCACAAGTTAGGTCACGTGAAGATATGAACTTTGATATTCTAAGTTATTGTGTTGAACCCCGTTCAAGGAGAGAAATTGCTGAGATGTGTGGTTTACGAAATCTGAGATATTTATCAAGCCAGTATTTATCTCCTTTGCTTGAAAACGGTTTCCTTAGATTGACGATTCCTGACAAACCTCGCAGCAGCAAACAGAAATATCAGACGGTCCTGATTACTTCTGATTCTACAAAGCCTAAACCGTGACACCTATGATAACAAAAGATTTGGGTTATTTCGAAATCGGAATTTACCGGCCGAAGCACTGGGAGAATGTCGGGACGCTCTGGCGCAGCGCCTGGCAGTTGGGGGCGGCAGGCATATTCACCATTGGCGCCAAACCACAGCGGCAGATCACGGATGTGCTGCGGGTCGATAAACGCATCCCGCTGCGATGTTATGAGAACTTTGACGGCTTTCTGTCGGCTCGTCCGCAGGGAGCACAGCTCATCGGTGTGGAAATGGGCGGTGAGCCTCTGAAGACCTTTGTTCATCCGGTGCGTGCAGTCTACCTGCTGGGCTCGGAGGTGGATGGTCTGCCGCGGGAAGTGCTCTCCAAATGTCAGCATGTGGTGGAGATCGAATCCGTCAATTATGCCTCTTTCAATGTGGCAGTCTCCGGTTCGCTGGTGATGTACCATCGTTTGATCAATTTTTAAGGTAACTGTTCAGAATGAATTTCCTGTTTCATATTGAAAGCAGATGATTAGGAATAAGGCACGAAACTTGCGACCTGAATTAATGTTTGTGAAGAACTTTATTTCAGGAGCAAGTCTATGAATAACAAAAATAAACATACAGGACTTTTATTCATTCTTGTTTTAATTCATCTGATGATGTTTTCGTTTGCTGTATCGGCGGAGCGTGTGTCTCCCGGACCGATTACGAAGATTGATCTCGGGGTGACGGAATTGAACCTTTCCGTTGGGGAAAGCTATACCTTTGCTGTGAGTTATGAACCGGAAGATACAGTACTCACAACGCTGGACTGGCAGGTCACGGATGAAAATGTGATTCGGATCGATCCCATGACTGATACTGTTACAGCGCTTGCGGAAGGGGAAGCCAGGATTTTCGCTGAAAGCTTTGACGGATTTTCCTATGCGGTCTGTACGGTGACAGTGGGCGATGCACAGGCAAAAGACGCTTCGGTCATGAAATCCGGTGATGCCTATTTTGGGCTTTCTCCGGAAGATATGAAGAAAATCAGCGCGGAAACACTCAACCGTTACCTGGATTTTATCGCGGATTCCTCGTTGGATGAGGCGGCGTATCAAAATGTATCCGAACGTTATTTTGATTTGCTGGGCGCGGTCAAACCGGGAACGGAACAGGCGCAGAGTCAACGGGCGATGGAATGCGGTATGGCAGAGTCAGTGCCGTTGTCTGAATTGAACGCCATCACGCTGACGGGCAGCCTGAGCGCGATCCTGAAATATGCTCAAAACAACCCGGATCTGGTTGAAATCTTTGAATTGGGTCCTTTTTACCTTGAAGAACCGGAAGTGCTTGAAGGGGACAGCGATATCGCCTCAAAAGCGGCGTCTACGGTGACGCTGGAAGGGGAAACACAGGCAATAACGAATATTGATCACGCCCATGAGTTGGGATTGACCGGAAAAGGGCGCTGGATCGCAGTGATCGACACCGGTGTTTATACCGATAATGCTCAGTTTGAGGGTGATCGGAAGATCATTGAAGAGTGTTTTTCCTACACAGGTGATGTCGGTAATTATCAATATCGGTCTGTATGTAAAACGAATGCAGAGGAAAAAGGTGCCGCAGCTCCCGCGAATGCCTGGAAAAAAGCTGATTTCGATCATGGAACCCATGTAGCCGGCATCGCAGTCGGGAAAGGCGGTATTGCCCCGCAGGCGAATCTCGTTGCCATCCAGGCTTTTTCAGAACGGGTATGGACCTGCAAAGATGCTCAGGAAGGAAGGTATTACAGCTGCGGCGCAGATCATCCCAATATGTGCTGTAAAAGCTCCCTTCGCAATGCCCAGATCGGACAGGCTTATGAATATTTGCTGGAAATCGCAAAGACAAAGAAGATCCAAATCGATGCGGTCAACATGAGTTACGGCGGCGGAAGTGAATATGCCAATGCCTGCGATAGTGATAACGGTTACGAAAAAAGATATTTTGATAAAATGATCGCTGCGGGCATGGTTCCGGTTGTAGCGTCCGGAAATAACGGTTACAATAACGGGGTGAATGACGCGGCTTGCCTTTCCAATGCCTATTCTGTCGGTAATTTGCTGAATCAGGCGAATCCGATAGTATATCGTGACACTTCCAATGTCGGTCCAACGCTGAGCATTGCGGCACCGGGGTCTGAAATATATTCAGCAGGATATACCGAGCCGATGATGTATATGAGCGGAACCTCCATGGCAGCGCCGATGGTCTCGGGAGCTGTCGCTCTGGTGCGGCAGATCTATCCGGGTATGACGGTAAAGGATGTCGAATTTTATCTGAAGTCTATTTCACAAAAACGTGTTTTCCAAAGAGCGGATGGTCACCAGTTCAGTTATCAGAAACCGGTCCTGACGTTTGGAAACATTCTCAAACTAATCGTACCGTATTATGATTGGATCTCCGGAGGAGACCACTCCATCATCTTCAAAGTCGATCGGATGTCCCGGCAGGTCAAATTCTCCGCAAAAGTCACTGACTTGAACAATAATTCTGTCTCAGGGATCAAAGTGGAATGGAAATCAGACGGGAATTATACCTACGTCAAAGTGTTCGGAAATGCTCTTCAGAATGATACGGTCTATAAAGTAAATCTGACCCGGACTGTCAAGATCGGAGAGCAGACATATTCCTCTTCAACACTGGAATTCGGACGGTCGATGAGGAAGGCTGAAAAACCTACCGCGGTCGGTGGAAATGGGTTTGTGTCTTTGACAGGCCAAGCCGGGACAGTTCGTTATAACTTTTATGATGCTGCCACCGGAAAATTTGTGGATTTTGTCAACAGACCTGACGGAAGTCAGA
>CAYWKZ010000182.1:0-4244 GCA_964459115.1 uncultured Leptolinea sp. | reverse complement strand
GATCAACTATTTTCAGATTGTCGAAATCATGAACCCCGGGATCAGCGTGTTTCTTTATTTCTAATGGATAAAGAATCCCGTTTTCTTCAATGATAATATCAATTTCCTTTTGGTCTTTATCCCTGTAAAAAAACAACGGTGGTTCCAGTATTCCCCGGTTGTAGTAGCTTTTTATGATTTCCGACAACACAAACGCTTCAAAGAATTCTCCCGCCATTGCCCCGTGTTTTAATGTCTCAACAGTGTTCCATCTGCAAAGATAAGCAGCTAAACCGGTGTCAAGAAAATAAAGTTTTGGAGTTTTTACGACCCGGTTCGTACGGTTGTTGGAATAGGGCTGCAGCAGATAAACAATATGTGAAGCGATCAGGATAGAAAGCCATCTGCCAGCGGTGGGTTGACTGATGCCCACATCGTTGGCTGCAGATTGCAAATTCAGCAATTGTCCGTTTCTGGCTGCCATTACGGACATAAAGCGGGTAAATTTTAATTCGTCTCCCACTTGGGCCAGGTCTCTTACGTCTCTTTCAATATAAGTAGTCACGTATGAACCATAAAACATCTGCCAATTGAAATCAGGATTGGTATTCAATTCAGGCATGGAACCTCTCCATATTCTGTTCCAGACCCCATCATAATCAAAAATTCCGGCTTCTCTTCCACGTTCTGAAAAATAATCTTCAGTGGGTATAAAAGGCCTTCTGTTCGATACTCCGGATGTTTCCCGCAATGAGAAACCCAGTAAATTCAAAATACCGACCCGTCCGGCCAATGATTCGCTGACATGTTTCATCATTTTGAATTGCTGAGAACCTGAAAGGAAGAATTGTCCTTTTTTATGGCTTGAATCAAGACTAATTTTTATCTGAGGAAAAAGTTCAGGTGCCTTTTGTACTTCATCCAAAAACAACGGTGGCGGGTTATCCTTCAGAAAGGTGTTTGTGTTTTCAATCGCCGCAGTTCGTAAGATGTTGTCGTCCATACTCAAATAGCTGATGTCACTGAACTTTTTCGAGAGCATAGTGGTTTTGCCTGACTGACGCGGGCCTGTCACCAACACAGCGCCAAACTGTTTTGATAGTTGGTCAATTGTTTCTTCTGCATGACGGGTAATATACATAGTGTTTCCTGCTTTCCGATTGATAAACTGCGTCTAATTTAACATTGAATATTATTTTATCCGATATTATCTCAATGTCAAGCTTGAACGAACCATACTCAGCAATTCTGAATATGAAAGATCACCTTTATAAGTTCCCTTTTTTATTGCAAATCAGAAATCGGGTGTCAAGACACGAAAAGTATGGGTGTTATTGGTAAAATGAAAAGTAGGAAAGGTCTTGGTTTATGAAATTCTGTTTCAGCTCTTTTACTGATCCGGTTTGCGAAAAAAAACAAAATTTATTTTGTGTCGTTTATTTGATGATGCTTTTTATTGCTATTCTCATCGGATGGGGCATTTTCCTGAATTGGGGCGAAATTCCCTTTGATTTTCATGACTGGGCGGAGGTCAACGCGCCGAGGCTCGCTTTCATGAAGGATGCCGTCACCAAAGGGAAGCTGCCTCTGCATATGCCGGATTCTTCCGCACTTCGAGGGGTGACGGACCGCTATATGGCGCTTCCCGACATCATTCTCAGCCCGCAGGTGCTGCTGCTGCGCTGGATGCCGGTCGGCACCTTTATTCTTGTCCACACCTGGCTGATGATCGGGCTGGGGTATTGGGGACTGCTGCGGCTGAAAAAACGCTTCTCACTCTCCCTGCTTTCCTTCACCTGGATCACGCTGCTTTATTTTTTCAACGGGCACATGCTCTCCCATTATGCGGTGGGACATGTCACCTGGGGCGGTGCGTTTCTGTTGAGCTGGTTCGCGGAACTGGTTTTTGCTCTGATCGACGGAGACCGTGGTGCGGCATGGGAGACAAAGATGGCTTTTCTGCTCTTCTTCATTTTCCTGCAGGGCTCTTTCCATCAATTTGTCTGGTGTGTGATCTTCCTGGGTTTCACAGCAATATCCAATTGGAAACTGCTGCTGCCCATTCTGCGCTCCGGGATCGCGGCCGGATTGCTTTCCGCGGTACGGGTCATCCCGCCTGCCATGCAAATGGGCGCCTTTGATGATGATTTCCTCGGCGGTTATCGTACGCCGGTGCAAATCCTCAACGCGTTTATCCGGGTCATCCGTCCGGAGGATTCTCTGAATCAGGCAAAAACCGGAGCCGTCCTCGGCTGGTGGGAGTTTGACATTTATACCGGTTTGTCCGGGCTGTTGCTGATCGGGCTGTCATTGGCTGCCTGGCTGCTGGTGCGGAAGGGAAAATTCGGCTTTCCGTCATTGATTTGCCCGGTGGCGGCGCTGAGTCTGTTTTCGATTCGCAGCGTATACATGATCATGCGTTTTTTCCGCATTCCGTTGTTTTCAGGAGAACGGGTGAGCTCCCGCTTTTTGCTGCTTCCCTTTGTCTTCATTCTTATCGCCGGGGTCGCTGCACTGCAGACATTTTTGTCGGGAAAAGCTTATGGGAAATGGGTCGATCTGTTACTGACGGCCGGCATCATCCCGGTCTGTCTTGAATTGTGGAGGCATCTGAACATTTGGAAAGTGACAGAGGCCGTCAAGGGTTTTCCTTATACCTATACAGACCTGAGTATCAAGGTTGTTGCCAACCATCCGGATCAGCCTTATACGACAGGGCTGCTGATCGGCTTGTTGATAACAATGATAACAGCGGTGCTGTTGATCGTTCGTCTGAAAAAGAAGGCATCTTGAGACAGAACATCATTTCACATATCTCATGTTCATAAACCCTTCTCCGAGGACTTCATTCACCTGACCGACGATCATGAACGATTTGGGATCAGCTTCCGCGACCAGTTTCTTCATGGTGTTGACCTCGCCGCGGTAGATCACACAGTAAAGGATCTCTTTCTCCCGTCCGGAATATCCACCCGCTCCATGAATGATGGTCACTCCGTGATCCATCTGATCCATGATCTGCCGGGAGATTTCCTGGTAGGCATCACTGATGATATAGACCTGACGGAAGGAACTGTTCCCTTCTGAAACGACTTCAGCCGCTTTCCCGCTGATGTAGACCGCGATCAGGGCATAAAGCGCCAGTTCCCAGCCGAAAAAGACAGCCCCAAGAAGGATGGGGAGTGTATCGCAGATCAGGTAGGAATTTGAAAGTGAGATCCCCAGACGCTGGTTCAGGATCCTTCCGATGATGTCTGTCCCGCCGCTGGTTCCGCTGCCCCGATAAACCAGGCCGAATCCGATACCCATGAGTACGGCTCCGAAGATGGTGTTCAGGAATAGGTCACCTGTCAGGGTCGGATTTGGGAAGATATAGTAGATGATATCGGTAAAGACGGAAAAGAGAAAGACAGCCGTCAATGTGCGGACAGCAAAATGCAGCCGTCCGAGATATTTCCACCCGATGATCATCACCGGAATGTTGCCGAGCAGCGTCATGACACCGATCGGCCATCCGGTTTTGTAATTGATCACCTGTGCCAGTCCGGAAATGCCGCCGCTGACCAGCTTCGCGGGAACCATGAAGACCGCCATCCCGACTGCCTGCACGATGCAGCCCAGGATGATGTAAAGGAAGTCGCTGAGGTTTTCTTTGCGGAAAATTTCTTTGAGGATCGTTTTAACCATGTTTTTTCGTCTTTCGGTGCCTTGACAAAAGCTTTCATTCTGTGTAAAATGTAATCAGGATGAGATGGGAATGCTGGAACATTCCCATCTGAAAGACAATCTTATCGCTTGACCTTGAGCGTGAAGGTCAAAACAATAATAGTGCCGTCAGGTCGTTTGAACTTGACGGTTATTGTTTTTACGACTTCCATTATCTTCCTCCTGATCACCGTCTCACGTTCGACAAGGAATTTGCCGAGGGTGTTTGACGGAATTTGGCGGATGCACCGCCAATCGGACCTGCGTTCGCTGCCGGTCCTGTCGGCACCGCATCTACTCAGGAGCGTGTTTTCAACGTTCTCAGGTAAATTATACTGGAAAAAACCGATAAAGTCAGGTTTCTTTCCGGACCCTTGTCCTCTGTTCACGAATCCCTGAATTTGTGATACACTCTTAACCATGGAAAAAAGAAGAACTCATTCCAACACCTTTGCGCGGGTGATCTTTATCGTCTTTGGCGGGCTGGTAACCGGATTTCTGCTGTTCGCGGCAGCTATATATGCGTACCAAACCGGTTTTCGTGATCGGATCTACCGTGG
>CAYWKZ010000181.1:0-4248 GCA_964459115.1 uncultured Leptolinea sp. | reverse complement strand
AAAAGATCAGCTCGGACGCCCGGCGCGAGATCGAAAAGCTCACCGGACGCAAGATATATCTCGAACTGCGCGTTAAAGTCATGAAAAACTGGCGCAACGATGAAAACCTGCTCCGTCAGCTGGGAATTGTCAGCAACTGACCTGTCAGGTCGTGCTCGGAGACTGCCGCCCGGGGACTGTTGCCGCAGGCGACTGTCCCGGCTTTTGGTTTTACGAGAATCAAGACTTCTATTATATTTCTTATAATCAGGATTCTCGCATTCAACCTGCAAGGGTATCTACTTCGTAAAACTCCGCAATTACTTTGCAATTTTCCTGAAGTGACTTATCTGTAAAAGCGGAAAAAGGCTGTTGAGCTTATAAAACCATTACTTATTTTCCTCAAAGTTTTCGACCTGTTCCATGACCTTACGGAAAACTTCGGGACTGTATTGCGGCGGATAACCGTTTTTGATCAGACAGACTTTAATATCAAATTTGAGCTGATCCCGTACGATCTGGTTGTTGAGCCAGTCAGCGAATGATGATTTTGTGTCAATAATTTCCTTGATCTTTTTTGCCAGCGTTTTACATTTATCATTTACCCGAATGCCATCAACGACTTTATCACTGCCGTACTCAAAATTATACTGATCCCGCAGTGCCATCAGAATATCATAAAAAGCTTTTTCCTCAAAAGTAAGGCCGATTCTTCGGAAACTTTCCCTGTCCGCATTCATCTGCCGCAGGATTTCCAATGCCTGCTCGGTTGCGCTCCGGATGATCCGTTCGGAGGTTTCCTCCTGCGCAGCTCCAGCTTCTTCGATGGAAAGATGTTTCCGGCGCTCATGGTATTGTTTGATCGTTTCCTCAAGCATCTCCTGATAAAGTTTTGCGGCCAATTGATTGGTTTTTCTGTAGTCGGCAATTTGTTTTTTGAGCAATTTAATGAGCAATTCCAGTTTGGTAGCCGGCATTTTTATGTCGGATAGCTTTTCATAAAATTCAGGGCTGGAAAGATCTTCCATTTCTCCGTTTTCATCCAGGATGCTTTCGACTTCATTGTATTTCAGCGCTTCTTCAACCATTTTAGCAACATAGCGGTTCATGGTATCTGTATCCACATCGCTGTCGCCACTCATTTTCCGGACAAATCCCGCGATAGCCATAAAGCACTGAGCGAGAGAAGATTCTCCTTCGCCCAATTCTCCGGATGGTTGACAGATATCATAAGCGCCCCGCATACGTTTCACCGTTTCCAGAAAATACCGTTTGAAGGGAACTGTTGCTGAACCTTTCCCGTTATTTTTTTCTGTTTGCAGTTCTTCTCCCGAAACAAATACATATTCTGCAGCTTTGGAAAGTAATGTGTAACGCCTGACAGGATCACAATCCGGATCAAGAAAAGGTGTCAAATCATAACCGATAAAAAGATTTTTCAGAATGTCAAGCTCACCGCGAAAAATACCCTTCGCCTGTTCCACATCATCCGCAGATGGGGCAACGGAACCGCCTCCGCCATATATCTTTACTGCCTCGCGCATATTGTCACGAATGCCGATATAATCAACGATCATACCGTAATCCTTCCCCGGGTATTTCCGGTTGACACGGCTGATTGTCTGGATCAGCAAATGTTTCTTCAGCGGTTTGTCATTATACATATAGGTGAGAGACGGTACATCAAAACCTGTGATCCACATATCGACAACGATCACGATACGGAAGTTGGATTTGTCCTGTTTGAATGCCGCGTCCAGCTCCTCGGAACGCTTATCATTCTTTACTCCGCCGAGGTAATTGTACATATCCTCCGGATCATTGCTGCCGACACTTGCTACCATTGCAAGATATGGCATCGGTTTCAATTCCCGCAGCTCTTCAGGGGAAGCGGAAATTCCATCCGGTGATTTTTTCTCTTCAAACCATTCAGGATATTTTTCCTGAAATTTTTTCAGCAGCGCGTACGCAATGGGACGACTGGAACAAACGATCATAGCCTTTTGTACCCGATCCGGATCCGTTTCACAGGCGGATACATAGTGGTCATGAATATCCACCGCAAGCCGTTCCAGACGGGACGGTTCACCGATGATGATCTCCAGTGAACTCATTGCCTTTTTACTGGCTTCGATATCATCCTCTGTAGCGCCATCATCCGCGCATTTTTTATAATAGGCTTCGATTTGTTTTACTTTCTCCTGATCCAGCAGGACCTTTGCGATACGCGGATGATATTTGATCGGAACGGTTAAGCCATCAGCGACAGCCTGATCCATCGTATACCGATCGATTTCGTCGCCGAAAGTTGCATAGGTTTCATCGATCGGCGTTCCGGTAAATCCGACAAAAGTCGCATGGGGAAAAGCTTCACGAAGAACTTTCGCATAAGGCCGCGAAAGCAAGGCTTTCATGTTTTCATCGGTATCCTTGCTGAATTTTATCTGGCGGGAGCGTTCCAGCTGTGTTCGGTGGGCTTCATCAGAAAAGCAGATAATATTTGCTCTGTTATTGATGAGCCCGATCGGATCATCTTTCCGGTCGACAAATTTCTGAATGGTGCAGATATAAAAGCCACCGCTTTCGCGGATTCCCAGCTCTTCACGGAGTTTCCGCCTGCTGGGAACAATGCTGACTTCGCCGAGATTCAAAAATTCCTTGCTCTTTGTAAATAATTTCGCGCCCTGTTTTTGTAATTCATCACGGTCAACGATCATAATGATCGTAGGGGATCCTATTTCCATAACATCCGTACAGCGTAAAGCTAATTGCCGGGCAAGAAATGCCATCGTATACGTTTTGCCGCAGCCGGTAGCTCCAAAATAAGTACCGCCCTTTCCGCTTCTTGTACGGACCGATTTGATAATGCTGCGTTTCAGGAGCCGAGCTGCGAAAAACTGCGGGTAACGGCAAACGATTTCGACTTCTTCATTGTCATATTCACTGTCCTGAAAATAAATGTAATCACGGAAGATTTCCAGAAAACGATCAGGAGCGTAAACGCCTTTGATCATGGTCTGTAATTCATCATAAGATCCGGTAGATATTTTGCTTTCATCATTCACCCGGCGCCAGGCGTAAAAGTGTTCATATGGAGTCTGGACTGTACCGAGCCGGGTTTTGACCCCGTCGGAAATACATGCCAGAGGACAGTAATGCAGCAGGTGGGGAATATCACGCCAGTAGCGGATATTGATCTGCTCCCAGGCACTATAAACTGTTGCTTTTGCATCAGCAGGATTTTTCAGTTCGATTACGCATACCGGCATCCCATTGATAAACAGCAGGACATCAGGCCGGCGGTTCTGCGTTTGTCCGTTGTTGATATATTCTACAGTGAACTGATTGACCGCACGGTAAATATTATTTCCGGGATTCTCAAAGTCAATCAATGAAACAATTTGCGGCTGACCATTTTCCGGAGTGAAGGAAATACCGTTGATCATCCAGTTATAGACCTTGTGCAAAGTGGCAAAATCACTTTCCGCTCCAACGAGCCGGATCATATCAATGATCTGCCGGATATCGGATGGATTCAGATCCGGATTGGTTTTGACAAGGAATTGTTCCAGATCATCTTCGTAAATCACTTCCTGCCGGGTTTTTCTCGTGATGCTGTTCCCGGGCAGATATTGCCAGCCTACCGTTTCGAGATAGTCAAGAAGGGCGTTTTCAAATTCCTGTTCACAATATTTATACTTTCCCAATTCCGCCATAAACAGCTCCTTTCAGTCTTCCTCTTCGATCCATTCACGGAGTTTTGTCTGAAGAAGCTCTTTATCCGGCAGATACAGTTTGTATTCGGAGGCATAGATATTGGCGTCTTTCGGAAGGGTCAATTCTACCATATTATCATTTTTTTCCGTACAAAGAAGAATGCCAATAGTCGGATTTTCATCCGCTGTTTTTACATAACGGTCATAATAATTCACATACATTTGTATCTGGCCCAGATCCTGATGTCTCAGTTTGCCCGTCTTCAAGTCAATCACGACAAAACAGCGCAGCAACCGGTTGTACAGAACCAGATCGACTCGGAAGTGATCTTCATCAAAGGTAAAGCGAACCTGACGACCGACGAAGGTGAAACCTTTACCCATTTCCATCAGAAATTCCTGAAGATGATCGATAAGACGGGTCTCCAGATCGGTTTCAGAATAGCGGTTTTCTTCTTTCAATCCCAAAAATTCAAGCACATAGGGATCCTTGACGGCATCGGATGGTTTTTCGATGATCTGCCCTTTTTTTGCCAGTTCAATAACGCCTTCT
>CAYWKZ010000180.1:0-4352 GCA_964459115.1 uncultured Leptolinea sp. | reverse complement strand
GTCAACGAAAACAGGTCACTTTGACTCAAGCCGATTAAATCAGCGTTTCCCTAATTTCTTATTTCTTATTTGTAATAGATCTTTGCCAGGTCGATCACGAACAGCGGGTAGAAGATATAGCCGTCCAGTTTTTTGCTGATGACAGTCAGGTCGTTCGGATCCATCAGGTAAACGTTGGCTGCGTCATCGGAAAGGATCTTTTCCGCCTGCTTGTAAAGCTCCGTCTGTTCATCTTCATTGGTGGCGGCAAAAGCTTCCTTCAGCACCCGGTCATATTCCGCGTCATTGAAGTTGATCATGTTCTTGCTGTTGTCGGAGATCCAGCGCTCCAGCAGGGCCCGGGCGGTGAGGAAGGAAGCGTCAAAGCCGACCACGGTCGCTTCAAAATTTCGTCCCTGATATACATCACTCAGCCAGGTTGCCCATTCCACCAGGTTGATCTTTGCGTCGACCCCGACAGCCTTCAGCTGTTCGGCGATCACCTGCGCGGCATTCACATGGACTGCGTAGTTGGAAGGCGCGGTGATGGTGAGCGGGAACCCGTCCGGATAACCGGCTTCCGCCAGCAGAGATTTTGCCTTTTCCGGATCATAGGGGTAGGCATCGGCCAGTTCCGGCATGAAGTATTTCCCGAAAGCCGGATAAATGCTGGAGCCGATCGGTGTGCCGAGCCCGTCATTGGTGATGGCCATGACATCCTGGACGTTCACCGCGTAATTCAGCGCCTGACGAACCTTCAGGTCATTCAGCGGTTCCACGGCATTGTTGAGATACAATGCCTGGATCAGGTTCGTCGGGGATTCCAGTAATTCATACTCGTCCCCGATCTCTTTCACGTCGGAAGCAACGCGATGGACACTCAGGTCAACGGAACCGCTGCGCAGTGCCAGCACCAGGGCGTCGGTGTTTTCGATGATCTTGAAGGTGACCTCGTCCAGGTATCCCGGTTCGCCCCAGTAGTCGGCAAATTTTTCCAGGACGATGTTTTCCTGTACGGAGCGGGACTTGAATTTATAAGGGCCGGTGCCGATGGGGAAGGTTTCCTGATCGGCGTAATCATGCGGGATGATGGCCGTGTTCAGGTAGGCGAGGTATTCAATGTTCGGGTTCTTCAGTTTGAGCTCGACGGTGCTGTCATCAGTGGCTGTCACAGAGTCAATCTCGGAATACGCGGCCAGCAGCGGCACACCGCTTTCCGCACCGCGGCATTTGTCAAGGGTGTAAACCACGTCTTCAACGGTCAAGTCGCTGCCGTTGTGGAACTTGACGCCTTTGCGGATCTTGAAGGTGAAAGTCGTGGCATCGTCGGAAACCTCCCAGCTCTCAGCCAGTGCGGGGACGAAATTGCCGTCGGGATCGGCTTTGACGAGACCTTCAAAGATGTTGAAGAATATCTCACGTTTTGCCGCGGAGGTGGAGGTGTGCGGGTCCAGACTCTGGTCCAGGTCCTGGGAGATGGCGATGGTGATGCTGCCCCCGGCTTTCGGTTCGGCAGCGGTTTCTTCCAGAACTGTCTCTTCAGCAGCAGGAGCATCCGTTACGGTTTCTTCCGCCGCAGGCTCTTCGCTGACAGGTTCTTCTGCCGGAGCTTCCGTGGGGACTTCTGTTGCCGGAACTTCCGTGGGCGCGGCTGTCGGCTGTGTCTTTCCGCAGGCGCTGAGCATCATGACAAAAGTGAAAATCATGCAAATTACAAGAAATTTCTTCATATTTTCATTCCTTTTCCAGTATGAATTTTATATTTCAAACCCATTTCATATTACCACAAATCTCATAATTGAAGAAATGATGATTATTTTTAACAATTCAGATTTCGGAAACGCAGCACGGGATACATCCCTGCTGTGCGGACTTCGCCGCAGCATCAGAGCTGTCTCCGTGTGCTTCATCCTGAATGGGTACGATTATTTCAGGTTTCTCTACCCATATTTCCCGTATGCGCAAACGACCTGGGTCGGGTCAGAGTCCAGAGTACTATCACATAGTTAACAAATGTTCGATTTTGTGGCAGAGGGTCGGTCTGTATTACTCTTCTTTATTTCCCGGAGTGGATAACAAAATAAAATTTAGTGTATAATAAATACATGAAAATTTAGAATTTCATGTATTTATAACGCAAGAAATTATTCAAGGATGAAAATATGCAGACTCAAATGCAAAGAAAATTGGAAATAACTGTAGAAAATTGGGCTGAAAGCAACGATCCACGCCCGTTACTGATACAGGGAGCAAGAAGAGTGGGGAAAACTTTTCTCGTTGAAAAATGCGGGAAGAATTTATTCGGAAACGGTTTTGTTAAGCTCGACTTCCAAACCGACCTGGAACGTACCGGTGCAATTTTTGATGGCCCGACTGATGACACTGACAGGATCATTTCCCAAATCAGTGAATACAAAAGAGTACCGCTGACTCCTGAGTCTTCGCTGATTCTTTTTGATGAAGTTCAGCTTTGCGAGAAAGCGCTGAATTCCCTGCGCTTTTTTGCCGATTCACCATGGAAAATTGCAGCAACGGGAAGTCTGCCTGGGGTCACGGTAAAAAAACGTAAGCTTCCTTTTCCCTCAGGGGTGAAGCACATTCGTATGTTTCCGATGACCTTTGAGGAATATTTATGGGCCATAGGCGAGCATAGAATGGCTGAAGATATACGCACCCATGCTGCTTCCTGCGAACCATATATTCATCATGACCTTGCGATGGAGTATTATCAGCGCTATCTTGTGATTGGTGGGATGCCCAAGGCGGTAAGAACATATCTGGAAACCAATTCCTTTTCAGATGTGCGGGAAATCCTCGAAGAAATTGATATAACTTATACAGCAGACATGACCGATCCGGACAACGGGATCAGTGCCGCAGCTGCGAAAAGAATATGGAGCAGCATTCCCAAACAATTGCTGCGATCTTCAACGAAAAAATTCAAATTTTCGGAGGTTGTTCGCGGTGGAAGGCGGACCTCATTGCTCGAACCGTTAGAGTGGCTGGAAGCAGCCGGGATCCTTCTCCGTAATGACCTGACCTGCAGCAGCGCTTATCCGCTGGTGCCTTTTAATGAAGATGAGGGGAGTTTTTTCAAGGAATATATCTGCGATACAGGCCTGATGTTTTATAAATTCGGCGTTGAACCGGAGATCTTTCTGGATAAAAAAATGAAGTCTCTCCTGAACAGCGATTTTCGGGGAGCGCTGGCGGAAAACAGTGTTATGCAAACGCTGATGGCAAATAATCTTTCCACTTATTACTGGATGCCTGATGAAAAGGTTGGAAATGGTGAGATCGATTTTATTTTCCAAAACACAAGGGGCGAAATAATCCCTGTTGAGGTAAAATCCGGACGGAATGTAAAGGCAGCCAGCTTGAAAAAACTGATCCGGGAAGCTGACATCTCAACAGCTTATCGGCTGTCCGAAAACAATTTTTCATGGTTTACGCTCGAAGGAACAAATTGTAAGATCAACGAATTGCCATTGTATGCGGCATTTTGCATAACAGGCTGAAAAATCTCGATCGGCATGGGATTACAGGGTGTTTATTTTTCCTATACGATAAGTATCAACAGAAAACACTCTTCTCTGGCTGCATTTATTAGTAAATTCGGGGACAACATGCTGCGTTCTCTCATAATAATGGTGTCTCCATGATCCTTACACTGATAGTATAATCAAGAAATAATTATTTAATTCCGCAGCCGGGGAGTTGCTTGTTATGGCGAAGAGAAAAACAGAAGAGACGATCAACCTGGATTCCATTCTTTTCAAATGCCGGGATATTTTACGGAAAGCAAGGAATTCAGGCTCCTTCTTTGAAAAGCGTGACATGATGCTCACGCTGGTATTTTTGCGCTTTATCGGAGAAAAATATGAAGATGGAATCGAAAATCTGCGGAATCAGCTGATCGCGGAAGGACTTGATCCTGACGATGAAGATATCCGCGCAGCTTTTTTCGATGACCCGACATTCAATGATGGCACTTACAATCTGCCCCCCGAAGCCCGCTGGTCGACCATTATCAACACACCTGCCCCGCAATTAAATACAGCTTTGGATACAGCGCTCAACAGCCTTGATAAAGATAAAAATCTGAAAGGCTGCTTTGTCAAAGGGACTTTTTTGACACGGAATCTCGGCGCGAACGACATCAAACAGCTCGTCGATGAGGTAAACAAGATCAGTCATAAGGCATTCGGTGAGGAAAAAGACCTGATCGGTCGGGTTTATGAGTATTTCCTCAAGGAATTTGCAGTCAACGCGACTAAAGAGGAAGGTGAATTTTATACCCCTCATGATGTTGTTCAGCTGATCGCTGCCATGATCGAGCCTTTTGACGGGACGCTATATGATCCCTGCTGCGG
>CAYWKZ010000179.1:0-4369 GCA_964459115.1 uncultured Leptolinea sp. | reverse complement strand
AACTACGCCTCGGTGGACTTTCACCACAGAGCATTGACATGCCCGTCATACTAAAAAATGGCGGACAGCTTGCCCGCCTGTTAGGTTGGACCAGGGTCTCACGACCAGCCCATATATAATATAACGTTATATTATCTATTATAAAGCTTTTTTCATTTTTTCAAGTATTAATTCTAAAATAAATTATAGACATCTTTGATGAATACTTATTTTACCAATTTATTTTTACCACGATCATTTTTCATACTCTCAATATCTTCATCCGGATCAGAATAATACATGGGAACACTAAACATATTTACAATTGTGCATAAATTTTTATCAACTAAACGGCTTTGAATATTCCGATCCATTTCTTTTACCGGTTTTTGGAGTGTAATCATTGTAGGAAGTTTCGCCTGATATCGATAATTCAGTAGTTGATATATTTTTTCTTTTGCCCATGGTGTCGCGTTCAAAGTATCGAGATAATTGAGAATCAATACTTCACATTTTCGCACATGATCGAATACAAAGTCATATGTAGTTGTACTGTTTGGACTGTATGTGGCTCTCAAGTAATCTAATAAATCAGAGGCTGTTACAAAAAAAAGTTGATCTCCAGCTTTTCTGCATTCATTTCCAACTGCTGCAGCAAGATGCATTTTTCCAATACCGCTTTTTCCTGCTAAAACCAGCCAACCATAAGTATCATCAGCAAATGCTTTACTTTTTTCATAAGCCATCCTTAATTCTTTTGCAGCATTCCCACCAAGATTTTGTCGTAAATCAAAAGTTTCAAATGTACGATTTCCCATATAATTTAATGTTGAAATATTGTCTTCACCTCCAATATTAATTTTTCTATAATCAGGTACATTTAATTCTATTCTTTTTGTTAGATTATAATCAACAAGACGTGAAGCAATTCTTCCATCTATCTTCTCAACATTTACATTACTGGTTATTACAGTTGGCAATTTGTTCACATATCGATAATTAAAAATCTGATACAATTTTTCTTCAGCCCAATCAGTAGCGTTCTGAGTACCCAAATCATCCAAAAAAAGAAATGGAACTGTACGAATTTTTTCGACGCGTTCTTCGTAAGTTTCAGATCTGTTTCCATAACTCATTCGTAATTGATCAAGTAAGTCAGGAACTGGTTGAAAAATTACCATTTTTCCTTTTGATAACAAACTATTTGCTATAGCAGCAGCTAAATGCGTTTTTCCTCCGCCATAACTTCCCACAAAGAAAAGCCATCCTTTTGGTTGCTCAGCAAATGATTTTGAGAAATCTAATGCCTCTTCTAAGCTTCTTTGCTGATCTTTTCGTAATGAACCATTCCCTTCTATTTTAAAAGAGTCAAAGGTCATCTTCTCATATCCATAGATGTTTGACCTATTAGTGTAATTTTGTTTCCGATCAAATTCAAACATTCTCAAACGACATTCACAGGGTGTCATCGTTCCGGATCCGGGTTCCTCATTTCCACCCCGGATCACAAAACCCGTACCGTGACAGATCGGGCAGTCGGGGTCGCCGAGACCAAAGCGGTTTTCCCCTTCCGCGGAAGGGGTCACCGGGTTCTCCGGCGGGACAAAATCCCGGGCGATACGTTCGGCTATGCTTTTAATAGGATCCATGTTGACCGTTCTCCTTCCACTTTTTCAAGATTGTCTCCACATAGCGCCAGCTGCGGGCGTTGTTCATCACCGCCTCTTCCACCGCATCCCGGATCCATTCATAGGGATAATCCTTTTCGCTTTCCCTCAGGACATCCGCGATCATCGGCGTCAGCGGCCCGATGTTTTCCTCATACAGCTTGAAGATCGTCGGGCGGAACAACTCCGTCTGAACACTCAAATGCAGGAAGGCATTCGGGATCCAGGTTCCCTCTTCCAGGCTGGCAAGGGCATTCCGCCCTTTGGGACTGTTGAGAAAATAAAGGGCCTTGCCGTCATAGTCAGCCCGCAAAAAGGTCCCGCGCTCTTCGGCAGCTTCCAGTCCCTCATCCAGCAGCCGTTCGGCCTCGTCCGGATCCTCCGAAAGCCCCCGCATGAACTGCGCCTGCTCGGTATAATCCTCACGCAGCAAAAAGCGCTTGTCTCCCTCAAACTGGTTGAGCAGGTGAAAGGCAAAGGTCGTGATCTTCAGCTCGGCAAGGCTTTCAATATCAGGGACCAACTCCTCAAAAAACTGTGAGGGGACCACCTCGATCCCGCTGGTAAACCCGGAAAAAACGCTGTTCATCATACCTGAGCCATTAATCGATGCGGGCGGCATTTTCAAAGCGAGCCTGATTTTTCAGGAACACCAGGTCGATATCCCGGACTTCACCGTGACGGTTTTTCTTCACCATGAGCTTCATCGCCCCTTCCAGTTCAGGGTGTTCCTCTTCCTGTCCGGCATTGGGATTGTGCAGGAACATCACGATATCCGCGTCCTGCTCCAGGGAACCGGATTCACGCAGGTCCGAGAGCATCGGGCCTTCTTTCGGGTCGCGCCGTTCCACACCACGGGAAAGCTGGGCTGCCGTCAGCACCGGCACATCCAGATCCTTCGCCAGCATTTTCAGAGAGCGGGAGATGGAGGAAACCTCCTGCACCCGGTTATCATTGCCGGAATCCCCGCTCATCAGCTGCAGATAGTCAATGATGATCATGTCCAGATGGTGCTCCATGTGCAACCGCCGGCATTTGGAACGCAGCTGCATTGGAGTGATGGCAGGCGTGTCATCCAGGAATATCTTTGTTTCCCCTAAAATGTCGATCGCTTCGATGAAAAAGGTCAGGTCATCGTTGGATAGTTTTCCCGTGCGCAGTTTCTGCGTACTGATGCCGGTCTGCTGGGAGATCAGGCGGTGAACCAGCTGTTCATTGGACATTTCCAGTGAAAACATGGCGATGCGCTTTTTCGCCCGCAGGGCCGCGTTCCGCAGCACGGTCAGCATGAAACCGGTTTTCCCCATACCCGGACGGCCTGCCACAATGATCAGGTCTGATTTCTGGAACCCGCCGAGAAGCCGGTCCAGATCGATCAGCCCGCTGGGGACACCGACGATGTCTTCCCCTTTGGAATATAAAAGACGGACCTGGTCATAAACATTGCTCAGCACATCCGTGATCGGGACGATCTCCTTGCGGTCCCGCTTCTCACTGATGGCGACCATCATCCCTTCCGATTCGTTCAGTACCTGATTCAGGTCCTTTTTGGAATCATAGGCCAACTCCACCATCTTTTGTCCGGCCTCGATCAGGCTCCTGCGCTGGCTCTTTTCCAGCACGATGTTGGCATAAGACTCCGCGTGCATGGAGGAAGGTGTTTTGGAAGTCAGGTTATAAAAAAAGACCTTCCCTCCGACCTCACCCAGATGCCCCTGAGACTCCAGCTCTTCGCAGACCGTCTGGACATCAATGGACTGCCCCTTTTCAAACAGAGCGCCGTAAGCTTCCCAGACCCAGCGGTGATGGTGGATGTAAAAATCCCGCCCGTTGATTAGCTGGGAAACATCAAAATATTTTTCCGGATTGATCAGGATCGCACCCAAAACGGCCTCTTCCGCTTCCTTGCTGTGAGGGATCTGGTTGACCTCCTCCGGGGCGGCGAAGTCCATCTCATCAGGGACGAAGTCGAAATCATTCATTTCCATGGGCTGCGACCTTTGGTAATTTTAGAAATTGGAAAGAAAATCTGAAAAGGCAGAGAGGTCATCTTCGTCCTCATCAGAAGGCTGAGCCTGCTGCGCTTTCTGCGTACGCACGTCCGGCTCCGGGAAGATCCCGTAGGATTGCATCAGTTCCCTGTCGACATAGATCGGCACATGAGCCCGCAAAGCTACCGAGATGGCGTCTGACGGACGGCAATCCAGATGGATCTTTGCTCCGTCCGCATTTTCAATCAGGATCTCCGCGTAAAAAGTGGAGGCCTTCATCACGATGATCTCCGCGGAAAGGATACGCCCGTCCAGCGCTGTGATCACATCACAGAGCAGGTCATGAGGCTGCGGGCGGCTGATTTCAATGTTCTGAAGCGAGAGCACGATCGCTTCCGCCTCAAACTGACCGATAAACAGCGGCAGGGAAAGCGGACCGTCGATTTCTTTCAGGAGCAGGATACGGTTCTGATTGGTCAGGCTGACGCGCAGACTCTGAACCTGTACTTCGGTTTTTTCAGACATAGGTGCCTCCCGGACTTAATATAGCCGGACTGAACCGGCATTATTATTTTACATCAATTATTGATTTCCGGGAAATGTGCTATTTCTTTTTCCTGCGTTTTTCGCGCAGTTTTTTCCGGGTGGCGTTGGAGGGTCCCGCGCGGCCTGAGGCCGCCAGGGCACGTCTGCGGTTTTCCGTCTCCACCTCTTCCACATAACGGAGCCAGC
>CAYWKZ010000178.1:0-4455 GCA_964459115.1 uncultured Leptolinea sp. | reverse complement strand
AAATTGGCGATTTTCGCCTGACCCTACAATGGCTAATTTCACCTGCCCCTAACAATGTATCTCAACTTATGACGGCGCGGTAGAAGGCTTTTACCATGGGATGATGCTTGGACTTGCCGCGATCCTTTCATCCCGCTATTATATTCGCTCAAACAGAGAATCAGGTGACGGACGATTTGATCTGCAATTGGAACCAAAAACCAACCTGGATCCGGGCATTCTGATGGAATTTAAGGTTGCCAAATCCTCCGATAAAGATAAACTTGCAGATTTAGCTAATGATGCCTTGCAGCAAATTAATGATAAACACTATGATGTGGAAATGAAAAACAGAGGCGTTACTGATATCTCAAAATATGGTATTGCCTTCGCCGGCAAACATGTTGAAGTTGTAAAAAGTTGACCAGCGTTACACGAGGCGCCTGTATCAGGCGCCTCGTGTATCGTTTGATCGTTTATGCCGGTTTCGGGAAGCGGCTGAGGATGGTCGCTGTTCCCGGCAGGGTGGCTTTCTGACCGAACTTCAGGCTTGAAGGCGCTTTCAGATCGGCTTTTTCAGCGTTCTGGTAAATCAGGATCTGTGTGCCTTCCGCATTGCACTTGCGGTCGACCAGTCCGAGACCCGTCACCCAGCCGTCCTTGTCCATCGCGCAGCTGGTGACGACACCGATGACTTTGCCCTTTGTGTCAAGGATCGGATCACCGTGGTGTGCCATGCGGACGACCTGGTCATTGAAGCGGAAGCGGACTGCGATCTTTTTCTGCGCTGCTTCATCTTTCAGGTAAGCGTCTCGGCCGATAAAGAAGCATTTGTAGGTCTTGACGGAAGAGTGGAACCCGGCTTCGTTGACCTTGATGTTCAAATCGCCGGCCATCTCGTGACCGTAAAGCGGCAGTCCGGCTTCGGTGCGCAGGCTGTCACGGGCGCCCAGGCCGCAGGGCTTCAGCCCCAGCGGAGCGCCGGCTTCCAGCAGCTTGTTCCACAGGTCGGTGAGCTTTTCCGGGTGGACAAAGAGCTCAAAGCTGATTTTCTCCCCGGTGTAACCGGTGCGGGCAAGGTAGAGGTCAAACCCGCCGACGACTGCGTGAGTTACGCAGCCCTTCTTGAGGGTCCTGATCTTTTCTTCGTCTTCATCAGAACAGCCCAGTGCGGTGAGCACCGGAACGGAGATGCGTCCCTGCAGCGCCAGGTCGACCCGCATGCGGTCTTCGGCTTTCGGATCCCGCAGGTTTTCGAGGGTAACATTGCGTCCGAATGCCCGGGCGGAAGGACGGCTGCGGTCAACCAACACCGTTCCTTCACGGACAGCATTCATCCAGGCCCAGTCCTTATCGTCATTGGATGCATTGACAACGATCAGGTATTTTTCTTCACCGGTGCGGTAGATGATGAGGTCATCGATCACGTTGGCATCCGGGTCAAGAAGGTGCGTGTAGATAGTGTCGCCGACTGCCAGGACGGAAATGTCATTGGCGCAGACACTGTTCAGGAACGACAGCGCATCTGCCCCGTTGGCTTCGTAGACGCCCATGTGAGAAACATCAAACAGGCCGCCTGCCTGACGGACCGCATTGTGTTCTTCTTTGATGGAGGTGTACCAGACCGGCATATCCCAGCCGGCGAAGGGCACCATCTTGGCGCCTAAGGCTTTGTGCGTCTCATAAAGCGGTGTGCGTTTGATGGGGGCGTTTTCGTCCTCTGCGTATGCGGCAAAATCAAATTCCGGGAGCGGGGTGCCTTCATCCGGGCTCATACCGACAGCATAGACCTTTGTGACGGTCGGTGCGGTACAGGGTTTTCCTTCAACCGGTTTACATTCTTCGATATAGACCGGCCCGGGCAGACGCCTGCGCAGGTCACTGTCAAATTTGACAAACCCGTCAGAGAGCGCCCGCAGCCAGGCGGCAGCGGCTCCGGCCTCGTCAGGGCTGCAGGAGAACTGATAACCGTCCGGACGCAGCGTCAGCGTGCCGCTGATGACGTTGCCGTCAATGGAAAGGGCAGTTTCCTGGCATTCGCCTTCAGACAGGGCTTCCGCGTCGCTGAGAAATGCGTAGTTGACGAACTCACGGAAGTCACCGCCATGGATGAGCATGTGCGCCTGTCCTTTGACGGTCTTGAATTTGTCGTCGATGTAGTAGAAATTGGGATAACCGAATTTCGGGTCATCGCTGAGGTCGTGACATTTTTCCAGCAGTGCACGGACGCGCAGCCTGGCGTTTTCGATGACGTCAAAGTCAACACGGGCCCGCTGGAGCATGGATTTTGTGCCGGGCAGGGAATAGGGATGGAAGGCTAAAAGAACATCGGCAATGATGTCGGCAATCTCCTTCATGTCGTCTTCTTTGAGCCCGATCTGGGTCACGCAGGCGGTGCCCATGCGGATGCCGCTGGCTTTGAACGCGGATTTGTCACCCGGGATGGTGTTGCGGTTGAGCGTGATGCCGATGAGGTCCAGCACGCGGGCAGCGATGTCACCGGAGAGGTAGGTGCCATCTTCTCCCTGTATGGCTTTGCAGTCCAGCAGCAGCATGTGACAGTTGGAACCCTGGTAGGGAACCTTCAGCCCGCGGACTTTGAACTCAGCTACCAATGCCTGGGTGTTTTTGAGGATCTGAGCCTGGTAGGCTTTGTATTCCGGTGTTTTGGCGAGCTTGAAGATGGTGCAGAGCGCTGCAAATACCTGGGTATGCGGGCCGCCCTGTTCGCCCGGGAACACTGCTTTATCGATGATTTTGCTGAGCTTCGGGTCTGTGGTGAGCAAAACAGCTCCGCGGGGCCCGATGATGGTCTTGTGCGTGGTAAAGGAGACCACATCCGCGTATCCGACCGGGGACTCTACCACGCCTGCCGCGACCAGCCCGGCGATGTGGGCGATGTCCGCCAGCAGGTAAGCGCCGACGGAATCGGCGATCTCCCGGTAGCGTTTCCAATCCGGAACGTAGGGGTAGGATGTATAGCCGCAGATGATCATCTTCGGTTTATATTCCAGAGCCAGGCGCTGCAGTTCATCGTAGTCGATCATTTCCGTTTCCGGGTCGACGGTGTAGTGGACGATGTTATAAAGCTGTCCGGTGCGGTTCGCCGGTGAACCATGGGAGAGGTGCCCGCCGTGCAGCAGGTCCATTGCCAGAACCGTGTCACCCGGGTCAATGATGTGATAGGCCGCGTTGTTGGCCGGAGCGCCGGAAAGCGGCTGGACGTTGACCTGGATCTTGTCAGCCGGTACACGGTCGTTGGCGAAAACCTCCGCACAGCGCCGCCGTGCCAGGGCCTCGAGAACGTCCACATATTCCACACCTTTGTAATAACGCGGGTCGGAATTGCGGCGGTAGTTGCCGAGGCTGTACTTCAGGTCGAGGATCTCTTCTTCACTCATCCTGCGGGTGGCATCATCCGGATACCCTTCCGCGTAAACATTCTGGAAAACCGACCCCAGACTTTCGCGGATCGCTTCCGGAGCGAAGGATTCGCTGGCGATCATGATCAGTTTGCGTTTCTGACGTTCTTCTTCCAGTGCGATGAGATCGGCGATCGCCTGATCTATATCGACCAGTTTTCCCTGAAACAAGTAATTTTCCATAAACCTCCTGAAAAGCCGTCCTGTGCCGGCTGTGAAAGTTCAATTATCTGCAAATGATTATACTTTAAAAGTTCAAGACTATTTGTAAATGCTCCTGATTTGGGCGGGATTACCTACGTTTATATAAATAGAAATAAGAATCAACATATTTCAAATTCGTGCTGATGTTCCCGCGAAAGATATTGATATATTGATATTGGTCAAATTCTTGAAAATAATCATCTTGGAAGGACTCGTAAACCAGAAAATCGGCGCAGCCTGTTTTTACACAAGCATCCTGTTCCTGTTCCAGTTCATCAAATCCCGGTATATTAAATGTGCAAAAAAAACGAGTATTGGGCACCAGACCTGCAGCAGTATTCACACCGGTTGCCATCGTTTTGTACTCAAGGACGGTCGGATTTTCAGCCCCTGATTCTTTTATGATTTCTGCAATTTGATATTGCATCAAATCCTTTTTTTCACTGTCCATGAAGTATATATTATGAGACAGAATGCACAGGCAGAACATGGAGAGCAACAGGGAAGCAGCGGAAGCAATGTTTTTTGAGGAAATGATCTTGTTTTTCAGAAAAGTTATATGCTGAAACAATTGTGCAAGAAAGAACAGTCCGAACATAGAATAAGCACAGAAAATAAAACTGTAATAATAAATATAGATTCCCCCTCCAAATACCGTGAAAAATGTGGAGAGGAAAGAGGCCAGATAAAGCATGCACATTGTCCATTTTCTTTGATATAAAAACCAGATCAGGCCTAAAAATCCCAGCCAGAGAGCCGCCAGATTATCTGTCTTGAGTGAATAAATCCCTATCAGGATGTTCTGATATAAAGACGCTCCGGTATTTCTGTAGCGGAACAAATTATTGTA
>CAYWKZ010000177.1:0-4575 GCA_964459115.1 uncultured Leptolinea sp. | reverse complement strand
GATCGATTCGCAAAGTTTTTCCAGGTTGATCTTCCCGGCCGGGTCCCCCTTCAGGTTGATGCCCGTGGTCGGGTTCTGCTGGTGACCGGTCATGCCGGTGATGGAATTATCCAGAATGATGACCGTGGAATTGGACTCGTTGTAGGCAATGTTGATCAACCCGGTCACACCGGAGTGCATAAAGGTGGAATCGCCGATGACAGCCACTGTCCTGCCGGCATTTTCTTCCTTGCTCGCCTTGTTATAGCCGTGGATCCCGGAAACGGACGCGCCCATGCAGATCGTGGTATCGATCGCTGAAAGCGGCGCGGCAGCCCCGAGCGTGTAGCAGCCGATGTCACCGAGCACGGTCACCTTCAGCTTTTTCAGCGTGTAGAACAGCCCGCGGTGCGGACACCCCGCACACATCACCGGCGGACGGGCAGGCAGTGTTTCATCGAGCTTCCGCCCCTCATGTTTGCGCCGACCGAGCTTTTCCGCAACCAGGTTCTGGCTGAATTCATCGATCAGGGGGAAGACCTCTTTTCCGCATGGGTCCAGTCCTAATGAACGGCAATGTGTCTCGATAATGCTGTCAAGTTCCTCCACTACGACCAGTTTATCCACAGACCCGGCGAAATTCCGGATCTTCTGCTCCGGCAGCGGATTGATCAGCCCGAGCTTCAAAACCGGGTATTTGTCACCGCAGACTTCCTTGACATATTGGTAAGAGGTCGAAGAGGTGATGATCCCCATGCTGTGGTCGGCGCCGTCTTCCACGCGGTTCACGGCTGAAGTTTCGGCAAATTCCACCAGCTTGCGGGTCCGTTCTTCAACGATCGGGTGGCGTTTTTTCGCCATTCCCGGCATCATGACCCATTTCATGACGTTCTTTTCATAGGGTTTGCGGGCAATTTCTTCCCGCTCACCCAGCTCCACAACGCTTTGTGAGTGAGCCACGCGGGTGCACATCTTCATCAGCACCGGCGTATCATATTTTTCCGAAAGCTCATAAGCCAGTTTTGTGAAATCAAGCGCCTCGGCTGAATCAGAGGGTTCAAGCATCGGCAGCTTGGCCGCGATGGCATAGTGACGGGAATCCTGCTCATTTTGAGAGGAATGCATCCCGGCGTCATCCGCCACGGCAATGATCATCCCGGCATTCACACCGGTATAGGACAGAGTGAACAGCGGGTCTGCCGCCACGTTCAGCCCGACATGCTTCATTCCGCAGAAGCTGCGCGTGCCTGAAAGGCTGGCGCCGAAAGCCGCTTCCATAGCAACTTTTTCGTTCGGAGCCCATTCCGCGTAAATTTCATCATATTTCGCGGCGGCTTCCGTGATTTCCGTACTTGGCGTACCCGGATAGGAGGATACAAAACCGCAGCCGGCTTCATAAAGGCCTCTGGCCACAGCTTCATTTCCCAAAATTAGTTTCTTCATCAATTCCTCTTTTCAAAGTAACCGAACATGTTTGTCTCAGCTGTTGATCTGGACTTCCACCAATCGGCCTTTGCAGTACTTTTCTCTCAATGCGGGTTTTTCGATTTTTCCCGTTGGATTACGGGGTACTTTATCGAATATAATTTTACGCGGTCTTTTGTAACGAGGCAGATTCAGACAGAAATTTGTGATTTCTTCTTCGCTGCAAGTCATGTCCGGCTTGATCTCGATGATCGCCGCCGCGATTTCACCCAGGCGCTTGTCCGGCAGGCCGATGACGGCGACATCCTTGATCTTGTCATAAGCCCTCAGGAAATCTTCGATCTGTACCGGATACAGGTTCTCACCGCCGGTGATGATCACATCCTTTTTTCGGTCCACCAGGTAAATAAAGCCGTCTTCATCCACCTTTGCCATGTCGCCGGTGTAAAGCCAGCCGTCCTTCAAAATCTCATCCGTGGCATAGGGATTTTTATAATAACAATCCATCACGCCCGGGCCGTGAACGATCAGCTCTCCGACCTCATCGGCCTGAATTTCTTCGCCGCTGCCGTTGACGACCTTTGCCTCCCAAAGGTAACCCGGCTTCCCGATGGCGCCGACTTTGTGAATGTTTTCCACGCCCAGATGGACGCAGCCGGGACCGAGTGATTCGGAAAGACCGTAATTGGTATCATATTCATGATGCGGGAAGACCTTTTTCCAACGGGTGATGAGACTGGGCGGGACCGGCTGCGCGCCGATGTGCATCAGCCGCCATTGTTCCAGCATGTAATGGTTCAGGTCCACATCACCGCGGTCAATGGCATCCAGAATGTCCTGCGCCCAGGGGACCAGCAGCCAGACGATGGTGCATTTTTCTTCCGTCACCGCCCGCAGGATCCATTTCGGTTTATTGCCGCGCAGCAAAACCGCTTTGCTCCCCGCGATCAGGCTGCCGAACCAGTGCATTTTTGCCCCGGTGTGATAAAGCGGCGGGATGCACAGGAAAACGTCGTCTCTGGTCTGTCCGTGATGCATCTGTTCGGTCATGCAGGAGCAAACCAGGGCATGATGACGGTGCAGGATCGCCTTCGGGAACCCGGTGGTCCCGGAAGAGAAATAAATCGCGGCAAAATCATTTTCGTCCAGCGCCACAGGAGGCACCTGGGAAGAGCAGAAGCCCATCAGGTGCAGGCAATTTTCAGTATATTCCGGGCCGTTTTTCCCCACAAAGAACAATGCCTTCGTCTTCGGGATGTCACCCACGATCTCGTTCATGCGGGTCACAAATTCCGGACCGAACACCAAAATCTCCACATCGGCCAGGTCCAGGCAGTATTGGATCTCATCGGATGAATAACGGAAGTTCATCGGAACGGCAAGGCAGCCGGCTTTCAGGATGCCGAAATAGATCGGCAGGTATTCCAGGCAGTTCATCATCAGAATGCCGACTTTTGTGCCCCGTTTTGTCCCCCGGCTCAGCAGCAGGTTTGCGAAGCGGTTCGCGCTCCGGTCAAATTCCCTCCAGGTCAGTTCCCTTCGATAAGGCGCATCCGCGCTGGCTGCTTCCACCAGGTTCGCTTCCCGCCATGTCGTGGCCCGGTCCCTGTCTTCTGACGGGTTGATTTCAACAAGAGCAATTTCGCTGGCGTAAAGCCTGGCATTTCGCTCCAGAAAATCCGTAATTACCATGTGATTACCCTCCTTTAATGAAAACCGTCCCCTGACCGCAGTCAGGGGACAAGATTTTCCAAATTACCACCTCTGCTCACCGGAAACGCACGTTCCCGGTCTCTTCAGGATAAGGCGCTATCCCTTCGCGATTAAGTTTTTATTTTATTCTACCGCCAGCATTTCTGTCAACCAAATCATACGATATTCCAATTGTAAGGGGTCAGTAGGGGGGCAGTACCTGAAGGGGACTGTCCCCCGGGCACTCGGCAACCAATTGCCAGAGGTGTTTCCGTCCTCCCCGGGGTACAGGCCCCTAACGGGACCCGACCCCCTGTCTCGCGAACACCGCCCGGCGGTTCAGATAGCCGCCCTCCGCCGACTCATTTTCACAGGTCAGCAGCACCAGTGCAGCCTCGTCTTCTCCCGCCAGCGCCTCGATCTCGGCAAACCCGTCAGAAGCCACCAGCGCGTTCGCATAAACGGTGAACCGGGTCAATTCGCCACTTTCCTGATCACGCACGAACACCACATCACCGGCTTCAAGCGTGGAAAGCAGTGCAAAAGGACCGTATTCGTCCGCACCGAGCGTGTTGTGCGCCGCGATGAGGGAGGGCCCCTCACCCGGGCGTGCGGTGCCTTCGAGCAAACCGGCCTTCATGCCCAGCCACTCCACCGGGTAGCTGCCATCAGTCAAACCGACAGTGACGATCTCACTGCTCACTTCCAGGGCCGGGATGGAGAGCTCCAGCTGTACCGGTGTATAGGCCACGGAAAGGGGCTTTTCGCCGATGGGTCCGCTGATGCCCGTTCGCGGAAGTTCCGTGATCCGGCTGAAGATCGGGAAGCGCCGCTCCGGTTCTGGCTGTGGTTCCGGTTCAGGTTCAGGTTCTGGATCTGGCTGTGGTTCGGGTTCAGGATCGGGTTGGGGTTCAGGTTGGGGTTCCGGCTCAGGTTCGGGTTCTGGATCTGGCTGTGGTTCAGGTTGGGGTTCCGGCTCAGGTTCGGGTTCTGGATCTGGCTGTGGTTCTGGATCTGGTTCGGGTTGGATTTCTTTCCATTGAGCGTAAAGGATGACATCAGAAGCGCCAAAGGTGAACTCGGCTCCGGCAGCGTAACTTTCACCGTTTCCGTCCGCGGCAGTGTTCCAGCCGGTGAATTCATATCCTTCCCGAGATAACCCATCTCCCGAGTGTATTTTGACAGTTCCTCCTTCGACACCTTTCTGTTGTTCTACAGAGCCATTTCCTTCGTTGGAATCGTATGTCAGGGTGAAACGTGCGCTGAAAACTGCTTTCACCGTCACATTCGCCGAAGGCATAATGAAAGTATATTTTGTCAGATCCGCCGCATCTTGTGTCAGCTCAATTTCCGTTTCATTTTCTTCAGATATATACACTGCTTTCAGGGAATCCAATTCATATCCCGTTTCAGCCGGGACAGTTAAAATAATCGTCTGTCCGCTCGCTGCCTTTACAGGAGAAGTAATACGCCCCATGT
>CAYWKZ010000176.1:0-4842 GCA_964459115.1 uncultured Leptolinea sp. | reverse complement strand
TTTTCCGTCCAGCCGACCAACCGGTAACCTTCGCGTGTAAATTCCGGATAGGTCTCAGGGAATTCCTCACTGCTGCTGATATAAGATACAGCCGGCTGACCACTGAGCAGTTCAAACCAAAGGATGGGGTTTTTTTCATCATAAACGGCGTAGAAAGTGGTATTCTCATTGCCAACCGTAAAAGAAGCTCCGGCATTCAGCAATTCAGATGTTTCCGAAATATAGAGATTGGCTTGTGTCCAGCCAAGGAAGCTATGAGCATTCTTTGTACCATTGTATTCCGGCAAAGTAATAGTGTCGCCTGAATAGGCGGATATGGTCTGCGGAGCGATGGAATTTCCGCCTCTAACGTCAAACGTTACAGTCTTGCTGTCAACAGTTCCGGAATAAAATCCGAAGGTATTTGGCGTACCGGAACCCTGGAACCCCCACTCCACAGTGTTGCTCTTCAGGTTAAGCCAATGTTTCCCGGTTTCGCTTCCTAAAGAAAAACCGGAATTATCTTTTAACACACGCACCCTGACGGGTATACTACTTAGATTGACAGCAAACGATTCATAAACACCGATTTTGGCTACAAGGGTATCCGTAATTTGCAGATATTTTCCGTCAGAGGACATGACATAATAAAAACATTCATTGTTTTTTATGCAGCTGCCGGTAAATTCAAAAGTCCATACCGGATAATTTCCCGAATAAATTTCATTACTGCCTTTTCCTGTGACTGTATCCACGACACCCAGCCAACTTTCTCTTGCAGATGCCGCTTCACTCTTCGTGGTTTCGGAACGAACATTCAGCACTGCAACTTCATGGTTTGACACACTACTCGCTTTCGTCACCAGCACACCGGATTTTACAGTCATGAAATCTTTATCAGTATTGGCAACTGATTGTTTCGCAGTAACAGAGAGATTTTCGGTTATTGGGGTAGAAGCTGTGAGATTGGTGTCTGTATCATCAATTACCCAATTCCAAACTCTGCCATCCTCTGCATCAGGCAAATCCGGAAGATCAGTTCCAAAACTGGCGTTCTCTTCAATATAGAACGTCTTTCTGGCATTCGGAGACGTGAATGTCACCAAACAAGGATTGCTATATCCGCTTTTTGTTTGACTGGTGTAATCCTGTGCAGCAAAAACCATATTCATGGGGCTCAAGCCCAGGAAAACCACACACAGCAGCATTGCAATAACGATAGTAATGACGGTTCGGTCCTTCATACTTCCCACCTTCTGTACAAACTCATGGCGACTCACAACTCTCTCTCCACGCTTATGCACGCCATATTTTCAGATCCGATCCCGCAGGAATTGATGCGGAATTAAAATGCAAAAAAACATCTATTTTAATAGACTTCTCAACAAGAAATATCATACCATAGATTTAGTTAAAAGTCCCGGGAAATATGTAATATATTTTCAGTATTTAAGCACTTTGTGAATTTTTTTCGGAGAACCGGCGTATCTCGCTGAGTGAATTGGTTGATGCAATTATACGACGCAGCACGAGAGACTGCCCTTGCATGTCGGCTAAGCGACAACGCAAGGGCAGTCTCCATGTGCTTCGTCCGGAAGAATTATGTTCTTTTTTTATTCTAACGCATAGCCATAATTGGCAATGACAACATTCCCCAGACCGAGAGCTGTGCGGATATCATCGATATTGATGAGGATGTTCGGAGTCGGAATGACCAGCGGATGAGCCTCATCCGGTTCCAGCACGCGCGGCACCGGCACTTCCTTGTGTGTTTCCTCCGGTGTACCCGGTTCCGGTGTATGGGCCGGCAGCGGTGTCGGGATGACCGTCGGCTGACCTTCAGCCGTGTAGATCACGGTGAATTCCACGTCATGGGAAGGCATCATGCCGACCACGGAGACCAGGCTCGATGTATATCCGGCCAGGATCGGGGAATCAATGATGAAGGTCTCGCCGGGACTCAGCCGGTCAACATAATCCGTGAAGGCCACGGAACCATCCGCATAGCGGTAATGGATGGTGAGCGTATAGAGGTTGGAGTTCACCAGCGTCGTGGTGTTCCCGGACGTGGCGGAACTCACGGGATAGTAGCCGCCGCTGACCGCTTGCTCATACCAGACATAGTTGATCGGGCTGCCGTTTTCGTTCAGCGGCAGGTTGGAAACAGTGGCGCTCCAGTTGTTTTCTTCATTGAGTGAAACCCCGAGAACATTCGCATCATTGCCGCGCAGGATCACCCTCAGAGAAGACGGACGGGAGCCGCCGGCGTTGTCCCGGTCATCCCAGATCTTCATGACGGAAGCCGAAGTGCGGGCGATCTCATGCGTGTTGGTGAAGGTGGTGACATTTCCGGTGACTTCAACGGAGCCGCTGTAACCTTCCACCGCTTCTTCCGTCCAGCTATAGCTGATGGCAATGCCGCCGGAATAAAGCGGCAGATTATCGATGGCAGCCGTCCAGCCGTTGGCTTCGCTCAGGCGGCGGGTACGGACAGTGCCGTCAGAACCCACCAGAGAAACCGAGAGGGAAACCGGGCGGAGACCGTCACGGTTGCCGTCATCGTCCCAGACCTTGGCGACGGTATAGGCAGTGGGGTTGTAAACAATGGTCAGCGTGCCGGGATAGTAACTCACGATGTAGTTACCCTGGCGTTCCGCGCCGGAGGCAGTGATCGGATAAACACCCGCGGCTTCCCCATCCTCACGAGTCAGTGTGAAGCTCACAGTATCGCCGTTCAGCGTCCCTTCCACCTGTGCGGTGAAGCCCGGATCCAGTTGTCCGAATTCCTTTTCATAGCTGTCGGCGGTCACGGTGACCGGACGCGGCTTGATTTCCAGCGTACCGCTGATATAAGAGATCTTATAGTTTCCTGTCACATCCTCACCCGTGGCATTGCGGATCAAACCATTCGACGGCGTGTTCGGGGAAATGCCGACCTGGATGCGGCTGCCGGTCACGGTCACCCCGGAGAGTGCATCGCCGGCTGCCAGCGCTGTATGGGTGTAGGAATCACGATGCAGCGAGACACCGTCATAGATCTTAATATCACTGTCCGCGGTGATGAAGAGCGGTTTCGCCGTCACGGTCAGAGTCCCCGGCCGATAAATGATGTTCTCATAACTGGCGGTGACATCCTTACCCGCGGCATTACGGATCACAACACCTGAAGGCACATTTTCAGAGGTTCCAACATTGGTCTGCGTACCGGTGATGGTGATCTCATCGATATAATCACCTTCGGCAAGGCCGCCGTATGTATAACCGTCGTTGGTCAGCGGTGTCCCGTCATAAACCTTGGTATCACTGAGGGCTGTGATGATCACGTTCCGGTTGGCCGTCACGGTCAGTTCACCGTTTTCATATTTGAGCACATAACTGGCAGTCACATCCGTTCCCTCTCCGTTTACGATGACCGCATTGGAGGGAACATTAGCGGATGAACCCACCTGCGTCTGGCTCCCGCTCACCGTTCGGCTCCGGATGCTGTCCCCTTGCGCGAGCGAGGTGGTCTCAGAAAGCTCGATGCTGTCCTTCGTCAGCGGTGTGCCGTCATAAACCTTGGTATCACTGCCGGCGGTGATGGTCAGCGGACGCGGGTCAACCGTCAGCGTGCCGTTGCTGTACTTGATTTTATAGCAGTCCGTCACATCGCCAAGCGTTTGATGACTGATCGAAACCGCGGAAGGAATGTTATCCGAATGACCTGCGATCGTTTGGGAACCGGTCACCGTAAAGGCGCTGATACTGTCGGTAGAAACGAGCTGGGACCGGTAAGAGTTGTCCAGGCTGTTTTTCGTCAGCGCTGTGCCGTCATAGGTTTTCGTGTCACTTTCCGCTTTGATCGTGATTTCTTTTTTCAGGATCTCCAGTTCACCGTTTTTATAGGTGATATCATAAGCCGCTGTCACATCCGTATTTGTGCTGTCAACGATCTTCGCGCTGCCTTCGACCGCCTCGTTCGGTACTTTTGTCCCGGTCCATTTGGTTGCACTGCCGGTGACTGTCACCGTAACGGTGCTTTGCAGATCGACCAGTGTGCCTTTGGTGATCTTCGCGCTCGGAATGGAGAACTCTTCCCCGTTATAAGTATGCGTACCACTGTCGGCAGTGATCTCCAACGGGATCTTCGCGGTAGTGACGGTAACATTAGCTGATTCTTCAATGAAGTTTACCGATGCGGTGGCTGTGTTAACGATTTTCCCAGCCTCTACATCTTCCACAGTGACGGTGTGATAACCGACAAGGGTCCTCGTATCCTTCGGGGCAAGCGTCAGGGTCCATTCCTTTTCCTCATCAAGCATCGGATCGCTGACGGTAATGTTGGTCAGCGTCACATTCCCGGTGTTTTTCACGGTAATGGTATAAGGAACCCGTTTTCCGAGCGTCCAGCCGCTTGTATCGCCGTTGACTGACTTTGTAATCGAAAGCGCGGGATTCTGTTCGATCTTGACCGTGGCGGAGTCCGACTCCTCCACCGGAGTGTCGTCAAATACAGAGGTACCTTTCGCGGTCACAGTATTGTCGATCTGCGTTCCGGCATCAATATCAGCCTGTGTAACCGTGTAGGAATAAGTGACCCGTTTGAAATCAACGGATTCCTCTTCCTCAGCTGCAGCCAATGTAAATTTGGGCTCCGTGATCGTATAGCGGGAATCCGTCAGCTTTATATCTTTAATATCCACATTGCCGGTGTTTCTGACCGTCACGGTGTAAGTCACAGGCCCCGGTTCGGAAACCGTGAACTCATCTTCGCCGTTCACCTTTTTTTCAACCGTAAGTTCCGGTTCCGCCTTGAAGGTAAAGGTGTTGGTGATCGTCGTCAGGGATTTGCTGACATTAATTTCTTTTTCATATCCAGCAGGA
>CAYWKZ010000175.1:0-4908 GCA_964459115.1 uncultured Leptolinea sp. | reverse complement strand
TGGCCGATATGCAGTTTCTGCGGCGCTTTGCCAATGAGAAGCTGCACATGACGCCGGAGCAGACGCAGATCTTCACCCCGACGCCTTCCACCTGGTCGACGCTGATGTATGTTACGGAGATCGATCCCTTCACCGGTGAGCCGATCTTTGTCGAAAAGGACCCGGCCAGGCGGCAGAAACAGAAGGATATTCTGGTGCCGAATCAAAATAAGAAATCAGAAATAAGAAATAGGTATTAGGTGGTAGGGAATAGGGAATGAAAGATGTGCTGATCATCAATCCGCATGCGTCGAAGGGGATGCGGCGGTTTCGGGAGGAAAAGATCCTTGAGGCGCTTTCCGCTGCCGGGATCACGCCGGAAGTCTTCCGGACAGAGCGTCCTGGCCATGCGTCAGAAATGGCGGAGACGGCTGCGAAAAACGGAGCGGACCGGGTCTTCATCACCGGCGGGGACGGCTCGATCAATGAAGCGGTGAACGGGTTGGTCAATGCGCAAAAGCAGGGGGCCAAAGGCACCGCGCTGGGTTTCATCCCGGCCGGCCGCGGCAATGACTTCTGTGACGCGCTGGGAGTTCCGAAGAATCTGAAAAAGATCGCAGAGATCCTGAAAGCGGATCACCGTCTGCGCTGCGATATCGGGGCGGCCGGTGACGGTACATTTGAACATTATTTCATCAACGGCTCCGGGTACGGGATCGAATCCGCCATCAACTTTTATGCGGCGAGATCCGTGATCAAGGGAAAGTTTTCATATATCTATGGCATTGGGAAGTCGATTTTCAATGACCTGCTCGTTCAGGACGCGCTCATCGAGATCGACGGCAAAACCATGCGCTATCCTTTTGTCCTTTTCGCTGCCATGAACGGACGGCAGGAGGGCGGCGGTTTCCGCCTGGCCCCGAATTACCGTTTGGATGACGGGCTGCTGGATCTCTGTATGGTGGGCGGGAACATTCCGAAACCACGCCTGCTGCTGACGATCCCGCACCTTTCCAACGGGACGCTGGACTTTCCCGGCATCCTTTCCATGCAGGCTGCTTCCGTCCATGTGCACCTGGATCCCGACAAAAAAGGGCTCTTCAGCCAGGTGGACGGGGAGACGATCATTGAACGCGGCTATGACTTCTATTCCCGCATTTCCCCCTGGAAGATCGAGATCATCTGCCCGGAATAACGGTCAGGAGTTTTGGCTCGGGTTCCGGTTGGTCAGCGTTACAGCCAGCAGCAGCGGAAGCCCTGCGAATAATCCGTAGGCATAACGGAAATCATTCGCAAGCGGGGCAACCAGCAGACCCAGCCACAAAGCAAACCCGGGAACGAAAAGCAGGAATTTCTTTCTGTTCTGATAAAGGCACCAAACGCCGCAGAAGATCCACATCCAAAAACAGCTCCCCGCGTTGAACAAATGAAGGACCAGCGGCGTCTTGAGAAATTCATAGTGCCGGAACCAGTTGTAAACCTTTTCGATGATGCCGGGTTTCCAGACAGGCGCCGGATGGATGTCTTCGATCTGTGCCGATTCCGCCATGTAAAAATCAGAATACCAGTAGTTGATTTCCGGTGTCCAGAAGCCGTAATTATTCATCAGCAGGGCTTCCAGATAAACAACCGGGTAACGGAGACCGAGAGAGAGCCAAAGCGAGAGGAACTTGCCGGGAGCTTCGCTGAACTTCTCGTTATTGAATTGATTTTTGACCGGATCCGAGAGGATCGGGTTATAAACCATCCAGATATCAGGCAGTTTGAAATAACTTCCCAGTTCAGCGCGTTCTTCTTCACTCAATTCGCCGCGCTTTTCGTCGAGGACGCGGACGATCTGCTGTTCCTGGACGGAATAGATGTGAGCCGGCGTGACTTTGGATGCGTTCAGCGCCGGGAGGATCGCGAGATCCCAGAGCCCGAAAACGGCCAGCGCACTGATGCCGATGAGGGCAGTCTGCCGGCGGTGCGTCTTGAAGCGGAAGAACAGATAAATTGCCGTGACCAGCGTGACGGATAAGCCGTTATGGCGCATCAGCGGCAGCAGGAGCAGCGTCAGGAAAAGAGCGGCCTGTTTTTTTCTGCTGCGGAAAAATGCTTCCTCATCCCTTGCCGCGGCGTCAAGCGTCAGCAGAAGGAAAAGGAAGCAGACCGAAAAGAGGATGTCTTTCCACAGGGTAACACTATAGAGGTTGTGGACAGGCAGAAAAGCGAACCAGAGGAAGGCCGTGACCCGGAGCAGCTTGTTCCGGACGTATTGCCGCATCCATTCATAGCAGGATGCGAAAGCGAAGGTGAGGACCATCATCTGCAGCAGGGTGCAGATCCCGACCCCGATCTGCAGCGATCCGGTCATGTTCCTGACGGGGATGAGGATCGCCCGGAGGACCAGATCCAGAAAGGCGGAGTGATGGTCGTTCAGTGTGCCCGTTGTGATCGCGTCACTGATCTGCGTACCCGAGTCCGGGCTCAGCATTCCGGGATAGAGGTAAAGATACCAGGGAAGGTAGCAGAGAAACAAGATTCCCCACCACAGCAGCGCTTTTCTGAAGGAAAACCGGGCATTCTTCTGATATTGCTCCCAGGCAGGGTGGCTTTCCAGCCACTGAAAAGCCAGGTAAGCGGCGCAGAAATACAGGATGAAGTGCGCAAAGTACAGATTCAGAAAATTCAGCAGATAATTCCGGTTTTCCCAGATCCAGGAAATGCGGCGCATCTTTGCGATGCTGGCGCCGAACACGGAAAAAGTGGAGATGATCAGCGCGAAGAGCGCGGCATGAGCCGAGAGACGTATGTTTTTCTGTGTGATGACCCGGTGCAGCGCCCAGACCAGTGTGATAAACAGCAGCACCCAGCCGAAGGAGTAAAGATCGACGGGTTTTATGTAATCGGCGGTTATTTTGAAACGGAAACCGCGTACCGCGGCAAAACTGAGGAGCAGGGAAAGGAAAAGCGCCATAAGATCCTCCCGGGTCAAGACCGTTCATCGGAACCGGTCAGAGATGAGGCCAGCAGCAGCGGCAGCGCACAGAACAGGCCGTAAACATATCGAAATTCATTATACACGGGGGAAATCAGGATCCCCAGCCAAAGTGAAAACCCCGGCATGAAGAGGATGAATTTCCGCCGGTTGTTGTATAGGCAATAACATCCGCAGAACACCCAAAGCCAGAAGCAGGCTCCCCGGCTGAACAGCAGCGGAAGGAGCGGCGTTTTCAGGTATTGTTCTTCTTCAAAAAAGGTCAGGACCCGGGAACATAGTTTCCCCGGCAGCTCAAAGAGCGGTGCACTGTGGATGTCCTCGATCAGCCCCTTGTCCTCCACACCATAAGCGATGATGCCGGAATGGGTCTCCGGGAACCAGTAGCCATAGTTGTTGGCGAGAAATGCCTCCAGATAATCCACCGGATAGCGTCTGCCAAGCTTCAGCCAGAGTTTGAAGAATCCTCCGGGATCTTCGGCGAAAAGGTCTTCCTGGAAATGTTTTTTCACCGGGTCCGAGATGGTCGGTTTGTAGCGTGACCAGAGGTCTCCGATATCAAAATAGGTTGTGAATTCGGATATTTCTTCTTCGGTCAGTTCTTCATGGTGGGTGTTCATCGCCCGCGCCATCTGCTGTTCCAAGACGGAAAGAACATGGCTCGAGGTGATTTCCGTGACTTTTAGCGCCGGCAGCGCGATCAGCTTCCAAAAGCCGAAGAGCAGGGCAAACCCGCCAAAAATCAGGAGCAGCTGTTTCCGGTGTGCGGGAAAGCGCAGCAGGAGACACAGCGCCATGATCACCACGATAGAAATACCGTTGTGACGCATCAGCGGCAGCAGGACGAGCAGCAGCGTCAGAAGGGCCATCTTCCGGCGGCTGCCGAAAAAGCCGTTTTCATCCGATGCCGCAGCGTCGATGCACAGCACAAAGGCCAGGAAACCAGCCGAGAACAGGATGTCCTTCCACAATGTCACCGCATAAAAATAATGGACCGGGTAGGCGGCATAACAGAGGAAAGCCAGCGCGCGCAGGACTTTGGTGGGCAGGTGTCGCTCCAGCCACACATAAGCAAGGGCAAAGATGAAGGTCACGATCAGCATCTGGAGCAGGGAAACGGCGCCGGTCCCCAACTGCAGCGAGCCGGTCAGCGCCCGCACCGGGATGATGACGATGCGCATCATCAGCGTGAGAAAGGCGGAGTGATGGTCACGGATGGCGTCCACCGTGATGGCGTCATCGATCTGGTCCGCGGAGTCCTGGGTGATGCTGCCCGGGAAGCAGAAAAGGTACCAGGGGAGGTAAAGCAGGACCATGACTACCCAGATCAGGAAGACCCTTTTGAATGAGAAATCATGGGAGGCGCTTCTGCCGCCATGTTTTTTCAGGAAACCGAAGGTGAGATGCGCAAAGCACGAGTAAAGCAGCGCATGGGAGAAGAACAGGTTCAGTGTGTTCGCCAGACAGCCGAAGTTGCTCCACATCCAGGAGAGGCGTTTGGCTTTTTCCATGCTAATGCCAAGAATGTAACATATGGCAATAATAACGCCGAACAGAGCCGAACACAGGATGAGCTTTCTGTCTTTTCCCTGGAGGATGCGCTGGACCACCCAAATGAAAAACAGCAGCAGAGGGAGCCAGAGGAAAGACTCCGTGTTCACCGGGGACAGGCCTTCCTCTGTGATGGTGTACCGGAATCCGCGGACGGCGAAGAAGCTGAGGATCAGTGAAAGAATGAGCTCCATACCTATCATTTTACTACGATAAGAGCTTAATTTCTATGGTTTGCAACAACACGAAGGCAGTCTTTGTGTGTGTCATGGGTGTCAGACCCCTGTGCGGAAGGAGCAATGAACGGGGCAAAGGGGGTATGTTTTGCCTGCCGGTTCATCCATGAGCCGGTCGGAGTGCCATTGGCAGACGATATATGCCGAGTCCGCACAGGGGAC
>CAYWKZ010000174.1:0-5118 GCA_964459115.1 uncultured Leptolinea sp. | reverse complement strand
AGGCAGACCATCGCCCGCTCAGCGGTGTCAAATTCCGTCGGTGCCCCGCAAGCTCCGCAGAAACGGCTGGTCCGGTACCAGCCGCTGAGGTGCCAGGCGGTGAAGGCGGCCATCACGGCCGCGTTGGAGCGCTGTGGTTTCTCTCTCATCTCCCGCAGCGTAAGCAGTTCGAACCCTTCCGGCAGTGTTTCAGACTCAAAGACCAGAAAATAGCGCACCCCGCTCACGGAAAAAAGATAAACCACGGTCTCATCACCCCGGAAATCCGCCCAGCGGGGGAAGGTGAACGCTTCCGCAGCCTCATCATAACAGGTCAGCAGCCGGTCTCCCCGGAACAAAATGACACGGTCCCCGCTCTCCGGCCGCAGCGGCTCATAATGATTGTTCAAAACATCCGGCAAAATATCCTGTATCATATTCTATCCTTTTTATGATTTATCCAGAAACCGGCAGCACGAAATCAGCAGAGCAGTCTCCGTGAGCTTCATTCTTATTTCCATATCTGTTCAGGGCTTGTCGCCGGTACACGAGGCACCTGATACAGGTGTATCAAGTCTGGTACACACCGTATCAAAGGTGCCTATGTACCTTCTGAACAGTAACCTTATTTCTTATTTCTTATTTCTTATTTCTTATTTTCCTAAATTTCCCCGATGATCCCCTTCAGAGTCTCAGCGGATTTCTTCAGTTTTTCGACTTCCTCATCAGACAGGCGCAATGGCACCCGGCCTTCGATCCCGTTCCTTCCCACGATCACCGGCATACTGAGTGCCACATCCGTGATGCCGTATTCACCGGTCTGCATGCTTGAAACGGGCAAAATCGACTTCTCATCCCGCACGATCGCCTCGCAGATCCGACGCACCGACATGGCGATACCGTAATAGGTCGCGCCTTTCTTTTCGATAATCTCATAAGCGCTGTTCTTCACCGATTCCGCCATATCCTCCATCGCCTCTTCATGTTCACGATGCCCCCGCATCTCGCAGAAATCCAACAGTGGTACACCGGAGACATTCGTGCAGCTCCAGGCAGGGAACTCACTGTCACCGTGCTCACCGATGATGAAAGTATGGACAGAGCGGCTGTCCACTTCCAGATGTTCGCCGAGCAGCGACTTCAATCGGGCTGTATCCAAAACTGTACCGGAGCCGAAGACCCGGCTGGCCGGCAGTCCGCTGATCTTCACCGCCGCATAGGTCAGGATGTCCACCGGGTTGGCAACGATCAGTAAAATAGCATCCCGGTTATAAAAGGTGATCTGCGGGATCACCGAACGGAAAATCGTTACATTCTTCTTGACCAGATCCAGCCGGGTCTCACCCGGCTTCTGGTTGGCGCCGGCCGTCACAACGATGAGCTGTGCGTCAGCCAGATCCGCGTAATCTCCCGCGTATATTTTCATCGGTTTGGCAAAAGGCAGCCCGTGACTGATGTCCAATGCCTCTCCCTCAGCTTTGTCCCGATTGGCATCGACCAGCACCATTTCCGAAAACATACCGCTTTCCATCAGGGCAAAAGCCGATGCAGCTCCCACAAATCCGCAGCCGATGATCGCTGCTTTCCGATCGTTGATCATAGTTCCCCTTTCTCACAGCAAGTGCCGGCTTCAGCTGCCGGCCCCGAAAAATATCCTCAGACCGATAAGAATCAAAATCACACCGCCCAAAATCTGGGCCTTGCCGGAGAGCTTCGTGCCAAAGGCTTTGCCGATCTCCACGCCCCCGATGCAGATCACGAAGGTCACCGCACCGATGATGAGCGAAGCGGTCAGGGCAGAAGCAAAACCATATTCCGCGATCGTGAACCCCACGGAGAGCGCGTCGATCGAGGTCGCCACGCCCTGGATCAGCAGATCCGTCAGGCTCAGCGCGGGCTTTTCCCCCTCACTCTGTCCGCGGATCCCTTCAATGAGCATCTTGCCGCCGATATAAAGCAGCAGCACCAGCGCAATGAGCGGCGTCAGTTTCCGGAAAGAGTCGAAAGCTTCCGCGATCACATGGACGCAGAACCAGCCAATGAGCGGCATCAGCGCCTGAAAGCCCCCGAAAACCGCCGCGATCAGCAGTTCCTTGCGCCGGGACATACCCGGCTCATTTAAACCGTTGACTGCCGAGCTGGAGAAAGCATCCATCGCCAGCCCGACACCCAACAGGAAAGATTCAATGAAAAAAGCAATGTTCATCATCCGGCTATCAATTGAATCCACTCAGCAGTCAGTTAAGGAAACACTGATTTATTCGGGCTGAGTCAAAGTGACCTGTTTTCGTTGACTCAGAATTGAGTCAACAGAACAGGTTGCATTGACTCGTTTGCCGCGGATTAAACATTAATCAGCGTTTCCTTAAATCAAAAAAAGCGTCCTCCGATTTAAAACTCATCGTCAATGAAGAAGAACTCACCGCCGCCTTCTTCGTCATCAAAGAACTCGAAATCGCCGAAGTCCTCGAACTCTTCGAACTCTTCATCTTCACTCAGGACAAAGTCTTCTTCGATCTTGTCGCCCAGATAAGCGCCGACGATAGCCTTGCCCCAGCTCTCATGCTGGGCGATAAAGTAATCCTGCAGGTCCGGTGTATAGAAATCAAAATATACGTTCGAATAGATCGGGATCTCCGGCAGTTCATCGTTGAAAATGTCGATGAACTTGAGCCACTTCTGCACATATTCCAGCACCTCACCCGGTTCCGTCCTGCGCATGTCGACCGTGGCTTTATAAAGTTCTTCGGTGCCGATTCCCGTGGAGAACCAGGAATAAGCGGGCTTTCCGTCCTTTTCACTGATCTGGAAATAGGAGGATGGGTCGAAAACACCCTCAAAGTTGCGGGCGACATAAATCAGGTCCGCGTCCCATTTGTCACTGATCATATAGCGATCGATCAGGGCCGTCATCGGTACCGCTTCCAGCGTCAGTTCAATGCCGCAGTCTCTCAGGTTCGGTACCCAAAGCTCTTCCAACACCTTGTTGATGTCGTTGCCTTCCGGATAAATGAGTTTGAAGGAAAGGGTAACGCGCTCCCCGTCGATTTCCTTCTCTCTCAGCCCGACCTCATTCATGATCCAGCCGTCATTGTCCAGCAGGAGATTTGCAACGTTCAGGTTTAGTTCATACACCAGCAAATCGTCAAGGGAGAGGTTAGACCACTCTTCGAGCTCCCGTTCATAAGCCAGCTGGGCAGAATAATCATTTTCATTTTCCGGGGGATCGACCGGCGCGGCAATGGAACCGTTGACCAGCCCGTACATCCACTGACCCAGGCCGTAATAACTGTCAACCCGCAGCCCGTAATAACCGGTATAAGCGCCGATGATCTCATCACGGTCCATGCACCAGGCCATCGCCTGACGTACAGCCTTGCTCTGAAAAGCGGGGTTATGTCCGCTGAAACTGATGAATGCAATACCGGTGCGCGGATAGTTCACCATCTGGTAGCCCTGGGCGATCATCGGCAGCAGCTTCTGGACCGTATCAGCCTTGGTGACCTTGTTGAGCAGGCCAAAATTCCCAGCTGCGAATTCATCCGCCATGGTCTCATTGTCCGCCAGGGTAAAGGTCAGGGTCTGGATCAGCGGCAGCTTCCCCTCAGCGTTCCCTTTATAATGGGGATTGGCTTCGAATTCCGCGGTCACCCCATCAAAAGAAGTGAGCATATAGGGCCCGCTGACAACCGACGGATGAGACTGGTATCCCGTTTCCGGATCCAGGATCGTCTTTTTCAGCAGCTCCGCATTGAACACCGGTTCCTTCACAGCCGGGTCTTCATTGGCCAGGTAGATCCCGTAACCGTCATCTTTCACCTTCACACCGGGAGCGATCACATGGATCGGGTAGGGATAGCAGGAAATCAGCCCCTCTTCATAGAAGAAAGGCAGATACTCATGGGAAAGCGTGATCATGATCTGGTCGTCACCCAAAACCTGCACACCGGCAAGGTAAGAGACTTCTCCGCCGATGTACTCACGGTAGCCGAAAATGTATTCCATGCTTGCCGGACGGCCGCCCAATTCGCTGATTTCCGGCGCAATGTTGAGCAGGAAAGAAAAAGCATAATCCCAGGCTGTGATCTGTGTTCCGTCGGAATAAAACAGGTCATCCTGCAGCGCGATCAGGTAGCTCCTGTCGCCTTCATCATTGTCCATGATGCCGATGGCGTTGACCACGGATGAGTCATGGGTGTACATCCCGGCTTTACCGTCCCACATGATCAGGTTGTAGCCGTGGATCAGGTCGCGCACGTCCCCATCTGATGTGACATCTTCCCACAGCTCGGTAAAGAACTTGCCGTGCATCGGGGTCGTGTTGCCGACCGTAAGATGTGTAGGGGCTTCAGTTTCTCCATCCGCGGCGATTTCATCCTGTGCCATAACGGCGGATGTCAGCAAAAGCAGAAACGCAAGCAGCAGAATACTGATTTTTTTCATGATTCAAATCCTCTTTTCTCTTCATCCGAAGGCCGCACACCGACCCTTCTTAAATTATACATGATTCTTTTTTCTTTTTTCACTCACTTTAAATAATTTCCTATGTTAATGATGTATTATTAATAGAGTCATTTTATTATTCTTGGAAACAGAGGTGAAATATGAGTTTTATCGAAACAAACCTGGTCAAAAAGGAAAAGGTTTTGGTCAAAGCCCATTATGACCGCATCCTTCTTATGCCGTTCGTCACCATGGGAGCCCTCATCGCTCTGGTTGGTCTTTTAATCAAACTTCTTGGACCCGGTCTGTTGGAAAAACTCATTAATGATCCGGAATATTCGGCAAGCAGATTTGCCGCCTGGGGAAATGAAATATTCATCCTCTTTCTGATCGCCGGAATAGGGTTCGCCTGGTTCAAGATCATTCGAACGACCGGCATCGAATTGGCTGCTACTGACAGTTTACTGATCGGAAGATACGGGAACGACGCGATGTGCGTTCCGATTGAAAAAATTGAAAACCTTGCCATCTATAAAAATCTTCTCGGAAAAATCTTCCAATACGGAACGGTGATCATTGGGACACCTTCCATAACGATGAAGTTTCCGTATATCTCTGAACCGGAAAAATTCAGAAATAAGCTGCTTGAACTGCAGGAAGAAAGGCTCCGCAAAAAATAGAGGGACGGGTCCCTCT
>CAYWKZ010000173.1:0-5260 GCA_964459115.1 uncultured Leptolinea sp. | reverse complement strand
ATGGATGGCTGGGACGAGATCGAGATCGTCTGGTCCAATTGCGAAACACTGATGCGTTCGATCCTGAAGAAGACCAACAAGATGGCAAAAAAGATCGAGGAAAACCTGGCGGACGATCCGGACGAAGAGATCGATGAAATGAACGCCATGTTCAAAGGGCTGCATGACCAGCTGCGGGAAATCTATGATACCCTTGAAGCACTGTTCATGAGTCCGGATCCCAACATGATCTATTGGATCGACCTTTCGGGCAGCAATTCACGTCTTTCACTGTGCGCAGCACCGCTCTCCGTGGGGCCGATGATCCAGGAAGCCTTGTGGAATGAGAAAGACTGCGTGATCCTGACCTCCGCGACGCTGACAACGTCCAAACAATTCGATTATATGCGCGACCGACTTTCCGCGGAAGATGCCGATGAGATGAGTGTCGGTTCACCTTTTGATTATGAAAAGGCGGTGCTGCTCTGCACGCCCCGGGACGTTCCCGAACCGAACCAGCCTTCCGCGCAGTTTGTGCTGGAACAGACGCTCATCAACCTTTGCCGGACGGTGGGCGGGCGGACACTGGTGCTCTTCACCTCCTATGCACAGCTCAAGCGGACTTCAAACGACATCGCTCCTGAAATGTCTAAAGCCGGCATCACTGTCTTCGAACAGGGAGAAGGCGTTTCCCCGGCAGCGCTGCTCAAAACTTTCCGCAGCACGGAAAAAGCCATTCTGCTGGGAACACGCAGTTTTTGGGAAGGGGTGGACATTCAGGGTGATGCGCTTTCGGTCGTTGTCATCACCAAACTGCCGTTTGACGTTCCTTCCGACCCGATCATCGCCGCCAGGTCAGCGACTTTTGAGAATCCTTTTGGGGAATACAGTCTTCCGGAAGCAATCTTGAAGTTCAGGCAGGGCTTCGGGCGGCTGATCCGCTCGAAAAGCGACCGGGGCCTGGTGGTCGTCATGGATAACCGCATCAACACCAAACGCTACGGTCAGGATTTTATCAACTCCATCCCCCGCTGCACCCGCATTACGGGCAGTGTCCGTGACCTGCCGAGGCTTGCCATTGACTGGCTGAATAAAAAATGAAAAACAAAAAACCGGACACGATTTGATGTGTCCGGCTCAATGCTTTATATTTTGCTCACTCAGCGGATGTCAACCACCTTCTGACCCAGGTTTTTCACAGCCTGCTTCAGGGTGTATTTATCGACCCCTTCCACGCGCATCGTCACGATGACATATTCATCTTTAGCGGCGCAGTAGGTACAAAAACCCTGTATATTCCCTTTGTTGTCACTGATGGTCTGCATCAGGCGCAAAAGTTCACCGGTCTTGTTTTCAACCTCAATCATCAGCCGGACTCCCTGCCGACGTGCCCCTGTGATCTCCATCAGAACCCGGAGCATGATTTTGGCGGTAATGATCCCGGAAAAATAACCGTCTTTGACGACCGGCATTTCTTCAAAATCATAGTCGATCATCATACGGACAGCTTCTTCAATGGGGGTGTTTTCGGTTACGGCGAGAAATCTTCTCGTCATGAAATCCTGCACCAGATATTCCCGCTCGCCGGCTTTCTCCTTGTCATCGAGCGCCGCTTTTGCCTTATTGATGTCTTTGCCTGTCAGGAGTCCAACCAGGGTACCTTCTGTATCAACAACCGGCAGCCACGATGAATTGATGTTATCGAAAGCCTCTATTGCGGTTTTCATTGCAAGGTTTGCAGAAATCCGCTTCCCGGGCGAAATCATTCGTTCACGTACAAGCATAAATGATCCTCGTTCTGATGCTAACAACCTGATATATCACATGATTTTATATGACGAATGTCAGTGTTGTGGCATTTATTTTAATCAAATTTTCCGCTTGAGAAGCCGACAATCTATAAATAGTGACAAAATTTGACTGCTTTTGAGGATTTATTATAAATATGTTTATTCCTTGCGGATCACTCAGTGGTTTTGAATGCTGTTGAGAAACAGCTGCGCCCGTTCTGTTTTCGGTGAGGTGAAAAACGTTTCCGGGTCTGCTTCTTCGACGATCACGCCACTATCCATAAAAATGACCCGATCCGCCACACGGCGGGCAAAGTTCATCTCATGGGTCACGATCAGCATCGTCATCCCGTCAGCGGCGAGCTCCGTCATCACGTTCAGCACCTCCCCGATCATTTCCGGGTCCAGTGCGCTGGTGGGTTCGTCAAAGAGCATGGCCTTTGGATGCATGGCTAACGCCCGTGCGATAGCGGCCCGCTGCTGCTGTCCGCCGGAAAGTTGGGAGGGAACCTTTTGTGCCTGGTCTGCCACACCGACCCGTTCCAGCAGCCGCATTGCCTCTTCCCGGGCTTCTTTCCGCTTTATCTTCAGAACATCGACCGGGGCCAGCGTCATGTTGTCCAGAACTGTCATATGTGCAAACAGGTTGAAGGATTGGAACACCATGCCGATCTGAGAACGCAGCACGGCCAGTTCTCGGCCTTCCTCCGGGATCTGGACCCCATCGAACCGTATCTCTCCGGAGTCAATGGTCTCCAGTCGGTTGATCGTGCGGCAGAGCGTCGATTTCCCGGAACCTGACGGCCCGATAATGACCACCACTTCACCCTTTTTTACCTGCAGCGATATGTCTTTCAAGACGTGAAGTTCACCGAAATGTTTGTTCACATTCCGCAGTTCGATGATCGGAGTTTGTTCAGATGTCATGCAGCGTTCCTTTCTGCGGTTCCGGTGTTCAAACGGTATGCCAGCCGGTCAGACAGCTTGTTGAGCAGATAATTGATAAGAATATAAATGACGGCAACGACCAGGTAGACCGAAAGCATGGCGTCATAATTGGAAATCAGTACCTTCGCATTCTGCATCAGGTCTGCGCAGGTCACCACATAAGCAAAGGTCGTGTCTTTGAGCACGATCACCAGTTCCGCGATCAGAGAGGGAATCACAAAACGGATCGCCTGAGGGAACACCACCTTATAAAAGAGCCTGGTCTCAGTCAACCCCAGTGAGAGCGCTGCTTCCGTCTGTCCCCGGGGAACCGCGTTCACACCTGCCCTCAATGCCTCAGCGACGACACCGCAGGCGGAAATCGCGCAGGGGAGCGTGATCTTCCAGAAGGCGCTCATTTTGATGCCGCTTTGCGGGACGATCAGGAAGAAAAAGTAGATGAGCAGGAGGGTCGGCGTACCGCGGGTGAACTCGATCACTCCGATAGAAACGGCACGAACCAACGGGTTTTTTCGCAATTTACCCCGCATCAGCAGAAATCCCAGCACAAACGCGATGACTGAACCGGTGAGCGCAGCTTTGATCGTCGTGAGAAGGCCTTCACCGAGAAAACGCCAGGTAGACCAGCGGGTGAAAAAATTCCAGTAACGAGGTGCAAACTGCCCGGTGATGACAAACTGTCTGATCACGATCGCCAGCAGCGCCAGGATCAGAAGGACTGCAAGAATCGTGAAAATGCGGATCATTCTGCGGGTTTTCGGTCCCGGTTCCTCATAAAGCATGTCGCGGATGGATGTGACCTTCATCGCAGGATCCTCACCTTTCTGTCAAGCAGGCTGCCTGCGAGTCCGATGAGCAGTGCGGTCGCGATGTAAAGTACGGCTGAGATCGCGAAAGCGGCGACACCGCCGGCGCTCCGCGTATTGATGTAAGATACGATGCCGGTCAGTTCCATCGGTCGCATCGGCACCTGGGAGGCCAGGGAAGTGGTCAGCATGGTTGCCACCAGCAGGTTCGTCATCGGCAGCACCGTGGAACGCAGCGCCTGGGGAATGATCACCTTGCTGATCATCTGGAAAAAACTCAGCCCCAATGCACGTGCGGCTTCGATCTGTCCCACGCCGATGGTGTTGATGCCGCTCATCAGATGCTCCGAACAGAAAGCTGATGGAATGAGAGTTGTGGCAATCAGCACGCAGACGTCATAAGGGAAAAGGATCTTCAGGTAAGGCAGCGCATAAACCAGCAAAATCAGTAGTGCGGCGCCCGGAATGTTGCGGAAGATCTGCACATAAAAGTCACCGAATGCCCGCAGCGGTTTCACGGGACAGACCCGCAGAACCGTGATCAGGATCCCGATCAGGAAAGCTCCGAGAAAGGAAAATGCCGTTAGCTTCCAGGTCGTGAGTAACGCCTGAAGGTAACGGTCTCCGTATTGTGTAAGCAGTGCGCTGATGCTCATGCAGAGTTAATGGCCTTATATTCACAGGAAAAAGTGAAAGGTGAAGATTTGTTTTATACCCTTCACCTTTCACCTTTCAAATTTCAATGTTAGTCGATTGCCGGGGCTTCCGGTGCGGTGTCGATTCCGGTGCGGTCACCGAGGCTGACCTGCCAGAGCTGTGCCCACAGGCCTTCTTCTTCGATGAGTTTGAGGAAATCATTCACGAATGCAACACCATCGGAATCCTTCGGTAACCCGATGCCGTAGGGGTCGACCGGGCCGAAAACATCACCGGCAATGGCATAAGCGCCGGGGTTTTTCACGATGGAGTTCAGGATCAGTGTATAGTCCGTCACATAAGCATCTGCACGGCCCTGTTCCACAGCGGTGCGGGCCTGGATGTCATCTTCAAATTCCTGGACGACAGCATCGGGAGCGAATTCTTCCAGAATTGCCGGACCGGTGGAACCGCTCTGGGTAGCAACGATCTTGTCGGCAAGGCCGTCAATTCCGCTGATTTCCGTGTTGCCGTTTTTCACCAGGATCGCCTGCTGAGAGGTGTAATAAGGGCCTGCGAAGGAGATCACTTCCTGACGGGACGGGGTGATGGAATAAGTGGCGAACACCGCATCCACCTGTCCGCTGGTCAGAACGGATTCACGGGTGGAGGAGGTGACCTGTGTCAGATCGAATTTGCTTTCATCGCCCAGAATGTAGCGGGCCAGCAGCTGATAAAGCCCCGCATCAAAACCGCGGATGCCGTTGTCGGTCTCATCCAGCTGGCTGAAGAGGAAGGATGTCCGGGTGCCGCCGACTCGCAGGATTCCGGCTTCTTTCACGGCGGAGGCCCACTGGCTGGCGGCGATGACAGCGTCATCCGCTACCGGACCGCTTGCGAGCAGCGCGTCAAAAGCTTCTTTATCGATTGCAACAGTTTCCGTCTCCTGTGCGGATACGGAAATAAAAGCGGAAAGCAACAGCACAAAGGCAAAAACAACAGATAATAGCTTATTGGATTTCATGAGATTGATCCTTTCTTTAATATTAGACGTTAGACATTAGACGTTAGACATTAGACGTTAGACGTTAGACGTTAGAC
>CAYWKZ010000172.1:0-5292 GCA_964459115.1 uncultured Leptolinea sp. | reverse complement strand
CAATTCCGGCGATGATGGCGAAATGCTTCTCCAGAACAATTCTGCAGCGCCGCTCCCGCCCGCGGACAGTGCACCGCAAGACAACGGGGAAGATGACGGCGGCATGATCATTAACCGGGATCACAGCATGGTCTCCTTCCCGAAAACCGCCTCACTGGGCTTCCGCTCCTCTGCCATGGGGATCAACGCACAGATCGTCAAACCCACCGCGTCTGCCGGTGACAGTGAACTGACCATCAAGAATGACCACACGATCACCTATCCGGAAACGCAATCCGTGATCCAGAAGAGCGTCCCCTCCGGACAGCTGACACCGCTCAGTTACATTCCGCCCTCACAGCTCGCAAACGGGCAGTCGATTTCCTTCGCGCCCGGCGCAACTTCAGCAGTAGTCTCCGGTTATGTTCCTGCCGGCGGATCCATAAGCTACAACCTTTACGCCTTTGCCAACCAGAATTTCCTCGTCCTGCTGACGTCTGACAGCGGCACTTCGGTGCTCAGCGTCACAGATGTCTACGGCAACGTGTTTTTGGATGCCAACCAGCGGCAGACCAGCTACAGCATGTACCTGCCCCGCACCGCGACCTATTATGTGAACATCTACTCCATGGGATATGCGGAAAACTTCACCCTGCAGATCTACATCCCCGCTCGGGTCACCATCCCTGTCGGGCAGACCAGCGCCGTCATGAGCGGAACGCTGGCCCCTTACAGCGTCGTGAGCTACACAGCCTATATGTACGCCGGCCAGACCGCCCGCATCGATGACTATTCCGGCCCGCGGCCGAACTCCTTCCTGCGCGTCTCCGGACTCCAAACCGGCCAGATCTACATGGACTACACCTCCTATTCCCCCAGCTGGTACTCTGTCGTCCCGGCCACACAGGATTATCTGATCGAGGTGATTTCCACCGACCAGACATCCAATTACCGGCTGACGGTGGACGTAAGATAAAGTAATAAGGAGTAAGGAGTAAGGATTAGGTGTTAGGTTATAGGTTATAGGTTTTAGGGAGTAAGGAAATGGGAACAGGAAAACGCAGCACTCAAAACCCATACGTAACACCTAACACCTAAAACCTAAAACCTGAAACCTCATACCTGAAACCTGACACCTAACACCTAACACCTAACACCTGAAACCTAAAAAACTATGGATCGTCTGAACATCTTCCCCTTGAACGGCGAGTCGCTGCACATGGATTTCACCTCCGGCGTGCAGACAGGATTCCTGCTCTCTGCATTCGTGGCAGTGGTCTCGCTGATCGTCGGGATCAACACGGTCCGCAAAGGCAGCCGCATCTCCTTTTTCCAAAAACGCCAGCAGATGGTTTCCAGAGGCTGGCGTCTTGTATTTTTTGGGATACTGATGGGGGTATTCGCCTTTCTGCTGAACCGCTATGGAGAACAGACCATCTATTCCATCATCGTCCCGACACCCACGGCCACTCTCACACCGACCATCACCCTCACGCCCACCATTACCCCGACGGAAACGCTCACGCTTTCGCCGACCATCACCAACACGCCTTCCGTCACCAACACGCCTTCCCTGCCGGAAGACCTGCGCATGCACAGTGACGGCGCACTGATGGGGACCAGCGTGATCGTGAGCCCCATTACCTTCACCCTGGAGATCGGTTCCAACGGCATGCCGGTCGAGACAAAGGAAGAATTTGACAACCCCATCCGGGAAATCACGGCCTTCTTCAGCTTTGACCGCATGGTCAGCGGTTCTCACCTGGCCTTCGTCTGGTACCGCGTAGATGACTGGGTAACCATGTGCTCCAGCGCCCAGATCTATGATGGGTCTACCGGCGGCTATTACCGCACCACCTGCAGTTCCGAGACCCCGGACCGCTGGCTGCCGGGTGAATACGAGATGCAGATGTTTGTGAATGAAGAATGGATCAATTCCGGCCGCTTCACCGTGGTCGGGATGCCTCCGACCCATACGCCGACCATCACACTGTCGCCGACCATCACACCCTCTCCCACCCGGACCTTCACGCCCACCGCGACCAACACCTTTACCCCCACGCCGACCAACACGCCGACGGCTACACGCACACCGACCATCACGCCGACGCCGACGATCACGCGTACGCCCACTATCACCTGGACGCCATCCATCACGCCTTCTCCGACCATCACCCGGACACCGACCAATACCCTGACGCCCAGCAACACGCCGACGATCACGCCGACGCCGACCAACACCTTCACTATCACACCTACGCGAACTCCGCGACCGACGGACACCCGCGTTCCCACCTGGACCAACACGCCGACGAAGACGCTGATCCCGACCAACACGCCACGTCCTACGGATACGCTCCGCCCGACCCTCACCATGCCGCCGACAAATACGCCGTGGGGAAAATAGGTTATAGGTTATAGGTTTTAGGTTTTTAGAATGAAGCACACGGAGACTGCTCTTGCGTTGCCGCGAAGCCGGCACACAAGGGCTGTATCCTGTGTTGCGCTCATATATTAGAAAAGTAAGAATGAAGAATAAGGAATGAAGAAATACGTTATAATGGAGTGGTTGAAAATTGTGCAAGGAGTATGAACGATGAATGAAAAATTCGATTATAAAGAGACTACTAACGATCTGCTGACGCGGATCGACATTCACAACAAATACGGCGGACGGGACATCGACCAATGGATGCTGGAAGTGCTCGACCTCAAGCCCGGGATGAAGATCCTGGACGTTGGCTGCGGCGGCGGCAAACAGCTGATGTCTTATTACAAATACCTGAATGGCGAAGCTGACATCACCGGCGGTGACGTCAACGAAGAGCTGCTGGAACAGGCCCGTTTTGAAAACGCCAAACTGGGTGCCCCCTTCACCATCCTGCCGCTGGACTTCAACCACCGGCTGCCCTTCGATGACAACACCTTTGACCTGGTGAGCTGCTGCTTCGCGATCTATTACGCCAGCGACATTCCCTACACCATCAGTGAAATGCACCGGGTGCTGAAGCCGGGCGGACGGCTGTTCACCTCCGGACCGATGCCGGACAACAAAAAGGTTTTCTATGACGTGATCCGCGAAGCTTCCGGGCACGAGATCCCGCCCATGCCGGGCAGCTCCCGCTACAGCACGCAGATCTACGGCGCGATGGAAAGCACCTTCTCCAAAGTCGACACCGTGATTTTCGAAAATCCGCTGACCTTCAAGACCGCGGCTCCCTTCATTGCCTACACCCGCGCCTCGCTGGATGAGGACCGTCGGCTTTGGACCTCACTCTTCAACAGCAAAGATGAATATGAACAACTCATTCAGGACATCACCCGCGTGGCGGACGGTATTGTTCAGAAAGACGGCCAGCTCGTGATGACCAAAGTCGTGGGCGGATTCATAGGGACAAAATAATGGGCGGAATGCAATTTTACGGAAAAAAAGTCTGTTTCATCGGAGCCCATCCGGATGACATCGAACTGGGATGTGGAGCGCTGATCGCCCGCATCGTCGGGAAGACGGACGTCCGCTGCGTGACGTTCTCAGACAATCAGAAAAATCCGCTGCTGAAAAACCTGGTTGAGGAGCATTATGCTTCCATGCAGACGCTGGGTGTTCCCCGGGAACGGGTGGAGCTGCTGGATTTTGAGACACGGCGTTTTCAGGAGCACCGTCAGGACATCCTGGAAGCCATGATCGGCATCATGCGTCAGGATGACCCGGACATTGTCTTTGTCCACACCAAGTCCGACGTTCATCAGGATCACGGGGTGGTGACTCAGGAAGCGCTGCGGGCCTTCCGCGGGCGCACGGTACTGGGTTTTGACGTGATCCGCTCCAGCTACGGGTTCTTCCCGGATTTTCTGGTGGGCGTTGATGAGACCGATGTGCAGAAAAAGCTGGATGCACTGGCATGTTACAAGACATACGAAGGGAAGTATTACTTCTCCCCGGATGTCACACGGGCAACCCTGATCCGCAACGGTGCGATCTGCGAACGCCCTTACGCCGAAGGCTTCGACATCCTGCGCATCGTCGCAGAATTTGAAAAATAAAAACAAGCATCACGTGCTGCGTCACACAATATGGAAGGAAAAAGAGGATGTTTCCTGATCAGAAGCCTCCTCTTTTTTCATTATCTCTTGCTTTGCACCCCAAAGAAATGTGTCACGTTCATGTCCTCGGGGATATCGGCGTAATGGTTGCCCCGGCCGTCCGGGTCCTTCAGGATCCCGTTATTGTCATGATGCTCGGCATGGATGCCGTGGTCGGTGATATAGCCGAGGAACGTGTCATAGCCCGCCCAGACCTCCGCGGTCTTTTCCGCAAGCATGGCGAACTGCTGGTTGTGGCATTTCATCGCGTGCATGGACAGGGTCGATTCCGGGTGAGTGGCGTGGATGCAGTCATCATATTTCATGGTATAAACCACGATCACATCATAGTCCGGATCCCGCTTTTCCAGCAGTTCCAGCGCTTTCACCGTGGTCGTGACGCCGTCACGGTCCGCCGGGTCGTCCGGCTCAATGTAATAGTCGATGGCCCGCTCCGTGAAGATCGTCCCCATGGAGGAACCCTCCAGTGCGATCAGCGCCACTTTTTTCCCGGCCCGGGCAAACGCATCGAAAAGCGTGTCGGTGAAGACGTGTTTTTTCTCGTATTTCCGGATCTCGTGCACGGAGGGCTGCGCACCGGTGAAAATGGAAGCAAAATTGACCGGTGTCACCGGCGGATAAGCCGAAACAAAAGGAATCTGCAGCTGCGTGTGCCGGAGAACGGGTGCAAAATCCAGCGTATATTTCTGGATCAGCCACTGTCCGATAGCATCCGGACAGAACAGCAGCATCTTTTCCGCCTTGCCGGAAACACAGTGATCACGCACCAGTGTTTCGATCAGCGGGAGCGGCTCTTCGGCCTGAAGCGGCGGCTCAACGCCCATCGCGCAGGCGAGGGAAGCCGCAAGTCTTGTGATCGGAATGGAGTTGAACGTCATCTTTTTCGCCTTCTCAAAGCAGGTTGACACCCTTTTCCGCGCAGACCTTCAGCGTTTCCGGATCCCACAGGCTGGCCTGAACTTCACCGATATGAGCACAGCCGAGGATCAGCATGCACAAACGGGATTGGCCGATGCCGCCGCCGATGGTGAGCGGAAGCTCGCCGGCAAGCAGCTTTTTGTGAAAATCCAGCTTCCTGCGGTCATCACAGCCCGCTTCAGTGAGCTGGCGGTCGAGGGATTCCGGAGAGACGCGGATACCCATGGAAGAGATCTCCAGCGCCATATCCAGCGCATCATGCCAGAAGAAAATGTCACCGTTCAGATCCCA
>CAYWKZ010000171.1:0-5377 GCA_964459115.1 uncultured Leptolinea sp. | reverse complement strand
TTCTGAGTCAACGAAAACAGGTCACTTTGACTTAGCGTTTTGCCTGCTGAAAGGGAGTGAGAATGCTGCCGTCAGATTGTTTGATGCCTTTGTGGAGGATTTTAAAACCCTCTCTACTCTAATAATATTGTTTTTATCCGCAGATGCATCACAGAATACAGCACTGATGTACGGGGTTTGCCGCAGCATCAGAGCCGTCTCCGTGTGCTTCGTTTTATTCCGTGACAGTATAATAGGCGACTTCGTCGATCTCGCGGTTGGCACCGATGATGATGTCTTTCCCGTCTTTATCTTTGAAATGCAGAATGTTGGCACAGCCGGTGTTTTTGTCGATGTAGTCGATGTGATAATCACCCGCTTCGGCATCCCAGCTGATGGCGATGGTGTCCTTTGTTCCCTTGCGCCAGCCGACGAGCCAGGTGGGTTTCCCGAATAGTTCACAGGTCCAGGTGGCATGGAGCATTTCGGTCTGGGCTTCCGGGAGAGGCAGCTTCCACTGCGGGACGTAATTGTCGTGTTCGTCCAGATGGTAGATCACCAGTGCGTTGCCATGGAAGGGGCTGATGAAGCCAAGCTCGAGCTTGCCATCACCGTCAAAGTCGAGCAGGACGGAATCGGAGGATGGGGTGGACAGGATCTGGTCCACTTCCCATTCGGCTCCCAGCACGGCGGGCGGATCGATGAGAACGGTGCCTTCTTCACAGCCGATGAGCGCCGCGTCATGACCGCCGTGATTGATTTTTGCGAAGCCGTGGTTCTTCAGCATGCCGTCCGCGATCAGATCCAGCGGCAGCAGATTGTTTTCGTTGAATTCGGAAAGGTAAGCCGGCAGCTCGGCGCCAAAGCAGGCGCCCGGGAAGCGCCAGTCGTTCTTATATTCGTGTCCGGTCTTCAGGCAGCAAACGAGAAGGTAGTTCACTCCGCCCCGGCGAAGGATGCCGAAACGGTGGACGAAAGGTGTTTCACATAATGTGCGGATCTCCCAGTCGCCTTTTCCTTTTCGTGTAGCGATAACGATTTTCGCTTCTTTACCGTCATTGGGAGAATAAAATTTGTGAGTGGCAAGAAATTGTCCATCGGTACCGGGAACCGGTGTCATGGTCATCACGCCGCCCGGCTGTTCCCAGACGGTTTCCAGTTCGGTCCCGTCTTCGGAAAAGAGAATGCAGCGGTCTGTTTTTTCTGCGGCAACAAGGAAACAATGCTGCCCTTCAACAGTGATCTCCGAAAGGGAGTAGCACTTGTTCAGGTTTGATATAACTTTCTTTTCGATATTCATGAGGAAACTCCTTTTTTTAGGTTTCAGGTGTCAGGTTTCGGGTGTCAGGAATTATGATCCGGCATTTTTCTCACATGCCCCCAGATCCCAAATACCAGTCTTTCAGGCACTGTATTTGTCCAGGATTGCGGACATGGAGGAGCAGGCAAACTTGATGTCATCTTTCCAGCTCTCTTTTCCGACATCCCACATCTCCGTAACAAATCTGCGGACACCGAGCGTCCAGGCTTTCCCGATCACGGACTCGAAGTCCACATGTCCGGTCAGGAAAGGAATCTCGCGGAATTTTCCGGGAACAGTTTCCTTCAGGTGCAGGGCGACAATGTGGCCGGCGCCGGTCTCCAGGTCATCAAGGACACTTGTACCGTAGGTTTTGGCGGCGTTGGTCAGGTTCCCGGAATCAGGATAGACACCGAGATAGGGACTGTTGATCAGTTTCACATAATGCATTGCCTTTTCGGTGGTGTTCATGAATTCGGTTTCCATGGTCTCAAAGCCCATCACGATCCCGCGGCAAGCTGCCATCAGTGTCGCTTTGGCAAGGTTTTCGCGGAAAAGTCGTTCGGTTTCTTCACTGCCTTCCTTGTAGTATACGTCATATCCGGCAAGCTGGATGATGCGGATGCCAAGATCATCGGCAAGGATCACGGCCTTTTCCATGATTTCCATGCTGCGTGCCCTGACGTCCGGGTCCGGATCACCGAAGGGATATTTCCGATGGCCGGAAAGGCACATGCTGCGAATCGGGATCCCGACTTCCTGCATAGTGCGCACAAGATTGGCCCGTTCTTCCACGCTCCATTCCAGACGCACCAGCTTGTCATCGGTTTCATCGATACTGATTTCCACAAAATCATAACCGCATTCTTTTGCGCAGCGAAGTTTTTCTGCCCAGGTCATTGTTTTGGGCATGGCTTTTTCATAAAGTCCGATCGCATATGCTTTCATAGCTTCTCCTCTCTTGAAAAGAACATAAAAAGAACGTAATATTCTTTAATAATCAAGCTAAAAATTACAAAATAATCTTCAAAGTTCAAAATTATTCTAAAATTATAATATGAAACAACATAAAAATAAGCTAAAATGAGTAAATGACATCATAAAACATCATTAAATTGATGAAAATAACCATTTAATATGACGAATAGCACAATAAATGATAATTAAACATATAAAGAGCATAACAATAATATTAAATGAAAATTTATGTTAAAATAGAAATATAATATTTCAAAAGATAATGCATATTTTTTATGTATTGATTAGACAGAACGGAGGAATCGCAAATGAGTAAAATCTCAGAAATGACCCGCGAAAGCTGGATCAAGGCAACTTTCCCTGAATGGGGAACCTGGCTGGTTGAAGATATCGAAAATGAAGTCGTCGCCCCGGGTAACGTAGCAATGTGGTGGCTTGGATGCACCGGTATCTGGTTCAAGACTCCGGGCGGTGCCAACATCACCATTGACCTGTGGTGCGGCAACGGTAAACGGACTCATGGTGACAACAAGATGAAACCGGGTCATCAGATGGCCAACATGTGCGGCGGCCGGTTGATGCAACCGAACCTGCGCAATGTACCGTTTGTGATCGATCCGTTTGCCTTCAAACAGGTCGATGCAGTCCTGGCTACACATTATCATCAGGATCATATGTCCGCTGAATGGGCAGCCCATGTCATCAACAGCGGCATGACCACCACTGATGAAAACGGAAAAGAGATCCCGGTGCCCTTCATCGGCCCGCTGAAATCTGTGGAAACCTGGATGAAATGGGGTGTTCCGGAGGATCGCTGCCGGATCGTCAAGCCGGGTGATGTGATCAAGATCAAAGATATTGAGATCATCTGCCTTGACAGCTTTGACCGCACCTGCATCGTGACCACCGATTCCACCGGTGAAGACCGTGAAGAACTGACCGGCAAGTGCCCGACCGATATGGACGAAAAAGCCGTCAACTATCTGGTGAAGACACCGGGCGGCAACATCTATCATTCCGGTGACTCCCACTTCTCTATTTACTTCGCAAAACACGGCAAGGACTATGACATCGATGTCGCGTTCGGTTCCTTCGGTGAAAATCCGATCGGCATGCAGGACAAGATGACCTCTGTTGACGTCCTCCGCATGGCTGAAAACCTGCGCTGCAAGGTCGTTATTCCGATCCACTGGGACGTCTGGACCAACTTCCAGGCTGACTGCGAAGAGATCAAGCTCCTCTATGATTTCAAGAAGGACCGCAACGAATATAAATTCCACCCGTTCTTCTGGCAGGTCGGTGGTAAATACACCTATCCGGCTGATAAAGATAAAATCTACTATCACCATCGCAGAGGCTTCGAAGACTGCTTCGAACATCCTCAGAACATTCCGTTCCGCTCCTGCCTGTAGTTTCGGCAGTCAGAATCATTTGATACAGGGTGAAAAAATGAGCGTATTACAGGATATTGTCGAAAAGAAACACTATAGTTTTATCGATGGGAAAGGCGTCACCTGGCAGGAAGCTGTACGGCTCTCCGCGCTGCCGCTGGTCGCTGACGGCTCTGTTTCGGAAGATTATTACAAACAGATCATTGCCTGCATCGAAAAATACGGTCCGTATGTTGTCTTTGATCATAACGTAGCCATGCCCCATACCACCGAAAACGCCGAAGGCGCTTTCAAGACCGGTGTCGGATTCATGGTATGCGAGAACATGATCGACTTTGGGGAAGACGAAGACGGAGAAAAGAAAGAAGCGAATCTTTTCTTCACGCTTTCTTCCACCAACCCGGATGAACATATGAACAACATCGGGCAGCTTTCCCAAATCTTCATGAATGACGATCTGTTGGATGCCCTTGCTGCGGCAAGAACTCCGGAAGAGATCCTCAAGGCGGAAGCGGACTTCCCCTGTGAGGAAGACTAAGGCCATAATTACGCGCGTGCGTAAATAATCTAAATATGGTAGAGAGGTGAAACTCATGGCAGTGCTGAATGTACTTAATTCGATTTGGTCGTTCTTTGCGACCTACGTCCTGCAGAAGGCGCCTTATATGGTGGGGTTCCTGACGCTGCTGGGCTATTGTTTGATGGGCAAGAAGTGGTATGATACCCTTGCGGGTACACTGAAGGCCATCATTGGTATGCTGATTTTGAACGTCGGTTCCGGTGGGCTGACTTCAAACTTCCGCCCGATCCTTGCCGGTTTGAAGGATCGTTTCAATCTTACCGCTTGTGTGATTGACCCTTATTACGGTCAGAACGCTGTAACGGCCGGTGTTGAGGAAACATTCGGCAAAGGCTTCTCACAGGTCATGACCCTGCTGCTGATTGCCTTCATCGTCAACATTCTCCTGGTCCGCTTCAACAAGATCACAAAATGCCGCACCCTGTTCACGACCGGCCACGTCCAGGTCCAGCAGGCTGCTACCGCTTACTGGCTGATCCTGTTTGCCCTGCCGGCTCTGCGCAACAACGATGTCGCACTGATGATCATCATGTCCGTCGTGTTGGGTGCTTACTGGGCTGTCGGTTCCAACCTGACCGTAAAACCGATGCAGGAACTGACCGAAGGCGCCGGTTTCGCGATCGCCCACCAGCAGATGTTCGGTATCCGCCTCGGCTACTGGCTCTCCGGCAAACTCTTTGGTGACAAAGACGGAAAACCGAAGGGCAGAAAAGTCGGCGAAATGGAAATGCCGGGCTTCTTCTCCATCTTCAATGAAAACATGGTTTGTACTGCTATCCTGATGACCGTCTTCTTCGGTATCATCATGACCGTCATCGGCAAACCCTTCTTCGTTGCCCAGGGTGCTACAAAAGAATCCGAAAGCTTCGTTTTCTATATCTTCAACACCTGTCTGCAGTTCGCTGTTTATCTGGCTATCCTGCAGCTTGGTGTCCGCACCTTCGTTACCGAATTGACCGCATCCTTCCAGGGTATTGCTGACAAGCTGCTGCCGTCCTCCGTTCCTGGCGTTGACTGCGCAGTCTGCTACGGTTTCGGTGACTCCAACGCGGTGACTTTCGGCTTCCTCGCCGGTCTGACCGGTCAGATCGTGGCCATCATCACCCTGATCCTGCTGAAATCCCCGACCATCATCATCTGCGGTTTCGT
>CAYWKZ010000170.1:0-5556 GCA_964459115.1 uncultured Leptolinea sp. | reverse complement strand
TCATATCTTAATATGATTATAATGCAAATTTTGCACTATTTAATGCAAGAGTATGCAATATATAACAAATACAAAAGAATGAATTGTATTGTTTTTAGATTTCGTTATAAACCCGTTCGATCAGCTCTCGTGCGGAGACGGCATTGTCATTGCAGGTGTTTTCGAGGGAGACCTGCACATAGGGTTTCCGCGCTTTCAGGTATCGGAGAATGCCGGAGTAATCCATCTCACCGGTACCGGCAGCGACACTCACCAACCTGCCGTCTTTTCGAATGAAGTCTTTGATATGCACCATGGCGATGTGCTCACCGAGCAGGTCCATAGCCTCCTCAAAGATGTTTTCCCGGTCATCCGCATTTTCCATGCACAGCAGGTTCACCGGGTCAAAGATAATGCGCAGATTGCGGCTGCCCATGCTTTTGATTACCTGCAGTGCCCGCTTCGGACTGTAAACGATGTGATTCCAGACCGGTTCGATGGCCATGGTCACACCGTAATCCTCAGCCGCCGTCACCACGTCTTCCAAATTGTGCATGAAAGTTTCCAAAGCTTCATCCGTATGGGTGTTGGCATCCAGCTTGTACTCCGCGTTCGGAGCGCCGGTTTCCGTCCCGACCATGGAAGCGCCGCACAGCGCGGCTACACGCATGTTTCCGTAATACTTTTCTTTGATCTCCCGCAGCTTGTTCGGGTCCGGATGGGCCAGGTTCAAATAACAGCCCAGCACCGCGATATCCAGATTATGTTTGGAAAAGATCCGTCTGAAATAGGTTCCCAGGCCTTCCGTCATGGCAGAGATGTCATAGGTGAGGCCTTTGATCACCTTCTGCGGCGCCAGATGCACACAGCAGAAACCCTCCTCCTGTGCCTTTGCCGCCCGGGCTTCCAGCGTCTGCAGCTCGTCAGCCAGTCCGCTGTTCACGTCATGCAAGCGAATTCCGATTTGTAACATATTTTTCTCCGGGTTTTAGGTTTCAGGTGTCAGGTTTCAGGTATTATTCAGCAAATTTCAGCATATGTTCCTACCCGTATAACCTAACACCCTATAATCCAATACCTACAAGTTAAAATATCTGGCGGCGTTCTTGTAGGAAACGCCTTCCACGATCTTCTTCAGGCTCGCGTCATTGTTCGGATATTCTCCGTTTTCGACCCAGTTTCCGACCAGGTTGCAGAAAATGCGGCGGAAATAGTCATGCCGAGCATAGGAGAGGAAGGAGCGTGAATCCGTCAGCATACCGATGAAGTTCCCGAGCAGGCTCAGATTGGCAAAGGAACGCATCTGGGCTTCCATGCCGGACTTTGTATCCAGGAACCACCAGGCGGAGCCAAGCTGCATCTTGCCGATCACCTCATCGGACTGGAAACAGCCGAGGATGGTGCCCAGCTGGTCAAAGTCGGTAGAATTCAGCGAATAGAGGATGGTCTTCGGGCACTCGCCGCTCTCATCCAGTGCGGAAAGCAGGTCGGCGATGTCACCGCCGCAGTTATTCTGAGCAATCATATCAAAACCGGTGTCCGGTCCCAATTTCCTGTACATACGGATGTTGGCATTGCGTTTGCAGGAATAATGCAGCTGCATAGCGATATCCAGGCGGTGATATTCTCTGCCGAGATGCATCAGAACAGCGGTCTGATATTTTTCCGCGTCTTCCGTGCTGACCTCTCCGCCCTTCATCACTTTTTGATAAATAGCGTTGACTTCGCTTTCGGAAGCAGGACGGAACGGGATATAGTCCAGCCCATGGTCGGAAGCACGGCAGCCGAGGGATGCAAAATATTCCAGCCGTTCGCTCAGCGCATCAAAGACATCGGTGATTTTCTCAAGAGATTCTTTTCCGACAGAAGCCGCCAGCTTTTTGATATATTCCGCAAAGCCGGGTTTATTGATGTTGATGGCCTTATCCGGACGGAAAGACGGGCAGACTTTGACAGTAATGGTCGGGTCAGCCGCAATCTTCTTGTGCCATTCAAGGCTGTCAGCAGGGTCATCGGTGGTGCCGATCATGGCCACATTCGCCTTTTTGATGATGCCACGGACGGTCAGCTCCGGATCATGCTGCAGTTTATCGTTGCAGAAATCCCAGGCCTCTTTGACAGTTTCCAGGGTCAGCGGTTTGTCATAACCGAAGAACTGATGGAGCTCCAGATTGCACCAGTGATACATCGGGTTCCCGATGGCCATCTCCAGTGCCTCGACAAACTTCAGGAAGCGTTCGTAGTCCGGTTTATCCCCGGTGACATAGTCTTCGCTCACGCCATTGGAGCGCATCACGCGCCACTTGTAATGGTCGCCGAAGTAGCTGCCGTCCGGCATTTTGCCGCCCAGCCAGACTTCACAAAGGTTGTTGAAGCGGCGGTCTTCAAAAATTTCCTGCGGGCTGATGTGGCAGTGATAATCCACCAGCGGTTGATTTTCCGCATAATCGTGGAAAAGATGTTTCGCGGTTTCAGCTTCCAAAAGGAAATCTTTATCCATAAAAGCTTTCATTTTTTTCTCCTATCTGATTCTTCATTCTTCATTCATAATTCTTCATTAGAGAGTCACCCCGTCCTTGAAGATGGCTAAATTCTTCTTGCTCAGGGCTTCACTGGATGGTTTTGCCTCACCGGAAGCGACCCTCAGTACATAAGCAAAGAGCTCTTCCGTCAATTCGCCCATTTCCTCGCCTTCCAGCAGCTTGCCGGCGTTGAAATCGATCCAGTTCGCCTTGCGCGCGGCGATATCGGATTGGGTGGATACCTTCACCGTCGGGATCGGGCAGCCAAAGGGAGTGCCCCGGCCGGTGGTGAAAAGGATCAGCTGCGCACCGCTGATGGCAAGCGCGGTGGCAGCCACCAGGTCATTGCCCGGCGCCTGCAGCAGGCTCAGCCCCGGGACCTGAACTTTATCACCATAGCGCAGCACGTCACGAACCGTGATCCGTCCGCCCTTCTGCACACAGCCCAGGGATTTGTCTTCGAGCGTAGTGATACCGCCCTTTTTGTTGCCCGGGGAAGGATTCTCATTGATCTTTTCCCCATAGCGCATGAAATATTCTTTGAAATCGTTGATGAGGGAAACTGTTTTCTCGAAGACTTCATGCGTTTCCGCACGGTCCATCAGCATGGTTTCCGCGCCGAACATCTCCGGCACTTCCGTCAGCATCACCGCACCGCCCTGCGCGGAGAGCTTTTCCGCAAAGGAACCCAGCAGCGGATTGGCCGTGATGCCGGAAAAGCCATCCGAACCGCCGCACTTCAGTCCGACGATCAGTTTGGATGTGGAGACCGGCTCCCGTTTGAAGGTAGCGGCATAATCCATCAGTCCTTTCACGATCGCAGTACCTTCGGCGATCTCATCGGCCACCTGCTGGCAGACCAGGAACTTCACCCGGTTCGGGTCATATTCACCCAGCACCTGCTTCAGATCATCGATCTGGTTGTTTTCACATCCCAACCCCAGCACCAGCACAGCGCCGGCATTCGGATGACGGATCAGCCCGCAGAGCGCTTTTTGCGTCATCAGGTGATCCCCGCCCAGCTGTGAGCAGCCATAAGGATGGGTGTAAGCACAGACGCGTTCGACGCCCTCCGGCATCATCGCTTTGGCGTTTTCCTCAATGGCTTCGGCGATCCCGTTGACACAGCCGACCGTCGGGATGATCCAGACTTCATTGCGGATCCCGACACTGCCGTCCGGACGGACATAGCCCATGAAGGTCTGCGCATCCTCCACCCGGTCACTGCCCGCAACGGGATGGTAAGCATATTCTTTCAGCCCGGAGAGGTTGGACTTGACATTGTGGGTATGGACATGTTCACCGGCTTTGATATCGGCTTTCGCATGACCGATCGGGAAACCATATTTAATAATGTTCACGCCTTCGGGGATATCCATCAGCGCGATCTTATGCCCGGCAGGGATCGCCTCGAGTGCGGTCACGGAATACCCATCCAGGTTCACAGACGTTCCTGCAGGAACTTCCTGAAGCGCTACCGCGACATTGTCATTATCATGAATTTTGATAAACGTTTTCATACTTACTTCTTCATTCTTCATTATCGAGCAGCGCTTCCACAGCCTTGCGGGGATCTTCCCGAATCGCGCACAATGAAGTCCAGACATCATCGCTCAGCGAGCTCAGGTCGGTACCCCAGAGAGTCTCATCGGAAAGAACGCGTTTCACATCGTCAAAGCTCTGTACCTGAACCGCCTCAACGACCTTGCGGTCCTCACGGATCGGGTAAAGACTGCCGTCTTTAAGTTTGCCGTAATATTGTCCGTCCTTATCTTCAGCAACAGTGTCAAAGGCCAGCAGCGCAGCCAGGGAGAAGACCAGCACCTTCGGGGTCTTCCCGGCGGAGAGCGCATCGCAGACCGTCGGCAGGTCACGGGCACGCCATTTGGAGACAGAATTCAGGGAAATGTCCAGCAGCTTGTGGTTCAGGAAGGGATTTTCAAAGCGTTCCATCACCTCATCGGCAAATTCCCGTGTTTCATCAATCGGCTGTGGGACCGCTGGAGCCAGCTCTTTGTAGCTGACATAATCGATATATTTCCGCAAGAGTGTGTCCGCCATGGCATCGGCGACAATGCTCACACCGCAAAGATACGAAATCATCGCCATCGCGGTATGGGTTCCGTTCAGAACCCGGACCTTTCGTTCCCGGAAAGGTTTCAGGTCATCGGTGAAGACCACCGGCATACCGGCTTTGTCAAGCGGGAAATCAGCGGAGATATCTTTGTCACTGGCGATGATCCAGAGCCCGAAGGGTTCCGCCACCACATACATGCTGTCGTCCGGGAATTTGGCGCTCATCGCGTCGGACTTTCCGGAGACGATCCGGTCCACGAGTGTCGAGGTGAAGACGTTGGCATTTTCGACCCAGTCTTTGAAAGCCTCATCCAGCTTCCAAAGGTCGATGAGCTTCATGCAGCATTCTTTCAGGACCTTGCCGTTGTCTTCGATCAGTTCCACCGGCAGGATGATCAGGCCTTTTTCGGGATCGCCGTCAAAGGCCTTCCAGCGCTCATAAAGGAACTGGACCAGGCGGCCCGGGTAGCTGGCGGCCGGCTGCGTGTCAAATTTATCCGTCTCGTCATAAACGATCCCGGCTTCCGTGGTGTTGGAGATCACATAGCGCAGGCTGTCCAGCCGGGCCAAAGCAAGATAGGCATCATAATCTGTATAGGGGTTCACCGTCCCGCGGACAGAGGTGATGACGCGGACTTCATCGACGATCTTCCCATCCTGTTTTCCCTGCAGGATCACGTGATAGGCGCCGCCCTGCGCGGCCAGACGGTCCGAGCCTTTTCCGGGAACCTGCTTGACCATCACCACATCACCGTCAAAGCAGCCTTTTTCATTTGCCACGTCGATCATGTAGTCGGCAAAAGCACGAAGAAAGTTACCGGTTCCGAACTGGGCAACACGGATCGGGTGTTTGCCGGGAGCCATCAATTCATCAATATTCATGATCTTTTCCATTCTGCCGATAAACGGCGACATTAATCCATTATTTAAGAAAACGCTGATTTATTCGTTCTGAGTCAAGAGTGACCTGTTTTCGTTG
>CAYWKZ010000169.1:0-5627 GCA_964459115.1 uncultured Leptolinea sp. | reverse complement strand
CCTAAAACCCTACTTAAACATCTCCACCGGAAAGCGTTTTGCGACATTGGAATCGAGGATCTGGCGGATGATGCGGGAAGCGGAACACTCCAGTTCCTGACGGGAAAGCCGTCGGGTCAGGATGGCCTTCCAGATCGCGAAGCGGTATTTGGAGCCGCCCGGCATGATCAGGTCATTCCCGCATCGGAAGGTCTTGCTGTCGTCAGCTTTGTCGTCGCCTGTGGAGTGCCAGTCTGTCATGACGATCCCGTCAAACCCCCATTCACAGCGCAGAATAGCCGTCAGCAGGTCATAACTGTTCGGTGAATAGGTCCCGTTCACTTTGTTATAGCTGGACATCACCGCCCGCGGATGAGCCTCGCGGATGCAGAGCTCAAACCCCTTCAGATAGATCTCCCGCAGTGCCCGTTCGCTCAGGATGCTGTCGGAGTAATTTCGGTTATTCTCCTGGTTGTTGCAGGCAAAATGTTTGATGGTGGCATAGGTCCCCTCATGGGACTGTACCCCTTTGACTACGGCGGCCGCGATCTTCCCGCTCAGCAGCGGGTCCTCGCTGTAATATTCAAAATTCCGCCCGCACAGTGGGTTCCGGTGGATGTTCAGTGCCGGCGCCAGCCAATAAGTGACGTTGAATTCGTCCATCTCCACAGCGATAGCCTCGCCGACGCGGCTGCACAGCTCCGTGTTCCAGGTCTGTGCCATGCTGGTGCCGACAGGAAAAGCGGTGCAGAACTGATAGCCGATCTTTTCCCGTTCCGGGTCTGCCATGATGACGTGTTTGATCCAGTTTGGAAAATATTTCATGAAGCCCATCAGGTAATCTGCCATGCGGACCAGTCCCCATTTGAAAGCGGAGCGCCGCATCAGCCGCAATCCGGCAGGACCGTCGGAGAGATTGACGTTGACCAGTCCCTTGTGGAAGAGCCGGTCCGTGGTGCGTCCCACGGTGCCCGGTGCCAGGATCTTTACCCCGGAAAACATGCCGATGAACCCATAACCGACGCATAATTCGATCAGGTCCTTGAGGCTCAGTTTGCGGAGGATCGCCTGAACATCCACATCCTGCAGTGTCTGCGGATGCGTATAGTCTGAACGAACAGTTTCAAAGGAGTCCGGGGAGATCACCAGGTGCAGTGCGTCCGGCAGCTCTTCGCGCGGCTGTTTTTCCGCGTGCAGTTCTTCGAAAGCCACAGTCGGTGTGCAGCGGTTTTCTCCCTGCCAGACGGTCACATCTCTGGACAGTGTGAGCACGGCTGCCGGGACGGTACGGTCGGATGCATTGCCGACCCGGAGGATATAGTCCCCTTTTTCGAGGATCTTCACGGCTTCAGCCGCGTCGTATGCGGCGCAGTCTCTCAGGTCAAAGCGAAGGTCCAGCGTTTCTCTTTCGCCCGGTGCCAGCAGCGAGGTTTTCGCAAAAGCTGTCAGCATCTGGTATTCCCGGTCAAACTTCCCTGCCGGGCAGGAAAGATAAAGCTGAACGACTTCCTTCCCCGGGAAGTTCCCGCTGTTACGTACGGAAACGGAAACTTGGATCAGTGATTTTTCGTTACGCACCTTTTCGGTGCGGATCTCAAAGCTGCTGTAGCTCAGCCCGTGGCCGAAGGCATAGCGCGGCTTTACCCGGAAGCTGTCGAAGTAGCGGTAACCGACGTAGATCCCTTCATGGTAGTATTCGTGCTCCATGTCCCCGTTCAGGTAGCTGAATTCATCTCCGAAGGGAATGTCGGCGTAGGAGCGGGCCCAGCTGTCGGTCAGCTTGCCGCTGGGGTTCACTTTCCCGGTGAGGATATCCGCCAGGGCATTGCCGCCCTCCTCTCCTTGCTGGCAGAAGAAGATCAGCGCTGAGAGCGGGACGCCATCCAGCTCCGTCAGGTCCATGGAGGAACCACTGTTGATGACCAGGATGGTTTTCGGATAATGGGCTGCAAGGAAGCGCAGGCTTTCTGCCTCTTTGGGATAGAGGTCAAAGTCTCCGGACTCCAGCTTTTTGTCGCCGCTTTCCCCGGCCTGGCGTGCGATGACGTAAATCGCCGTGTCGGTGCTGCTGAGTTTCACGTCTTCTTCCGTGATCTCTCGGCCGAGCGGAAAGATGAAGGGCATGTTGGTGACGTCCATCAGGGAGTGAAGGCTTCCGGATTTTTTCACAGCCTCGATGCAATTTTTGTCGTGCGCTTCGAGGGCGGCTGTCAGCTCTTGTTTGTATTCATCCAGCCAGTCCTGGCTGGTGATGATGAAGCCGGCGTTTTTAAGACCTTCGGCGATGCTGACGGAATAGCGTTCATTGACTTCGCCGGAGCCGGTCCCGCCTTTGATGGTGGAGATGGCGCCGGAGCCATACAAGGCGATCTTACCCGGGCTCAGCGGCAGTGCGCCGTTGTTTTCCAGCAGAACGATGCTTTCCCCGGCGGCTTCCCGGGCGAGCTCCCGATGTGCCGCTTCCCTTGGGCTGACCGTCTCGTCCGCCTGTGTTCCGACTACATACCTGCCCTTTTTCACACATCCCTCCGAAACCATTATTATATCACAACACTTCCGGCATGCTTATCGATAAAACTCCGCGAAGCACCACCTTCCCTATCCTCTATATCCTATCCCCTACTCATCATTCACTATCCTCTATATCCTGTATCCTATTCCCTATCCCCTAAAAAAAATCAGCCCTCTTCGGGGGCTGATTTTTTTTGGCAGTTGAGCCAACAATGAGATTCGAACTCATGACCTGACGTTTACGAAACGCCTGCTCTGCCGGCTGAGCTATGTTGGCAACTCACAAAATAGAATTATACATGGTTTTAGGACAAGTCGGAAAATTTCGTTACACCGGAATTGATACGGCAGAATTCCCGATACACTTGTTATTTCTTGACGGGCCGGACGCCGGAGAGGGTGAAAACTGGTTTATAATTGGAACGGCTGCCGCGGGATGTTTTAGCGGTGCTTCATCGGCGGAGTTTGGGTTTATGGAACAAAACGGACCTGCATCAAAGAAAGGGAAATTCTCCGGATTTTCACTTTTCCGGCTTTTTTCGATCCTCTTCCTGTTTGTCTGTCTGGCAGGGGCGGTCAGTTATATTCGCTATCGGGCAGATTATACCCTGAATACGGATGATGCCAGTGAGTTCGCGCTGGGAAAATTCCTCTCTGAGGAAGGCAGTCTGGTATCCAAAAACTGGTATTATTCCACGGAACTGAGCGTTGTCAACACGAACCTGATCTATCCCTTTGTCTTCCGCCTTTCTGACAGCTGGCACCGGGTACGGGTGATCTCTACCGCTGTGATCTACCTGATCATGCTTGCTGTATATTTCGGGCTGAGCCGCGCTTATCGCTTCAAAAAATATTTTGCCTTGACGGCGGCCTTGTTTTTCATTCCCTTTTCAGAGACTTTTTATCATTTCGTGATCAAAGGACTGTTTTATTATCCCTATTTCACGATTCTGTTCCTGGTTTTGATGCTTTCCGAATTCTACATACGGCAGAACGGTTGGAAAGCTTACGCGATCCTGGCGCTTTCGGCGCTGTTCTCGCTCTTTGTCGGTTTCGGCGGGGCGCGGATGCTCTTTCACCTGTATATCCCGCTGCTGGCTGCCTCCGGGCTGCTGATTCTCGGCAAAGAACCCGACAGCAAACAGACCCGATGGTTCGTTTTTTCGCTGACGGTGTTCGTTTTCAACTGCATTGGTTTTCTGGTGAATTTCACTGTGCTTGCCAACATTTATCATTTTGATGCCTGGGAAAAGGTGGCCTTCATCAATTTTGACATCACCCGCATCAGCGGGGCTTTCAGCGGCATCATGCAGACCTTTGGCTATACACCGGGGAATTTTTTCTCTCCGGCGTTTCTCTTCAACCTGACATGCGGCGGTTGGCTGCTGCTGACAGCTTATGCGCTTTATTACGCTTTGCGGAATCGGGAAAAGGTCAGCGGGGAATATTTTCGCTTCAGCCTTTTCACCTTCCTGGCCTTTGTGATCTACATTGTTTATTATGGCCTGACGGATTCCTATTTCAACACACGCTATTGTCTTTCATTGATCGTCCTGGCCTTTCCAACTGCAGCGATCTTTACTGAACAGGCGGATCTGCGGAAAAACCTGGGCGGGATCCTGCTTGGCTCCGTGGTGCTGCTCACAACGCTCAGCGGTCTGCTCTATTACAAGGCTGGATGGACGAACGATGAAAATGAAGACCTGCGCAAAGCCTGTGATACTCTGGTTGCGGAAGGCTACCATAACGGTTATGCCTCCTTCTGGTGGACGAACGTGCTCACGGAACTTTCAAACGGGAAGATCGAAGTCTGGAACGTGGTGAATGATTTCAATGATCAAGGCTTTTACCGCGTGAAGGATATCGACGAAATGTACCATTTCCTGCAGCCGGTGAGCCACGATACCACACACCCTTCCGGGAAGGTGTTTATCTTCTTCACAGCCGGGGAGTTCGAGAACAATAACTGGACGACTCAGCTGGAAGGGGCGAAGATCCTTCACAAGTCGGATGAATTTGTGGCTGTCGGGTTTGATGATTATGAAGCTATGATCGATTGCCTTTATCCCGGCTATGACTTTGTCTTTGAGGATAGCAGCTGGCTGGAAAAAGGGGTGGATCTGGACGGAAAACGGCTGCTGGCGCCGGGTGGAGTCTCCTCCGGGCCTTACCAGACCTTTTGGCCGGGAACCTATGATGTGGTGATCACCGGCTCCAATCTGGACAGTACTGAGGTGACCTGTCAGGCGGAATACGGGGAAAAGGCTCTTGCCGCGGAAGGTATGAACCGGACCGGCAAGGAGATCCGTTTTACCTTCCGTCTGGACAGGAAAATGCGCGGTGTTGAGACGGTGGTGAAGAATGTCTCTGAGGAGACCGATCATGTAGTGACGATTGACGGGATCAGCATCAGGAAGAGGATAGAAAATCATTAGCGGAAGAATTATGGAAGAAAACATAAAGAAATCATTGGCTGCGCACCTTGAAGAGATCGCCGGGGAATTTGTCAAAATCGGCACGGCGCCCGAATCCGGCTCATACCTGGGGCTGGAAAACGAGATCATCGAAGCTATCGGCTTCCTGTTCATTGCCCTGTTCCCTCATCATTTCGGCTCGGCACGGGGACGCTTTGAAGAAACGGAAAAGCGCACCTGGGAGCTGATGCGGGCTTATGACTCTTTTTCAACTTGTTTTGCCTCGGTCTCCGATAGCCGGGAGCAGGCCGAAGCCCGGGCGCTTGAGCTGATCGATGCCCTGCCGGGGATCCTCGAGGTGCTGAAGACCGATATCCGGGCTGGCTATGAGGGCGACCCGGCGGCCAAAGACATGGACGAGATCATCCTCACCTATCCGGCCTTCAAGGCCATCACCATTTACCGTGTGGCGCACAAGCTTTATGAGATGGGCGTCCCGCTGATCCCCCGCATCATGACCGAATACGCTCATCGGATCACCGGTATCGACATCCATCCCGGAGCCACCATCGGGCGATATTTCTTCATCGACCACGGCACCGGAGTGGTGATCGGTGAAACCACCACTATCGGGGAGCACGTCAAGCTCTATCAGCATGTGACACTGGGTGCGAAGAGCTTTGAAGCCGGCCCGGACGGCGTGCTGGTGAAAGGCATCAAACG
>CAYWKZ010000168.1:0-5662 GCA_964459115.1 uncultured Leptolinea sp. | reverse complement strand
CCCGGTTTTGCAGCGCATCAAGAAAAAGCTCGACCAGGCTGTCATTCCGCTGCGTCAGCGGGATAGATTCAAAGATCTTTTTTCCCTCGTAAGCCTCCAGCGAGATCCCAAACAGCTCGGCAGCAGCCGGATTTATATAAACCAGATTGCCGTTTTTCCAGGTCACACAAACCGCGTCATCCGTTGAATCAAAAATAAACGACAAACTGTTCGTTAATATTTCATTGTTCATGACAAGGTACATTATACACTAAACATGAAAGACACGCTCAATATCTTCCAAAAGCGGTATCCCATGATATTCCGGGCGTGTATATTCAATGACCCAGGATGCATCCGGAACAGTCTCCCGCAGATAAGGCAGCAGCCGGTCAAAATCAAGCGTTCCGTTCCCCAGCCGGTTATGCAGGTCATGGACCCCGTCATTGTTGTGCAGATGGAAACCCCGAACCTGATCTTTCAGATCCGCAGTCAGTTTATAGATATCCCAGGAATTGGCATTGGCATGGCCGACATCGATCAGCACGTCAAACTTCCGGTCCCGGCACAGGTCCGTGAATTCATCCTGATCCAGCAGCTTGCAGCCGTCTGCATCGGTCCCCGTGTTTTCCACCAACAGCCTCACGTCCGGGAAGAGCTCGTGCATTTCCTCCAGATTTTCCAGTGATGTCCTCAGCATCTCATCTTTTTTGTCAGGCGTGACGGGACAGTTATTGAAGTGATAGACCATCTCCGAAGGATGGAGGATCTCCGCATATTTCTTTGTCAAGAGGATGTGATACATGCTCTCTTTATATTCAATGCTGCCTCTGGGTCCCGTGTGTTCCACGCCCCAGACCGGTTCATGGAAAAACAGCGTCCCTTCGGAAAAGAGGTCCAGATTTCTCTTCAGGTCCTCTTCGAACGCCATCAGGTCAAACATGGGCAGCAGCTCAAAACCGAGCTGCAGGCCAAATCTGTCCCGGTAAAGCTTTGCTTCTTCCAGCCGGCAGCGGGGAAGCACACAGGTGTCAATGAGAATGTTCATTTTCTGCCTAATTTAATATGCCTGATCTCAAAGTGCATCTTGCATGGCAAGATATTTTTCAGCCTCAGCTTTGGAAAGCTTGAATTTTGACATTACAGCTGAAATGATTTGCTCATCATTATAATGAACCAGTTCACGGTACATTGATATAGCCTGTAAGATCTGTCCTTGCTGAAGTCCTTCCTTACGTCCTTTTGCCATCATTTCACTGTCCCTGATATAATAGTTCGACGGATTTTTTATGCAGAAACTATAAAAATAATGTTTCTTATTTGATTTCGACCAGTTTTCCGGTCTTGAAGGACTCGGTCGCGGCAAAGGCGATGCGGGTCGAGGCAGTGCCGTCCTGAACCAGCACATCCGGTTTGCGGCCGGTGCGGACACAGTCGACGAATTCGGCCACTTCCGCGAGGTAAGCTTCCGCGAAGCGTTCCGGGAAGGCTTCCACACATTCCGTAACCACACCGTGTTCGTTATAGAGCAGCGCCAGGTTCTTTTCCGGGATCGGAGAAATGCGGATGGAGCCTTTCGTGCCGACGATCTCTGTCTCAATGTGATAACCGTGAGCCGCGGTACGTCCGGTATGGACAATGCCCATGCCACCCTTCTTGAAATGGAACAGGGCACAGCCGGCTTCCGCGTCACCGAGTTCCGCAAACTGCGGGAAGCCATAGGAGGAACCGATGGCATAGACTGTTTCCGGTTCGTCATTCAGGAACCAGCGCATCAGGTCAATGTCATGGATCGCCATGTCAATGAACAGACCGCCGGAAGTCGCAGCAAACCGCAGCGCGCCTTCCACGGATTTCACCGGGTCGACACCAACAGCTTTGACGAGATAGGGTTCACCGATCTCACCGGCCTTGATCTTTTCCATGGCATAGACATAAGACGGATCAAAACGGCGCATAAAACCGAGCATAAAGACCAGTTCCGGATGAGCAGCAACGGCCTTTTCCGCTTCCAGACATTCTTCCACGTTCACACCCAGCGGCTTTTCGCAGAAGACATGCTTCCCGGCTGCCAGTGCTTTGGAGAGCTGTTCACAGTGGACGCCGGATGTGGTCACGATAGCGACAGCATCGATATCTGCCTTCGCAAGCATCTCATCAAAATCAGTGTACAGATCTGTCACGCCCAGTTCATTCTTCGCGAAATCCAGTTCCGCGGGAACGATGGAACAGGCGGCGGTCAGGGAGGCGCCCGGAATGCGGAAAGCGATATTCTTCGCGTGAATTTTTCCCAGCCGGCCAAGCCCGGCAATGCCGATCCTCAAATTTTCCATAATGAATCTCCATCAAAAATGGGACATCTCGAAAAAGCCGGTGTCCCATTATTTCTTATTTCTGATTTCTTATTTCACATTACGCCTTGCGGGCATTCTTGCGCATGTCGATGACCACGCCGATGATAACAACGAAACCTTCAACGATCTGCTGCCAGTAGGCATCGATGCCGAGGATGGTCATACCGTTGCGGAGCACGGAGAAGATCAGCGCACCGACCACAGCACCCCAGACAGTACCGATACCACCGGACTGGGAGGTACCACCGATGGTGGTGGAAGCAATCGCTGTCAGTTCATAACCGGTCGCAGCGCCCGGGTGAGCGGACTGAGTACGGCCGACAAACACGACAGCCGCCACACCGGCCAGCAGACCCATGTAAGCGTTGATCAGGAGAATCATCTTCTTGACGTTAATACCGGAAACTTCCGCAGCCTGCATATTGCCGCCAATGGCGTAAACTCGTTTGCCGAAGCGGGTGTTGTTCAGCAGCACCCATGTCACCGCGATACAGATAATATAAATCAACACCGGCACCGGCAGGAACCCAAAGACACGGCCGGAACCGATCGTTTTGAAAGCCGGAATCAGACTGGAAACCGGTTTACCGCCGGAATACAGCAGGGCGAAACCACGGGCAATCGTCTGCATACCGAGGGTTGCGATGAACGCCGGAATGCCGGTAAAGGCGATGAAAGCACCATTCACCAAACCAACCAACACCCCGATAATTAACGCGGCCAGAATCGGAACAATAACAGGAAGTTCAGGCAGATTCGGATACATTTTGCCGGAAGCAGTTGCCTTTTGTCCCAGGCTTGCACAAATCACAGCACACAGCGCCAACGTGGAACCTACCGCAAGATCAGTGCCTTTTCCGATGATTACCAACGTCATACCAAGAGCCAGAATGCCAAAAATACAAGCCTGCAGCAAAACATTCATCAGGTTGGCAGGTTTCCGGAAATTCGGACTGACAATACAAAGCGCCGCAACCATAATGACCAAAACCAATACAATACCGTACTTCGATAATATTTCTTTTGCCTTCATACTTCATCCTCTATTAAAAATCATCATCTGTACCGGTAGCATAACGCATCAGGACTTCCTGCGTAACATCCGGTCCATTTTCCAAAATACCCGTGATCTTGCCTTCATGCATGACAACGATACGGTCACTCATCCCGATCACCTCCGGCAATTCGGAAGACACCATGATAATACATTTACCCTGTGAAGCCAATTCACTCATCAGCTGATAAATTTCAGCTTTCGCGCCGACATCAATACCTCGTGTCGGCTCATCCAGGATCAGCACGTCCGGCTCCGTCATCAGCCAGCGAGCTAACAGAACTTTCTGCTGGTTTCCACCCGAAAGGTTCATGATCTTCTGTTTCAGGCTGGGCGTCTTGATTTCGATCGCCTCAACATATTTCGCACAGGCTTCATCGACCGCTTTCTGGTCTACCAAACCGAGCTTTGTCAGGTATTTGTCATAATTCGGGATGGCGATGTTGGTATCGATCGAAAGCAGCGGAAAGATGCCTGTACCGCGGCGGTCTTCTGTCAGGAAAGAAATCCCCATATTGATGGCTTCACCGGGATTATGGATCTCTACCGGTTTCCCATGCAGGTAAATTTGACCTTCTGTATGCGGACGGATACCGAAAATCGTTTCCATAACTTCCGTACGCCCCGCGCCAACCAGACCGGCAAAACCAAGAATCTCGCCTTTTCTGACTTCAAAGGATACGTTTTTAAAATATTTATGATGGGACAGATGATCAACCTTGAGAACAATTCCTTCTTTATCTGTATCGATCTTCGGGAACATATCATCCATCGGACGGCCTACCATCATCGCGATCAGCTGTTCAGTCTTGATGTCCTTTACATCCGCTTCCCCGACATTCGTACCGTCCCGGAACACCGTCACACGATCGGCAACCTCAAAAATTTCTTCCAGTCGGTGGGAAATATAAATAATCGAACGTCCTTCTTTCTTCAAACGGCGGATAATGGTGAAAAGCTGCTGTTCTTCACGTTCTGTCAGTGAGGATGAAGGTTCATCCATAATGATCAGTTTCGCGTTGTAGGAAACAGCTTTTGCGATTTCGACCATTTGCATCTGAGCTACTGTAAGGTTGACCATCAGTGTTTTCGGATCCACATCCAGGTCGATTTGTTTCAAGACTTCCTTACTGTCCTCATACATTTTCTTATGATCCACTAATCCGAATTTTCCAACCGGTTCCCGACCCAGCCAGATATTTTCCATGATCGGGCGGTATTCCACCGGCGATAATTCCTGGTGGATCATCGAAATTCCCATGTTCAGTGCATCAGCGGTGTTATAGTTGGAAATCGGCTTGCCGTCAAAGATGATTTCGCCGGAGGTCACCGGCTGGATACCGATCAGGCATTTCATCAGGGTCGATTTTCCCGCACCGTTTTCACCAACAAGCGCGTGTACTTCGCCCCTCTTTACATTCAGATTCACACCTTTCAATGCCCTGACACCGGGGAATGTCTTTTCGACATCTATCATTCGCAGTAAATATTCATCATTTGCCATTTACCCTCCAAGTGCCAAAAAATTAGGAATGAGGAATGAGGAATTAGGAGTGATTTTTTACAAAACCAACCGCCAAGGCGATTATTTCTAATTTCTCATTCCCCATTTCTCATTTTTACCAAACAGGAAAATTCCAAAACAGAAGGGGAGGGCAAACCCCTCCCCTCTTTACTGATTACAAATTATTCGAAATCGGCGACGTTTTCAGCAGAAACCGGAATGAACGGGATCACGGTCCAGTCTTCAACTTCTTCGCCATTCAGGACGGCGACAGCTGTCTTGACAGCGCCTTCACCCTGACCCTGACCATCCTGCTTCGCGGAGAAGTCGAGGCGGCCTTCGCTGATGGCAACGATCGCATCATCGATCAGGTCAACACCGGCAACGATGACATCGTCTTTCATACCGGCAGTTTCGAGGGCTTCCACAGCACCCAGGGCCATTTCATCGTTGTTGGCCATGACGGCGCAGAGCTGATCGCCATAGGCAGTGATCCAGTTTTCCATGATGGTCACAGCCTGGTCGCGCTGCCAGTTACCGGTCTGTTCAGCCAGGAATTCATAACCCGGATACAGGTCGAAGATTTCCTTGTTACCGCCGGTGCGGCCCGGGGTAGCGGTGTTGGACAGCTGGCCCATCAGGACAACATAACCGCATTTGGCATCTTCGCCAAGCTGATCAACAACGTATTCAGCCTGGAAGTTACCGGCATCAACTTCGTTGGAACCGACATAGTAAACGCCATCGGGAATTTCACCCATAACGCCATCG
>CAYWKZ010000167.1:0-5665 GCA_964459115.1 uncultured Leptolinea sp. | reverse complement strand
AGCAGGTATAATCGGCATTCTCCCGGCGGGCCTTCTTTTCCTCTTCACCATACCAATATTCGATCTTTGTGGTAACCGGAGGAACCGGGTCCGGCATGGAATAGTTGTTCGCGGACCAGAAAACGTTGTAAATCGTCTTCGAGGAAAAATGGTGCTTTTCAAATTCAAAGATTTTCCGGTAATGTTCTTCCGGATCCTCACCCTTTGGGGTCCAACGTTCCGGCGGCATTGCTGCTTTCATGATGCTGTAATTCTTCGCCGCAAGAGATACCGTCAGCCAATCCCAGTACGAGATCAAGCGGCAGATCCATTTCGGGTAAGGATAGGGCGTGATCCCGGCATCAATGATCGCTTTATCAACGGGGATGTCTTCAGTCGCCAGGAATCGGATCACGCTTGCTCCGCCCATGGACACCCCATACATCCCATCCAGGCGATGGATACCTTTTTCCCGGAGAAAGGCTGCCGCATCCGAGGCGTTTTTTTCTATGGACACAAAGGTCGTGCCCAGCTCATCATGCCCGTCGGCGACAAACAAAAATACATGATTATCCCGGGCCACTGCCTCTGCAGACGCTTTGAACACCCACCAGGGTTCGGCTGTGCATGGAAACATGGCAAAGGTTTTCTCATGATTTTCACCGAATTCATAAACTTTCATCTTTCCGACTCCGATATTTCATCATCACCAGCAGTCCGCCAAACATCCATAGGTTACCGATGCTGATCCAGCCTGCTGTCAGCGCGTTTCTCAGCTCTGTTTCCGGAAGAAATTTCAGCAGCATCGTCAAAGCCATACCGACCGCAGGACAGAAGATCCAGCACCATTTCGGATAAGGAGTCAGCCCTTTGGCAAATGCTGTAATTTGTGCAATATGAAGGATCAGCCAGAAAATAAAGAACAGGATCATTCCTGGCAGCAGGAAATACGATCCGAATCGCACGGAATCCCTCACCGCGGTTTCGGGACTTGCTGCGGACATGTATTTATAGAAGAACACACATGCAAGACACGGGACATGTACACCGCATCCGGCAAATGCCAGCGTGCCGAGAATACCGCTTCGGTAAAGATGAGCATAATGACGGGATTTTTGCACGATCAGCCGATATATAGCAAAATAACAAAGGGCTTCCAAAGGGATCCCAATCAAACCCAGAAACGACGACCAGAATATCCTGTTGTCCGGAAGTGTAAGGTAAGCTGACAGAAATTTTTCCATCCCTGATTTCGTATTATCATGAAGTCCCCAGCCCAGCAGCATATCACCCGCAAGAACCAGACAGGCAGCAAACACACCAATGGTCATCAGCTTCCGAATCCGATTCCAATCAAGACTTTCATCGATCCCGATATTATTAAAAGAGGTATCTCTGCTCATTCCAACAATGCTCCTTCAAGCTCTCCGGTTCGTTTCATCTCTTTCAGCAGGATCAGTCCGAGGATCAGCACAAGCGCATGCCCGAAGGATTCCGTCCCGTGATCAAGCTGGTTCAGCGGCCACGGGAGCAGCGCCAAAAGATTCCCGACCACCCCCGGAAACATCAACGGGTTGCAGAGCGTTGCGAGTATTCGTGCGCCGGTACTTTTCAGCGGAATGATCCTCTTCCAGACCATCACGATCATGATGACAGTCAGACCAAGGTCGCAAAGGATATATGCCGCTGCCATTCCAGGAGCGTTCGCATAAAATACGCGGTTTGCGATGTCCGCCGCCATTTCCATATCACCGAATGACTGCCAGGTGAACTTGAATATCAGTGCCTGCGTCATGAACATGGCATGGACCCACGTCCAGGCAACAGTTCCGGTTATATAGGCTACACGAAAAATCTTCACCCATTTTTGATTTTCCATCTTGCCAAGATGGTTGATGTGGAGCTTCAGCAGACCATACATCCGGTGAAAACCCATGTAATACAGCAGCGTACCGACAAACCCGCAGAGGATGCTTGTTACCATGCGCCAGGTTCCCATCTCGAGGTAAGCAACTTTCACAAATAATCCGATCATTTCCGTTGTCTGTCCCTTTCCGGTCGCCGCAAAGAGAAAATCGCCGACAACATAAAGCAGGCACCCGATGATGCCGAATTTCAAAAGTTTCTCAGATTTTTTGTCATTTTTCATTTTTACATTCTCCGAATAAGACCATTATGCTACACATAGTTATTTCGAACTAACTATATGATATTGTATACCTGTATTTGAAAACACGCGGAAAATCATGAAAATAAGGGCACTACACAGCTGATTCTCTGAATTGAGTTAAGCAGCCGCTCAGGACATAATGACCAGGTTTTTTTTATGCCTCGATAAATGTATGTTGATTTTCCGGGAAAATTTTCCCAATTTATCTGATTTGTCCGATATTTCGTCATAAATTCCCTGACGTTTTATTGACATTGTAACGAGTTTGCTTATACTAAATTTTTTGCTGCCCGTTTTGGAATAGTCCCGGACAGCCGTAAAATCGTCTGAATGACTATTTGAGGAGCTGTTTATAATGAGTTGGACACAGGACAGGATCCATCATATCGTGGAAAAACAGCGCGAATTATTCCGGTCCGGAAAGACGTTGGATGTTTCGGAAACATTCACGGTGTCGGGCATACGCTCGGAGGATTATATGGCGTTCCCCATGGCGTTGCAATGAGTGTGATCCAGCCTTATATACTGCGCCAATACGGCAATGCGATCGAACATCGGCTGGCAGATCTCGCGGATGCCTGTGAAATGGGCGGAAACAGCGATCATGAAAAAGCAGAACGTTTTATCAGTTGGATCGAGGATATGAACCGGAAGATGGACATTCCGAAAGGTTTTGATGTCATCCGGGACGAAGATATAGATCAGATCATCACGTGGGCAGATAAAGAAGTCAATCCGCTTTACCCGGTGCCAGTGATTTTCAGCCGAGAAGATTTCCTCAGACTGATCGAAAGTATCCGCTGACCAGCTTATACCGCGCATAGGGATATGCCTTCTGCAGTTTCCTGTGGCAGAAGCGCCACGCGGATTCATCCTTGGAATAGAAGAAGTACAAGTGTTTCTGGAAATCTCTGTCCATGGTCGGAAAATCAAATGTCACACAAGCGTCCGCCTCCGCTCCAGGGTCTCATCGCTCATATAGGCGGCGTTCCGGCAAATCGGCCCGAGCATATTGCTGTATCGTTCCGGCTTTCCTCCCGAGAATTTCACGATCGTCGGCTCCCTCAGCGCCTCCTCCAGAGTCTTGCCGCGAAGATTCCCGACGATGGTTTTAAACTTGTTTTCCAACAGTTTCGAGATCACTTTCGGGAAACGGAGAAACGGACCGCCGTCAAAAAAGGCCGCGTTTACGGAAATGCCGTTTTTCATCAGCTGCAACAGGAGTTCCATTCCCATCTCGCCGCCCATGGATTGGCCGTATACCAGAGCGACGGCCGATATATTATGCTCACGTAAATATCGGATGATCTCTTCTGTCTCTCCACTTCGTGATGTATTCGCAACACCATCGAACTTATTCATGCTACTCCAGCCTTCTTTCAATTTTTCCTGATGCGGAAATCACAGCGTTCAGCGCCTTTCCCGAGAGTACCCGTCCGCTCAAATTTCAGCCCGGGCAGGTTCCCGTAGACACGATCATCATTTTCGCAGTATATTTCCGTCAGCTCCGGACAGCCAAGCTCTCGAAAATACCGGCAATAAGGACAGGCGGTGATGTCCATACGGAATTCACCTTTCTTCTTTGGATAAAATTTATTTTTAAGGGCACCTCTAAAAACTCCCGGGCGAGGGTATGGGGCGGCAGCCCCCGGAAAACTCTTGAGGAGATTCAGAGAAATAATTCTCTGAATCTCCTCGAGACTGAAAAGAATTGACTTTTTAGAGGTTCCCTTAAAATTCAGGCTGTTTATCACAAAAAAGCATCCTTAGACGGGTATAATTAACATACATTTTTAGAAATCTAAGGAGTTAAAACATGGCAGACGGGAAAAAGGAACAGGAACGGGAAGAGCTGCACAAGGCGATTTGGGCGATCGCGGATGAGCTGCGCGGCAGCGTGGACGGCTGGGATTTCAAAGCATACGTTTTAGGGACGATGTTTTACCGCTTTCTTTCGGAAAATATCACAGGCTACATCAACCGATTGATGTCCGAATCCGGGGAGGAAGGCTTTGATTACCCGGCAATGTCCGATGAAGAAGCGGAAGAAGCGCGGGACCAGATGATCAGCGAAAAGGGTTTCTTCATGCTGCCTTCCGAACTGTTCTGCAATGTTCTCAAACGGGCAAAACAAGACGAAAATCTGAACACGACACTCGAAACCATTTTCCGCCACATCGAAAACTCCGCAGTCGGAACCGAATCCGAGGATTCGTTCAAAGGGCTGTTTGCCGACTATGACGTTAACTCCAATAAATTAGGCGCAACCGTAGCCAAACGCAATGAAAAACTCCTCAAGCTGCTCAACGGCATCAATGACATGAAGCTGGGTGACATCAAAGACCACACCATCGACGCCTTCGGAGATGCCTACGAATACCTGATGACCATGTACGCCTCCAACGCGGGCAAATCCGGCGGGGAATTCTATACCCCGCAGGAAGTTTCCGAACTGCTGACCAGGCTCGGGATCGTCGGCAAGACCGAACTGAACAAGGTATACGACCCGGCGTGCGGTTCGGGGTCGCTTTTGTTGAAAGCTGCCGAAATTCTCGGGAAAGGCCATATCCGCCAGGGCTTCTTCGGGCAGGAGATCAACATCACTACCTATAACCTCTGCCGCATCAACATGCACCTGCATGATATCGGCTTCGAAAATTTTGATATTGCCTGTGAGGACACGCTGACCAATCCCGCTCATTGGGATGATGAACCCTTCGAGCTGATCGTTTCCAATCCACCCTATTCTATCAAGTGGGCAGGGGATGATGATACGATCCTCATTAACGACCCTCGTTTTTCTCCTGCCGGAGTGCTGGCGCCGAAGTCTAAGGCTGACCTGGCCTTTATCATGCATTCCCTTTCCTGGCTCTCCTCCTCCGGCGCGGCTGCTATCGTTTGCTTCCCGGGTATCATGTACCGGGGCGGAGCCGAGCAGAAAATCCGGAAATATCTGATCGACAACAACTTTATCGACTGTATCATCCAGCTGCCTTCCAACCTGTTCTTCGGTACCTCCATCGCCACCTGTATCATGGTGCTGAAGAAAAACAAGACTGACAGCAGCGTGCTTTTTATGGATGCCTCCAACGAATTTGTAAAGGTGACGAACAACAACAAGCTGACCGATGAAAACATCGCCCGCATTGTCGATGCCTTCACCAACCGGGAAGATATCGAATACTTCACTCGTCTGGTGCCTTATGAGGAAATCAAAGGACAGGACTATAACCTTTCCGTCAGCACCTATGTGGAACAAAAGGATACCCGGGAAAAGATCGACATCACCGAACTGAACGCGAAGATCCGGGAGATCGTCGCCCGGGAACAGGTCCTGCGGGATGAAATCGACAAAATCATCGCGGAGATTGAATGAGTCAACGGATCCGAGTCACCGGGACCTGTTTTCGCTGACTCCGCAGGGAGTCAGCAGAACAGGTTCCGGTGACTCGGGGGACTGGACTTGAGTCAAAGCAACCTGTGAGTCAAAGCAACCTGTGAGTCAAAGCAACCTGT
>CAYWKZ010000166.1:0-5666 GCA_964459115.1 uncultured Leptolinea sp. | reverse complement strand
CCATTTGCCGCGTCCGCGGGAAGTGATATAGCCCAAAAGACAGCCACAGAAAGCGGTGATGACCGAACCGACGATCGTGAGAACTACCGTGTTTTTCAGTGACGAGAAGAATTCAGGATTCTTGAAAATACCGGGATAGTTGACCATATCACGAGGTGCATCTTTCAAATCTCCGATCCAATTATAAAGCGTCAGGTTGTCCGGACCGTAACCGGCGCCGGTACGAATCTGGAAGGTTTCCATCACCAGAATGAACATCGGCACAAACATGGCAAAAATCAGGAAAATCCCCAGGAAAATCATGATCGGGTAACGGGCTTTCCCCAGCTTCATCATCGTGCTGTGACCGCCCTTCCCCCCGATGGTCTCGTAGGACTTGCGTGTACCGATAAACGCCTGATTTGCCCAGATGGTTCCGGAAGCCATCAGAATCAGCAGGATCGCCATACAATAACCGACAGTAGCCGAACCGGTATTGATAAAGTCATGCATCTTGGTCGCCAGCGTATAATAACTGATTCGCAGTCCCAGGTTGGCTGCCACGCCATAGGTCCCGATGGATTTGCTCAGCGTCATGATTGCGGATGAGAGAACTGCCGGCATCACCAGCGGAAGTGTGATCGAGCGCAGGATGTACACCTTGCTTGCTCCCTGTATCTCACCCATTTCTTCCAGTTCACTGTTGATGGAACGGAGCGAACCGGAGACCATAATGTAGGTGAAGGCGTAATAATGCAGCACCATACACAAGATAATGGCAATCGGTCCGTAAGCCAGCCAGTCCGGGATATCCAGACCAAGTCCCTGAAGGAAACCGGGCGAGCCTCCCCGATTGTTCCGGAAGACTGCCAGCCAGGCCATGGATTTGCACCAGGAAGGGATCATGTAAGGAATCATAATACCCAATGTCAGCCAGCGCTTCCCCGGCAGGTCACTGCGAACCATCAGCCAGGCAAGTCCGGCCCCAAGCGGAACGGCAATGATCGTCACAAAGAAAGCGATCGTCAGGGAGTGCCACAAAGGTGTAAGGAAATTCGCCTTGGCAAGCTTTCCTGTCAGCAGGTATTTCCAATAATACAGGGTAAAATCACCGACCTGCGCACCGGGATCGGTCTTTTGAACCCGGCGCAATTCGCCGGCAGCAAGGACAAAAGTTGTCCGCAGCATTCGAATCAGGGGGACTGCAATGAGAAATATCAACAGGACCAGTGAGATAAACACGATCATGTTGAAAGGATTCGTTACAACATCCAGAAACTGATTCTTCAGCTTTTTCCAGGAAAATGGCTTTTTTGTCTGTGCCATTGTTCACCTCTCAATTCAGGCATCTTTGAAAAAACCGAAAACGTTTTCGGAAATAACACTATATTATTCTAAAATCATCCGGGCTGTTTGTCAACCCAATCAACTACTGTGCCCAATGAGTATGGAGTTTTGTAATATAAATTTTATGACGATTTTTATTACAATCCAATCATATTGTCATAAGCCAGTTTCACTTTGCCGTAATTACCATCCCGGTCAAGAGCAATGCCACGGCCGACACCATCCACCACCTGAAGGTTCAGCCCGCGCGATTCGATCATCTCATCCAGCTCTTCCAGCAGCGCCGGCGCCGACCCCGGCTCCGTACTGCGGCCGTCAAAAATCACATGCAGATATACCTTTGGCAGGTCCTTCGCCATCTCAGCCACCGCCAATGGATAGTAAATCGACCCATGAGAAGACTTTTTGGTCAGCAGTCCGATCAAATGGAGTGCGCATCCCTTTTCTTTTGCACGTGTGATAGACTTCAGCAGCACCGGATTTTCCATGAAAGAACCATCCGCGATAGCGCTGTCCAGACGGACATCATCCTGAGGCACCACACGACCGGCCCCAATATTGGAGTGTCCCGCTTCCGAGTTGCCGGGTTTTCCTTCCCCCAGGCCCACATAACCACCGGAGGCATGCAGGGAGGACCACGCTTCTTTTTCCAACAGATGGTCCCAATAGGGTGTGTCACCGAGGAAGATGGCATCATTATCGGTTTTGTCGCCGAAACCCCAGCCGTCACAGATGATCAGCAGCATCCTGCGGTTTTTTCCAAAATCATGACCGGAGCAAAGCACTTTCCCATCCATTTCCTCAGGCTGTTCAATACCCATCACGTTCAAAACTGTCGGAGCTATATCCTTCAGCGAGCCATCCTGAAGTTTGATCGGAACATCATTCTCCGGATCGATCATGATAAACGCCACCAGATTGGAGGTATGCGCCACATGAGGTTTGCCTTTATCCGTATGAAGCACTTCGATGTTGCCATGATCAGCCGTGATAGCGACCACGTAACCTGCTTTTTTCGCGGCAGTCACGACCTTTTCCAGTGCACGGCTCACATGTCCGGCTGCTTCGATCTTGGCAGCATCGTTTGCGGTATGCCCGATCACATCCCCATTAGCAAAGTTCGTCACAATGAAATCATAATTTCCCAACGCGTCAACGACTTTGTCCGCTACCTCAGGCAGAGAAAGCTCCGGTTTGGTGTCAAACGGAACACCCTTCAGAGATGGAACACAGGTATCGGTCTCACCCGGGAAAGGTTGGTTTTCCCCGCCGTTCAGAAAAAAGGTCACATGGGCAAATTTTTCGGACTCGGAACAATGGAACTGAGTCTTCCCTGCTTGACTCAGCGCTTCCGCCAGCGGCATCTTTACATGAGACGGGCCAAAGACCACCGGCAGGTCCTTGAATTTTTCATGATACAGTGTCAGGATCGAAAAATCCAGATCCTTCAGCAGTTTCCGATCAACCTTGTCAAAATTCGGGTCGGTAAACATTTCGGTCAATTCGATCTCACGCTCGCCCCGGCGGCAGCAAAACACCGCATTGTCACCATCCTGAATATACCCGGTTCCAAGTGTGATCGGGTTCAGCGAATAGTCAATTTCACCCTTTTCATAGGATCGGCGTACCAGCTCCGCCAGCTCAGTTCCGCCATGCGTCTTTTGAATCTTACTCATTTTTCTTCACTTTCCGGCCATGCCTCCTCAGGCGGGATCATGGCCTCAATATTGACTTTACCCGGTTCCGGGAACAGATCCAGCAGCTGCGGAAACGCAAAAATCACGCAATCCGGACGATTCTCCGTATTTAATGTGTATTTTTTCGCTCCCCATTTTGCTGCAATGGTCATTCCCATGTTGACAGCCTTCGCACCAATGATGTCCCGGTCAAGATTGTCACCGAGAAAAGCGCTGTTCTCAGCGGGAATCCCGACTTCATCCATCGCATAATAAAAGATGGCAGGTCCCGGTTTACGGACATAACAAACCGAAGACTGTTGGACAGTTTTAAAATAAGGACGCAGTCCATCCTCATCCAGCCATTCATCGATTTCTTTTGTACCAACCAGGTCAGAAATGATCCCAACCGCAAAACCACGGCGGTTCAGCTCTTTCACAGTCTCGATCCCGCCGTCCACAACGACACGGCGTCCTTTGGTTCGCCTGTACTGGTAGGTCAATTCACCGGCATATTTACGGATCCGTTCCGGGTCACGGTCATAAGCCAGCCAGCGTCCCCACAGTACCTGTTCAGGAGCTTCACAATAATACTTCAGCGCCCATTCACGGTAGACATCATAACGGGGAGAGATCACCTCATCATAAAACTTTTCCGGATCCTCATCCGTGCCGCACATTTCGGCAATTTTCTGTTTGGCGTCCAGAATATAATCCTTCTCCTTTTTGATGATCCGGTAAGTATCCCCTAAATCCAGATAGATCGCACGAATATCTGTATTCATCAGGCCTCCTTTGGCGGGAACAGCGGCAGCAGTTCGCGAAAATCATTGATGACAGCATCCGGTGGGTTTTCACCGCTCAGATCGACCGGATGTTTCTTTTCCGGAGAATTATAGATCACGTTACAAGCGATTCCTGCTTCCCGCGCTCCTTCAATATCACGGCCCTGGTTGTCTGCAACAGAAGCGATCTGTTCGCAGGGAACACCCAGGTCACGGCTGCTGACGCGGTAAATTTCCGCATCCGGTTTTCGCAGCCCGCATTCCGGGGAAAGGATCACAGAGGAGAAAAGATCCCGCAGGCCGTCATCATCCAGCCAATCATAAACTTCCGTTTCCCCGATCAGGTTGCTGATGATCCCCAGCTTATATCCTCTTTTATAAAGCTCCCGCAGCACCTCTTCTCCATGTTCGACCACAACGCGGCGGCCTTTGGATTGCCGATATTCATAGGAAAGTTTATGACGATTTTCCATGATGCGCTCCTGCGGGTAATCGAAAAGCAGCCATTTGCACCAGAGCTCTTCGTCGTTGGATTCCCTGTTTTCGCGCAAAGCCCATTCACGATACTTTTCGTAACGCTCTTCGACCAGCGCATAAAAATCTTCAAAGGGGAGGTCCGTTCCGGACAGTTCAGCCATACGGATCCGGCCCTGCTTCATCCACTCTTCATCCTTCAGTGCAATACGCAGCGTTCCGCCCAGGTCAAAAACGATGGCAGTGATGTTTTCGTTCATGCCTGCATCCCTTTCCGATCCGGCAGGATCGTGAGCAAATCAGAAAGTTTCGTAATGACATGATCAGGAATAAATTCCTTCCCGGTGGCTTTCTCACGGTTCAGCGTATCCGGTTCGTCAATCCGGATCATCATACCAAATCCGGCAGCCTGTGTTCCCTCTACATCACGAACCGGATTGTCACCTACATATGCGCAATTTTCCGGTTTGGTACCGATACAGCGGCAGGCAAGATAATAGATTTCCGGGTTCGGTTTGCGCAGCCGGACCTTGGAGGAAAGGATCGTCGTTTTGAAATAATGGGCCACATGATCCGTCACCATCCAGTCCGGAATTTCGGTTTCCGTCACGGTGTTGGCTATGATCCCCATGGTATACCCCATGCGATCCAAACCTTCCAGTGTTTCCCGTACATCCGGGCGGGCCACCCTTCTGCCGTCATGATCACGCCACAAACGGGTCAGCCGACTGGCATGTGCGGCAATCAACTCCGGATCATAGTCCGGCAGCATGTACTGCATCCACAATTCCATCTCGGAACAATCGAGCAGAGATGTCTTGGCAAGCTTGCGGTAAGCCTTCCAGCGGCTTTCCAGTTTTGCAAAGAATTCATCATGGGATTCTTTCGTTTCCGTCAGGCGCATCAGTTCGTTTTCCGCTGCTTCTATGAATGGTTTGTCCGGAAGAACGATCCGAAGTGTGTTACCTACATCAAAAAAAACAGTTTGAATGTCTTTTTCCATAAACTCCTCCGTGATGGAATTGGTCAAACTTTCGAAAACGTTTTCGGAAGCGTTATTAATTTTATGACACCTTTTGATTCCTGTCAACAGTGAAAATGTCATGGATTAAGGATTATTGACTCTTATTAAGGTAATATATCATGCGACTGCCAAATTTTCAGTGACGCATCAGATATTATACCCGTCTCTGTTAGATTCGAGCTGAATATATACTGTCAATTATTGATTTCCGTAAGATGAGCTATTTCTTTTTCCTGCGTTTTTCGCGCAGTTTTTTCCGGGTGGCATTTGAGGGACCCGCACGGCCTGAAGCCGCCAGGGCACGTCTGCGGTTTTCCGTCTCGATTTCTTCCACATAACGGAGCCAGCGCTCATAGAAGGTATCCGGATCTTCCGTCCGGA
>CAYWKZ010000165.1:0-5751 GCA_964459115.1 uncultured Leptolinea sp. | reverse complement strand
GGTGGCTCCAACCTGAAGGATTTCATTACCTGGAAAGGATAGTCAGGGAATAGGGAATAGGGAATAGGGGATAGGTGTTAGGTGTTAGGTGTTAGGTTTTAGGAATCTTTACTCTTTACTCCTTACTCCTTACTATTTACTCTTTATTCCTTACTCTTTACTATTTTAAAAGATGTTTTTCACGAAAGAACAGACTGCACTCATCGAATCCTCCCCAACCGCCCGGATCTGGCTTTCGGGAAAGGCGGGCTGCGGGAAGTCAACGGCTGCCGCGGAACGGGTGCGCTTCCTGATGGAAAACGGCGATGCCTGGCCGCAGGTGCTGATCTTCACGCCCGGACGGAATTACGGCAGCGTCTATCAGGACCTGCTTTCCCGCGAAGGCATCCGTCCTCAGGTCACGACCTACAACAGCTATATCCAGAGCTGCCTCAAGCTTTTCTGGCCGCTGATCGCCGATGAGAGCGGGTACGGACGGAAACGTGCCTACCCGATGTTCCTGACCATTGAAGCCGCCCAGATCATCATGGCGAAGCTTATCAAACCGCGCAGGGATGCGGGTTATTTCAACGGACTGACCGCCTCTCCCTCCCGGGTATTCAATCAGGTGATGGTGGCGATGCACAAGTGTGCCGCTGCCGAGATCCCTTTTGAAAACTATGCCGTCATGATGAAAGAGAGCTGGGGAGGGGACGGCGCGATCCTGCCCGTGTTTGACCAGACGCAGGAATGCGGCGCCCTGTTCCGTCAGGTGTGCCTGGAAAACAATCTGCTGGATTATTCCCTCCAGCTGGATGTTTTCACCCATCAGCTGCTGCCCAACCCGGTGTTCCGGAACTGGTTGATGGAACAGCGGCTGCATTTCGTCTTCGACAACCTGGAAGAAGAGGTCCCTGCCGCCCATCATTTTGTCCGGGAGATCGAACCACTGTGCCGCTCAATGCTGCTCATCAGTGACCGGGACGGCGGATACCGCGGCTTCATGGGCTGTGATCCACTTTCCGCGGAGACACTGCGGGAGATCTGTCCTGTAAAGATGGAGTTTGAGGAATCCTTCGTCAGTTCTCCTGCCGTGCAGGCACTGGAACGGGTGATCACCGATCCGAAGGTGAGCAGCAGTGAGCTCCCGGTGAGTCCGCGAACAGCTTTCAGCTTTGCAGCCGGTCATCACTACCCCGAAATGATCCGGCAGGCTGTCAATGATGTGGCAAACCTCATCAAGGTTCAGGGCGTAGCGCCGAAGGATATCGTGATTCTGGCGCCGCTGGTTTCCGATGTGCTTTATACAGAAATGGAGCGCGGCCTGTGGGAACAGGGCATCCGGGTCTACCTGCACCGTCCTTCCCGTCCGCTGCTGAATGAACGCGTGACACGCTCCCTGCTGACGCTCTGCGAGCTGGTGAACCCGATCCCGGGGACACAAGTCCGACTGCTGGATATCGTCCAAATGGCGCAGTGCTTCATCGAAGACCTGGACCCAATGCGAGGGCAGCTGATCGTGGGTGGGATGTTCCGGGAGCGGAAACAGGATGAGACAAGCTCCTATGATATCAAGCCTTTCGCCTCTCTATCGGACGAAAAAAGACAGCGTATCCCGCCTGCCATCGCGGAGCGCTTCGAGATTTTGCGTAAATGGATCGAAACCCAGCGCAAAAACAAAGCGCTTTCCCCGGACCGCATCGTCTCGGAATTTTTCACCGACGTACTGATCCGTGAAGGCTTCCGCACCGATCCGGAAACCAACCTGGGCATACAGAAAGCCGCGGATTCCATGGCGAAATACCGCGCAGTGCTGGATTACATGGAAAAGGTCGGCAGGGCTGACTTCCGCCTGACCTGGGCAGATTACTTTGACCTGGTGGGGCTCGGCATGGTCAACGCCAAATACTATGAAGAGATCTATGCGCAGCCGGAGGATACCGTGCTGATCTCACTGACCTCTGCTTTCCTTTCCATGAATCGGACCGCAGACTATCAAATCTGGCTGAACGTTGGCGCTCCCCGCTGGTGGGAACGCTTTTACGGTGAACTGACCAATGATGCCGTGCTCAGCCGTTTCTGGCCGCCGGAAAAACGCTGGGATGCCCTGACCGCAGGCGCTTATAACGACGCACATATGACGCGGCAGCTCTGCGGCCTGCTGCGCCGCTGCCGCATCCAGATCCGGGCCTATGCCTCGGAATTGAACGAAGGGGGCATGGAACAGCGTTCCAAGCTGCTTTATCTATTCTCCGCGCTGACACGGCGCTTCAAATTTGACCGCCCGAGCGAGCCCTATCCGGAGGTGGAATTCATCTCCGAGCTGCGGGAAGACCCGGAGATCTATCCCGGCGTCAGTGACGCCCCGCCGATCGAAGACCAGCTCCGGGCAGCCGGTATGCTGCCCTTCATCCTGCCGGAAGGAGGAGACTGATGGCCTTCACACCCCGCGAAGAACAGAAGCAGGTCCTTTCCTATACCGGCGGCACCATGGGGATCTCTGCCGTCCCGGGCAGCGGGAAGACCTTCACACTTTCAGCCCTGGCAGCGGACCTGATCGAAAAGCTCGTTCGCAATTCCGAAAATCAGGAACCGGACCAGGAGATCCTGATCGTGACCTTTTCCAACGCCGCAGCTCTGAATTTTTCCGCCCGCATCGCCTCTTTCCTGGCGGAACGCGGCTTGCTGCCGGGCATTGGTTACAAGGTCTGCACCCTTCACAGCATGGCGCTGGATATCATCCGGGGCCATACACAGCAGCTGGGTATCGAGGATGACTTCACGGTGTTGGATGAAGTCGGCTCGGATGCGCTGCTGCAGCGGGCAGTGGACCTGTGGCTGGACGCGGACATGCGTGACACCTTTGACCTGGTGGTCGATCCGAACCTGCGTCCGGAGACCCAGGATGAAAAATACCGGGAGAAATGGCAGCAGGACGTAACAGACATCGTCCGCAACGTAATCTCCCAGGCGAAGGACTATCACATCACTCCGGAAGAGCTGCGGAACGATCTGGCGAAGATGGAAGACCGCTTCGCCCGTCCGCTGTTGGAGATGGTCTGCGACATCTATGGCTTTTACCAGACCCAGCTGCGGAACTATCCCGCCATGGATTTTGCCGACCTGATGTTCAACGCTTACAGGCTGCTGGCCTCAGATAAAAACTACCTTGCCCATCTGCAGAACCGCTGGCCCTACATCCTGGAGGACGAGGCTCAGGACAGTTCGCTGATCCAGGAAGAGGTGCTGCGTCTGCTGACAGCACGTTCCGGCAACTGGGTGAGGGTGGGTGACCCGAACCAGGCCATCAACGAGACCTTCACCACCGCCAACCCAAAATACCTGCGCAATTTCATCGCGAAGGCTCAGCTGAACGTACCCATGGAAACCGCCGGCAGGTCCCAGCGCAGTGTACTGGCCCAGGCCAACCGTCTGGTAAATTATGTAGTGAACGCCCATCCCAACCCTGCCTGCCGGGACGGACTGGCGCCGACTTATGTGCGGCTGACCCGTCCGGATGACAAACAGGGTAACCCGCCGGACGATCCATCCCGCATCATTTATGACCCGCAGCTTTATTCCACCCGGGACGAGATCGATGCCATCAGCCGGCTGGCGGTGAAACATGCACAGGAACATCCGAACGAGACCATCGCTATCCTCACTCCTTCCAACGAGTATGGGAAAGAGTTCGTGAACCGGCTGGAAGATTTCCCGATCGAAGTAGTCGAAGTGCTGAAGAGCACCAAAAAGGCCCGTGCTTCCGCGGATGTGATCGCGGTAGTGCTGGACTGGCTTTCCCTGCCGCTGAACCGCAAGCACTGTCTGGCGCTGTTCCATATGCTTTACAGTGAACGGGAGAAGGGCGAGTTTCACCTGACGGCTGAAGATCAGGGAAAGATTGAAACAGTGTTGGAAGCGTTGGAACATCCGGAGGAATTCTTCTATCCAATCTCGGAGGACTCTCTGCAAAAGCTGATCGGAAGCTGGGAATTGGATGAATTCCTGCAGCAGACGCTCTTCCGCTTCCGCTATTTTCTCAAACGCTGGCTGGATGCCCGTTTTCTGCCCATCGACCAGCTGATTTTACTGATTGGGCAAGACCTGTTTCACACCTCGGAAGACCTCTGCTGTGCCGGACAGATCGGGATCCTGCTTTCCCAAATCGTGCGCATGAATCCGGAGCTGGGGCTCGGTTCAATGGCTTCTGAAGTGCGCAAGATCGCTTCCAACGCCAATCTCTATGCCGGGCTGCGCGGCTCGGATTCACAGTTTGACCCAAATGATTACCCGGGGAAGATCGTGGTGACGACCTATCACAAGGCCAAGGGGCTGGAATGGGATCAGGTGTTCCTCACCAGCTGCAACAATTATGATTTTCCGGATGGTTCCGAAGCCCAATATGTCAACCGCCGCTACAAACCCCGTTATGTCCGTGACAATCTGGACCTGCAGGCGGAGATCCTGCAGGCGCTGAAGGCGGTCTCCGGGGTGGAGCCGGGACTTCGCTACCGGAGGGGAGATGGGAGCCGGGAAGCCTGGCTGGACGGCGTGAAGGAACGGCTGCGACTGCTTTATGTGGGCATCACCCGGGCGAAAAAAGGACTTTATGTCTCCTTCAATTCCGGACGATTCGGTAAAACCACCGAAGCCAACGTGGTGATGAAGCTCCGAGCAACATGGAGAAATTAGCTGCTGCCGATTGTCAGTTTCCGGATACCGGCAACCGGTAACCAATAACCAGAAACCAGTACCTATGAACACACTCACCCAAACCCAAATCAACGCTTTTGAACGCTGCAGACGGCTCTATTACCTCAAATACGTCAGCCGTCTGGTCTGGCCAGTGGAAGCTGCCGCACCGGGCAATATCCGGGAGGGTGACGACTTCCATCTGCTGGCACGTCAGCTGATTCTCGGCTTTCCCCGGGAATCGCTGATCCCCCCCGCCGATGAGCCGGAGCTGGAAGCCTGGCTGGATGTTTTTTGCCGGGAACAGCCGATGGGGAAACCGGACCGGCTCTACGCGGAAAAAGAAGTTTCTCTGAGTTATGCCGATGTTCTGTGGCTGGGGAAATTCGATGCTCTGGCCATTGCCGATGATCGACTGACGATTTTTGACTGGAAGACCGGTTCTCTTCCGCCGGATCGGGCGCACTACATCCGTACACCTCAGACCCGGCTTTATCGTTTCCTCGCCCGTTCCTGCGCTCCCCGCCTGCTGGGCGCCGGCCTGCACGCAGTCCCGGCGGAAAACATTGAGATGGTCTACTGGTTTCCGCAGTTTCCGGACCGTACGCTCCGCATGCCTTATTCGGAAGAGGAATATGGGCAGGACATGACCTGGCTCAGGACCCTCGCCCGGGAGATGCTGAAAACCGAAGAGGCGGACTTCCCGCGGACAGAGAAACCGCACCGCTGCGAGCGCTGCGGGTACCGGAGCTATTGTTTTCCGGAGACAGCACTTGACCCAGGCGAGCTTGACCTGCCGGGCCCTGCCGAACCGGCCCTTCCCGAGGAGCTTTGGCAGGATGAACTGTTTTTTCCCAACCTTTCCACCGACTCCGACCGCGAAGAAACAAATTTTTAAAACCACAGAGGGTCAGTACCTGAAGGGGACTGTCCCTCAGGGAATCGGCGTCTAATTGCCAGAGGTTTCACCGTCCTCCCCGAGGTACAGGCCCCTTCGGGACCCGTCCCCCGGTAGGGTTAAAACAAAAAAAGTGAAGTTGGCAATTTCTTACTCTCCCGGGAGGTCGCCCTCCAAGTACC
>CAYWKZ010000164.1:0-5755 GCA_964459115.1 uncultured Leptolinea sp. | reverse complement strand
ACATCCTGCAGAAGATTCCGAATGGGCAGATGCTGCGGACAGACTTTTTCGCATTTCCCGCATTTGATGCACTCTGAAGCTTTCCCGTGACCGGCTCCTGTGATGATGTTGCTGTAATAGTACCCGGTATTCCAGTTATGAAAAGCCTCATGCGCGTTGAGAGCAGAAAAAAGATCCGGAATTCTGATTTTCTTCGGACACTCATTTTCATCAACACAGTAGCGGCAGGCTGTGCACGGAATCAGGTTCAGTCCTTTGAAAATATCACAAACCTGATGTACCGCTTCCATTTCCTTTGCGTTCAGTGGCTGGAAATCTTTCATGGCGCTGAGATTGTCCTGCATCTGAGCCATGTTGCTCATACCGGAAAGAACCATCGCGATATTTGGGAAGCTTGCGGCGAACCGAATCGCATAACTTGCGTTGCTTCCGCCATTCAGACCGCGCAGAATCCTGTCCGCATCTTCCGGAAGGTTGACCAGGCTTCCTCCTTTGACCGGTTCCATCACGATCACGGGCTTGCCGAATTTTTCGCATACTTCATACACCTTACGGCTTTCAACGGAAGCATCTTCATAGTCGACATAGTTAAACTGGATCTGCACGATCTCAATTTCCGGATGTTCGGAAAGGATCATTTCCAGAACATCTGCCTTGTCATGAAATGAGATGCCGAAATGACGGATCAGCCCTTCGTTTTTGAACGAATACGCCGTCTCATACGCTTTGCAGCAGGAGAACTTTTGGTAATTATTCTTGTCCTGTGCGTGCATGAGATAAAAATCAAAATAGTCGACCCCGCACCATTCAAGCTGTTTTTCGAAAAAAGGCCGGATATCCTCCTGCTTTTTAAAATACGGATCGGTGAGTTTATCCGTCAGGAGAAAGGCGCTTCGGTCATATCTTTTCGCTACACAGTCACGGATCGCTGTCTCAGACTGTCCGCCAAGATAACCGTTGGCTGTATCAAAATAATTGAAACCGGCATCGATAAAGGCATTCGCCATGTTGCTGAATTCGGCATAATTGACCTTTCCGCCTTTCATCGGCAGCCGCATACAGCCGAATCCGAAGTTCCCGTTTATTTCGGGGAAAAATCTGCTTTTTTCCATCTTACTCCCTTACAATTACCAGGTGGAAGCGCGTGCATTCGTGAGCTTCCATTCCCCGTTATCTTTTTTTGCATCAATTTGCAGTTCCAGACGCCAGGTGCTGCGTCCGCCTCCGAATACAGCAGCATCCACATAAGAACGACATGTCATAATGGCGGAATCATCTGAGATCCTGACGTCAATGTTTTCCGTTTTTTCGGAAAAGTAATTCAATGTTCCATGCGTGATCGCCCGAACGTAAGCCTGTTTTGGCTGGTGCATACCCGTCATATGGATCAGGACAAATGAATCATCATGAATGCGGTCCAGTTCCGTTTCGTCTTTGGCGATCATCGCTGCATACATATCGTGATAAAGCTTCGTAAGCTGCCCACGGTCGCTCATGCTGTTTTTCCTATCCCGCAGTGATCCGGAAGAATCACTTCAGATTGGTTTTGGCCCATTTTTCGACGGTACTTTTCGACCCGGCGGCATCCGCTCCGTGAACTGCCAATCCACTGCCAACGACTGCGCCTTTGCAGTATTTCTTCAGTGCCTGGGCAGAACCCGCAAGTCCGCTGCCTTCGTGCGTCATGACCGGGTAAACCTTCTTTCCAGTAAAATCGAGCTTTTCCAGCTGACTGAAGATCGCGTACGGATAAGTGCCCCACCAGCACGGACCCGCAACAACAATATTGTCGTACTGATCGATTGAATCCAGGGACTGTTTCAGGTCCGGTCTGGCATTTTCGCGCATATCGATCTTGGCTTCTTCTGTGCAAGTCATATAGTCTTCACTGTAAGGATTGACTGTATCTACCTCGAACAGATCCGCGCCGACTGCTTCGGCAATGAATTCAGCTACGATCTCGGTATTGCCCTTCTTCAGGTTTTTAATGCTTCCGTTTACATAATTATTGCCTTTGCGCGAATAATAGATCACAAGTGTTTTTGACATATAATTTTTCCCCTCTTCATTTATTTATACTTAGAGTATAAGGATTTTTCCCTTATTTATCAATCTGGAAATAAGAAGTTATTTATAAGTTATACTTATAAATAACGATACGGATATATGCCGTAAAGAAGAGGATGGTAAAAACGATGCTGCTGAAACAGATCGAATATTTTCTGAGAGTAGTCGATACGGGAAGCTTCTCCGAAGCTGCTGAACAATGCTTTATTTCACAATCCGCAGTATCCCAGCAGATCAAGTCATTGGAAAATGAACTGGGTGTACAGCTTTTGGTTCGTCACAACCGAACATTTTCTTTGACCGCTGCAGGTGAATTATTTTACCGCAAGTGCACGGTCCTTCTCAACGATCTTTCCGGGATCATCCGGGAAACCAAAGATGCTGCCGGCGAGAAAAAGCTCCTTCTCAGAATAGGATATCTGAAGTGTTATGGCGGTTATGAATTTCAGAATGCAGTTTCTGAATTTTCGGATAAGCACCCGGATATTCAACTGGATGTCATTAACGGAAATCACGAAGACTTATACGAGGCTCTCAGAGACGGGAATGTCGATGTTGTGCTGAACGATCAGCGCAGAGCGCTTTCGGAAGATTATGTCAATTTTGAGATCGCAGACAGTCATTGTTTTATCGAAGTATCTTCAAAGAACCCATTATCCAAACTGGAACGGATCGAACCGGAAGATCTGAAGAATACGACCTGCATTCTTGTTGCCGGTAAAAATCAGCAGGAAACCGAGGAAACTTATTACCGGGATATCGTTGGGTTTAAAGGGAATTATCTGTTCGCCGACACCCTCCAGGATGCGAGGATATTTGTCGTATCTCAAAAAGGTTTCCTGCCGGTTGAAGGAATCCGTGACAATGCTTATTATGATAGCTCTTTGGCAAGGGTACCACTTTACAAAAAGAATAATCCCGTTACCAGAAAATACTTCGCATTCTGGAAACGGGACAATTCGAATACGCTCTTACAGGATTTTGCTGATATTCTGAAAGATCAGTTCGCGTGATGTTAGCTGAAATCGTTTGCCGGAGCGAAAGAAGCCGGATATGATGTCGAGCTTGTAAGTCTGAAAGGAGAAACAATAAAAATCTGTATCGGATGCCTTGCCTGTCAGAAAACTCAGAAATGCGTTCAGAAAGGCGATGCCGTTGAAATCGCCGAAAAAGTAAAGAACGCGGAAACTATTGTTTTCTCTACTCCGATCTATTATTATGAAATGAGCGGACAGATGAAAACGCTATTGGACCGTTTGAATCTTCTCTTTACAACCGATTATCTTTTCCGAAAGATCTATATGCTCTCGGTGGCAGCAGAAGATGAGCCACATTTTCCGGAAAAAGCTGTCAGCGGACTGCAGGCTGGATCGACTGTTTTGAGAAAGCTGAATTCGGCGGCTCCCTTTTCTGCGGGGGAATAAACGATGCCGGAGAAGCTGCAAGGAAAGAAACAGAATTGGATGAGGCTTATCAATTTGGAAAATCAATTCAGTAACAACAGATGGAAAAGGATGTCTGCTGAAAGGAGTTGTGCTCGATGAAACGAATTTCAATCATAATTGTTTACCTATTCGTCCTGATTTGTATTCACAGTGTGTTATCTGTTCACGGAGAGAATATGCCTGATATTTATGCCTATGTCAATGACAGTGTCCTCACAATAAAACCTGCCGCAAATTCTTCAGCCGAGGCCTTCGTCTCGCTGCTGAAATCCGGTGATCTGACCATAGAAATGCATGATTACGGTAATTTCGAAAAAGTTGGTCCGATTGGAATCTCACTGCCCCGGAATGATGAACCTATCACTACAGAACCGGGAGATGTGATCCTTTACCTGGGAACTGAAATCACGATCTATTATGACGTGAATCACTGGACCTTCACAAGATTGGGAAAAGTGCAGAATTTATCTCAGACAGAATTGAAACAGATCCTTGGTTCAGGGAATCCCACTGTACGTTTTTCTCTGACCCCGCCGGTACAAAACACAGCAGATGAATTAGAACCGGAAAAGAAAACCGTGATTCTCAACAACGGATATGAGATGCCCATCATCGGTCTGGGCACCTGGACGCTGTCCAACGACGCGGCTGAGAACTCCGTGTATCATGCCCTGAAAACCGGAATGCGACTGATCGATACGGCCCGCTATTACCGCTGTGAAGAAGGCGTAGGCAGAGGAATCCGGAAAGCAGTGGAAGAAGGATTTGTTACCCGGGAAGAAATCTTTGTGACCAGCAAGATCATGCCCGGGGATTATGACAAGGCTGCACAGGGGATCAATGATTCACTGAATGATCTGGGCCTGGAATACATTGATCTGATGCTGATCCATCAACCCGGATGGAATGACGAAGCAGTATATAAAGCCATGGAAGACGCGGTTCGGGCTGGGAAAGTACGCTCAATCGGGATCTCCAATTACTACACACCGGAAGCTGTTGAAAAAGTGCTCTCTTATGCTGAAATCATGCCCGCTGTGATCCAGAATGAGAATCACCTGTTTTACCAGAACAATGCACTCCGGGAATATGTGCGCCAATATGGTATCGTGATCGAATCCTGGTATCCGTTTGGCGGCAGAGGCCATACCGGAGAACATTTCAGCAATGAAACCATTACAGCGATTGCTGAAGCTCACGGGAAAACACCCGCTCAAATCATACTCCGCTGGCAGATCCAGGCAGGGTTTATCGCGATTCCCGGATCATCAAATCCTGACCATATTGCGGAAAACTTCGACATATTTGATTTTGAACTGACTGAAGATGAGATGAAGAGCATTAATAACCTTGACCGGCAGCAGCGTTACGAGAATTGGTAAAAAACCGTAATTGTCGATGAAAGAAGAAGACATGTCCCCAAACCTTCCCGGACATGTTTTTTTTAGATAATGCCTGCTTTCAATACCGGCAATGAAGCATGCATGTATTTAATTATTCGATAAGGCTGAAATTGCTCGGGCAAAAGATGAAGAACCGACCTTGTTAGGTCGATCCTCTATCGTAATTCCTGAAGAAACATGAAGTTTCTGCTTTGATCCCTGCGAGCCGGGATAACGTGCGGGAAAAACCTTTCAGCGTATGCGATATAAGCAAATATCAAACAAAAAAGGGCTGTCGCAAGTGGCAGCCGTTTTTCATTCTGTCAACCAGCATATGCAACTGTTGTTCCTTTAAGTTTACCTTTTGAACCATTCTTTCACAGCCGGAAAAGTCCGGTTCAGACTGAACCAAAACCTCTATAATCCAAAGCAGACATGTTTTAAAAATTGGACTGATTTTTTGAAACAATATTTGGAGGAAAATGGTTATTTTCGGTTATGCGCGAGTTTCATCTCGTGATCAGAACTTGGATCGGCAGCTGGATCAACTGCGTGAGATGGTCCCTGATGAAAGAAATATCATCACCGACATGCAGTCCGGGAAAGATTTTGATCGAAAGGGATATAACACTTTGGTAGGTTCGGATCAAAACGCGCCATTACTGCGGAGAGGTGATCTGCTGATCATCACAAGCCTGGACCGGCTGGGAAGAAACTACACAGAAATCCATCAGCAATGGGCAAGAATCACAAAAGGGATCGGTGCTGATATCCGTGTACTGGATATGCCAATGCTTGACACCACTGCCGGAGATGGCAGTCTGGATCATCGTTTTATCGCTGATCTGGTTCTTCAGATCC
>CAYWKZ010000163.1:0-5809 GCA_964459115.1 uncultured Leptolinea sp. | reverse complement strand
TTAGACATTAGACTTTAGACATTAGACATTAGACATTAGACTTTAGACATTAGACTTTAGACCTTAGACATTAGACCTTAGACTTTAGACCGCACAAATAACCGCGGAAACGCGGCTTTTTGTGTTTAAATTGCCTTTGTTGGGAAATATCCGGGCAAACCCGGATATAGAACCGGCGTGCTTTCTCCTCCCTTCAGGGATGTCAGCCGCTGCCCAGGCTTTGACTGCCGCTGATAATATAAGATACTTCTTCCGAAATATTGACATATAGATATCAGGATAATATAATCTACATATTCCACAGCGGTAAAGATAAAAAATCAGACAAGTCTTGCCCGCATTATGTATTTATTCATTATTTTGGAGGTACTTCATATGAAAAAGCTCATGCTTGTTGTTTTGTTGGTCCTGATGGTGACCTGCCTTTCCGTGCAGGCGGAAATGACCGGCAAACAGGTCGCTCTGATGACGCCCTATCTTGGCTCCGTCACCACGAATCAGATGGTGGAATATCTGAAAGCAGACCTGGAATCCAAAGGCGCTGTCGTCACCGTAATTAACACAAACAACGATTTTGCCGAACTGGCAAGCCGCATTGAAGATGTCGCAGTTTCCGGTCAGACCGATGCTGTTGTCCTGGTGAGCGCGGATCCTTCCCTGATCGGCAACCAGCTTCAGGATGTCTTTGATGCCGGGATCCCGGTTTTTGGATGTGACAGCGGATTCATCGAAGGAATGGCCGTTAATGCCACCAGCGACAATTACCAGATGGGTGAACTGATCATTCACTACCTGTTTGATGAACTGATGGACGGCAAAGGTACGGTCATCGCTTTGACACACCGCCCGCATCCGGGTGTGGTGAAGCGCTGCATTGCGCTTGACGACATTTTGAAGGATTATCCGGAAATTACGCTCATCACCGAACAGCATGTTCCGGCCGAACAACCGATCAACGACGCGCAGAACATTGTTGAAAACCTGCTGCTCGCCAATGCGGAAGAGGGCAGCATCACCGCGATTTGGGCTGCCTGGGATGAACCCGCGATCGGCGCCACGCAGGCTCTGAAAGAAGCCGGCCGGGATGAAGTGATCGTCACCGGTGTTGACGGGAACCAACAGGCGGTCTCTTTGATCGCTGAAGAAGGCAGCCTGAAAGCGACCGTTGCCCAGAACTTTGAAGGGATGGCTGCCATCGTCGTCGATGAAATGGAAAAACTGTTTGACGGGCAGGAAATTGAATTCGGAGAAAAATATGCTCCTGCTACGCTGATCACAGCGGAAAATGTCGAAGATTTCATCGAGAAATAAAAGCGTTTCAGGAAGCAGGGGTGATCTCAGTCGCCCCTGCTTCGTATCGTGTCCCGGATGATGGAGGATCGCTTATGCTCCTGCAAACGAAACAATTGAGCAAACAATTCAATGGCATTTATGCGTTGAAGAATATAAATTTTTCTCTGGAAGCAGGAGAAATTCATGGCCTTGTGGGAGAAAACGGCGCGGGAAAGTCCACCCTGATCAAAATTTTGACTGGTGTTTATTCGCTTGACGAAGGTGAGGTTTTGTGGAATGGTCAGCCGGTCGTGAATTTCAGTCCTGTGAAAATCCGGAAAATGGGGATCAGCGTCATTCACCAGGACCGCACGCTCGTACCGACTTTTGACGGCATCGAGAATGCTTATTTGGGGCTTCCTTATCCGACAAAAGGCGGGAGGATCAACTGGAAGGAAATGCGCACCCGGGTGAGCGAAACAGCAAAAGAATACGGTATTGATCTTGACCTGGAGAAAACCGCTGCCGAAATGTCTCCCCCACAGCGCACCTGTCTGGAAATCGTGCGGGCCATGATGAATGAATGTCGATTGCTGATCCTGGATGAACCGACTGAATCTTTGACGGATAGAGAAAGTGAACTGCTCTTTGACATCATCTTCCGGCTGAAACAAAAGGGTACATCGATTTTATATGTTACACACCGGATGGATGAGATTTTCAGGCTGACGGACTGTGTTACCGTCTTCAAGAACGGTGAAATGGTCGGCAAAACGGAAACAAGGCTGACGAACAGGGAAAGCCTGATCAGTAAAATGACGGATCATTGGACATCCGAAACAGTCGCAAGGACGGAAAAGATCGGTAACACGCTGCTGAAGGCGGAGCACATCCAAAGCAAAGACGAGGTGGTGAAGGACGCCTGTCTGGAAGTTCATGCCGGCGAAATATTAGGTGTGTTCGGGCTTGGCGGCAGCGGACGAACCGAACTCCTGGAATGTATTTATGGTTACCGTCCGATGAAGGAAGGTTCAATTGTCGTCGATGGGCAGCCGGTGCCCCGAATGACCCCGGAAAAGGCCATCCGGATGGGACTCGCGTTGATCAGTGAGGATCGCCGGGGAAAAGCCATGATCGGCAGCCTTTCTGTCCGGGAAAACGTCTCGCTGAGCAGCATTGATGCCTTCGCGGTGAGAGGGATCGTTTCCGACAAACTGGAAAGAAATGCCGTCAGTGAAATAGCGGACCGCCTGCAGGTCAAAATGGCAGGTCTCGAGCAGCGCTCGATTGAACTAAGCGGCGGAAATCAGCAAAAAGTGGTCTTTGCAAAAGCGCTGATAACCCATCCGAAGATTTTCCTTTGTGATGAGCCGACCCAGGCGGTCGATGTCAAGACTCGTTCTGAGATCCACCGGCTTCTCCGTGAAGAAGCGAACAAAGGCTGCGGAGTTGTGTTTGTATCTTCCGACCTGAAAGAGGTCATGGAGGTCGCGGACAGGATCCAGATCATTTCAGCCGGCAGGACCCGGGAACTGCTGGAAAATGACGGACTTACCTCACGGCAGGTTCTTTCCTGTTGTTATGCGGCGTGAGAAAGGAAGCGGAAAATGAAAAATTTTAAAAAGATCCTGCAGTCATACGGCACTTTATCGGCGTTGGTGCTGATCATTGTTGTTTTCAGCATTCTGCGCCCGAAATCATTTTTCACGCTTCGGAATTTCATCAATATCAGCAGACAGATCTCCCTGATGGTCATCATCTCGATCGGCGCCACGCTGGTCATGAGCATCAATGAGTTCGATCTTTCGATCGGCACCATGGCCAGTCTTGGCGGTGTGATCAGCGCTTTGATGGCTGTTGCTGGCGTGCCGCTGCCTTTATGTTTCCTTTGCCCGATCCTGATCAGTCTCGTTATCGGGTGGCTGAACGGATGGATCGTCGCAAGGTTTAACGTGCTTTCTTTCATCACTACGCTGGGAATGAGCACTGTTCTTTCCGGTGTGATTTACCGTCTCACCGGCGGTGCGACTGTTTTTCAAAACATACCGAAGGGTTTTTCCTGGCTTGGGACGTTCCGCATCGGTCAGATCCCGCTCCTTTCCATCATCATGGTGGTGTTTGTCATCCTGTTCGAATTTATCATGCGCCAAACGGTTCTCGGACGAAGGCTTTACGCAATTGGCGGCAACGAGGAAACATCCAAAATTTCCGGCATTAATGTGCCTTTTTACAAGAATGTGGCCTTTGCTTTGTGCGCGATGCTCTCGTGCATCACAGGCATGCTCATTGCATCCCGGGTCGGCTCCGCAAACACCACTGCCGGTGATGGTTATTTCCTGAGCTCCTACGCGGCGGTGTTCATCGGTTGTACGGTGTCGAAAAAAGGCATTCCGAATGTGATCGGTACGCTGGCAGGCTGTGCGATCCTCGGCATCCTCACCAATGGATTGACGATGCTGCAGATGCCCACCTATATGCAGGATATTATGACCGGTGCGATCATCATTTTGGCGGTCATCGTGCAAAAAATCGGCAAGGGAAATTCAGACTGAACATGGAGCACACGGAGACTGCTCTGATGCTGTCTCGAAGCCGACACAGGAGTTTAGGAATATGCGTTGTATAGCAACTTTTGATATTGGCACGACAGCGGTGAAGGCTGTGCTGGTTGGTTATGATGGAGAAGTTCTCACTTCCTGCTCAAAAGATATCCCAACCTTGTTTGACGGAGACCACAAAGAACAGGATCCTCATTTTTGGTGGGAGGCATTCTGCGAACTGTCACACGAGATGATGTCATTATGTCCCGATGTGTCTGTCCGCGGGATCGTAATGAGCGGACAGATGCAGGACGTGATCCCGGTGGACAAAAACCTGCAGCCGGTGTGTCCGGCGATCCTTTATTCAGACGGCAGAGCAGCGCGCGAAGCAAAAGAACTGCTGGAGACTGTCGGGGAGGATAAAATCTTTGAGATCACCGGGAACCATTGTGATGGGTCTTTATCGCTTCCCAAAATCATCTGGCTGAAGAAAAACCAACCGGAAATTTATCAGAAAACCTTCCGTTTCCTCATCAGTTCAAAGGATTATGTCATCGCTCAGCTCACCGGCGTCTGTGCCGGCGATCACACAGCGTGCTCCACAGCCTGTGCGATGGACCTCCGTTCAAGGACCTGGAGCGATCTGCTTCTCACAAAAGCCGGGGTGGAAGCTGAACGCATGCCGCGTTTGTTCGCTTCTCATGAAACGGTCGGAGAGGTAACGGCATCTGCAGCGAAAGAGTCCGGTTATCCTGCCGGGACCCCGGTCTATGCGGGCGTGGGTGATGCGGGCGCTACGACACTGGCCAGCGGGATCATGAAGGAAGGCCAGTTCAATATCAACCTTGGGACCTCAGGCTGGGTCGCCACTGTTTCCGAAAAAGCAGCCTATAACGCCGGAGGCATCTTCAACCTGGCCGCTATGCCGGCCGGGAAGGTCATCAATGTGGTACCGTTTCTGAATGCGGGCAACGTTCACAGATGGCTGAGTGCCTTGTTTTCCGGTCAGGTTCAAACTGTGGACTATCCGGAAACGGAGCGTTTGATCGGCAGCAGCGTTCCCGGCGCGCACGGTTTGTTCGCGCTCCCTTATCTGCTCGGAGAGCGATTCCCGGTGTTGGATCCCTCTGCCCGCGGCGTATTTGCAGGAATCACGCCGGAAACGGAAAAGGGAGACTTCGTTCGGGCGATGCTTGAGGGAGTCGCCTATGCAATACGTCAGGGCGTGGAAATGATCAGCGAACAGCCTTTGAGCATTTCATTGATCGGCGGGGGCGGACGCTCCACCGGATGGTGTCAGATCATGGCCGATGTTCTGGGCCACGACATTACGGTGTTTAAGGATTCGGATACGCTTCCTTCCCGGGCTGTTGCGGCAGCGGCTTTGATCGGTGAGGGGATCCATCCGGATTACCGGACCTTTACGGAAAGCCTGAACCGGGATGCGCAGGCGCTGGTTTATACCCCGAACCGGGAAAACCATGAATTCTATAACGGGCAATACCGGCGCGCGGTCAGCCTGTACACAGCGCTTGAAGGCTGGTTCCGCTGCTGACATCTTTCACCGGCGATGAAAAAAAGAGAGCAAAAACCAAAGAAAAGCTGAAGAAATTTTTCGAAATGAATGACGAAACCGCCGATAAATTCATGGACTGTTTCGCAAAGTTCGATTCGGAATCCATTAAAAACGAATATTATACCGACCTGATCACATATCTTGATGATGATATCCATGTAGAGAACACAAAGGTGCACTTTATTTATGCCCGCAAGATGGGAGAAAAATATCTGAGGCGCTATAAAAAATATTTTCGTGATCCGGATATCAGGGAGTTTGACATGCAGCATGAACAATGGCTCTTCGGCGGTGAGAAATATGCCTGTCCTGTACTGGAAGCAATCGATGAGTTCATGGAAATTCCGGTCTAACCGAATTTAGAATGAAGCCGGAGACTCTTCCGCCGGGGAGAGTCCCATAAGTGGAAAGTCTCTTATGC
>CAYWKZ010000162.1:0-5900 GCA_964459115.1 uncultured Leptolinea sp. | reverse complement strand
GTCCTGCCTTGCTGAGCTCGGCATAAAGGACATGCGGATTGATCGGAATATGATTAATTGCCACGCCGGTCGCGTTCAGGATCGCGTTGCGGATGGCAGGCGCGGGGGAACAGGCGGGCGGCTCACCCAGGGATTTTGTCCCGAAGGGTGAGGTCGGCTCCGGGTTCTCGATGAAGTAGCCTTCCAGACGCGGGTGATCCATGAAGGTGGAAAGCTTGTAGTCCAGCAGGTTATTGTTCAGCGGTCTGCCGGTCTTTTCGTCAAAGATCAGCTGCTCGCTGAGGCCGAAGCCGATCCCCATGGACTGTCCGCCATGGACCTGGGCTTCCGCCAGCGCCGGGTTGATGATTTTGCCGCAGTCATGGACGTTGACGATGCGGGTGACCTGTGCTTTGCACATGGCGATATCCACTTCAACTTCAACAAAGGTGCAGCCGAAGGAATAGGCATTGTTGCGGATGGTGTAGGTGGACTCAGCGGTGATGTGCTGGCTGTTGACCACGTCATACTGTGCGGTCATGGCCAGTTCCTTCAGGCTCATCAAAACCAGCTTATCCTCTTTGCGGACAATGTTGCCGTCCACAATATCCATGTTATAGACTGCCTGCCGGGTCAGGTTGCTCGCGTATTTCAGGATCTTTTCACGCAGCAGGTCGGCGGTCTGCCGGATGGAAAAGCCCGCGACGTAAGTCTGGCGGGAGGCATAAGCGCCGGTGCCGGTCGGGGTGATGTCGGTGTCCTGGCAGGAGATGACATGGACATCTTTATAGCTTTTCAGGCCGATAGCTTCGGCTGTCATTTGCGCATAGGCTGTGTCGGCGCCCTGTCCGATCTCGGTTTCACCGCACTGCATGGTGACGGTTCCGTCCAGGTTCAGCAGCATGCGGTTGGAAGATGTTTCCAGTGAGATCGGGTAGACTGCTGTGTTGTACCAGAATGTCGCCAGTCCGATCCCGCGCCGGATGCTGCCGGTATCATGGCCGTATTCTTTGCGTTTTTGCTCATAACCGATGATCTCAGCGCCTTTGGTCATGCATTCCCGGTAGGTGTCATAGTAGTTCGTGTTCCCGGAGAAGGCATCATGGAAGCCTTTCGGCATGATGTTCAGGAAGCGGAATTCCATCGGATCCATGCCGATGGCTTTGGCGCAGTCGTCGATGTTTGCTTCATCGGCAAAGGAGGCCTGCGGCATGCCGTAACCACGCATGGCGCCGGCAGCCGGTCGGTTGGTGTAAACCGTCCAGGCATTGCCTTCATAAGCAGGCACCGGATAATGCTGCGGGAAGGCATTCAGCCCTTTGGCCGCAATGGAATGACCGTGAGATGCATAAGCGCCCTGATTGGAGTAGACATCTACTTTCCTTGCGGCGATCTTTCCGTCTTTTCGGATCCAGGTCGCGATGTAGTAGCGAATGGAATGACGGACACGGTTGGAAACAAAGGTTTCTTCACGGGAGCAGTCGATGCGCACCGGACGTCCGCCGACCTGTGTGGTGCACCAGGCACAGAGCGGTTCATAAAGCGCATCCTGCTTGTTGCCGAACCCGCCGCCGATATAGGGTTTGATGATCTCAATGTCGCCCCAGGGACGTCCCAGCGCCTGTCCGACAACACGGCGGATGATGTGCGGGATCTGGGTAGAGGAGACAACGACAATGCGGCCATTTTCCATATAGGCAAAACAGCCGTGATTTTCGATGTGGGCATGCTGAACGGTCGGGGTTTCATACCAGCCTTCGACTTTGATCAGCCCCTCTTCTTTGATGGCTTCTTCGTAATTTCCTTTGATGTTGGAGGTGTGCTTCAAAATGTTGTTCGGGAATTCCTCATGCAGCTGCGGTGCGCCGTCTAACATGGCCAGCTGCACGTCCAGGACGAAGGGCAGTTCCTCATATTCGACTTTCAGCGCACGAACGCCCTGATTGGCAGCTACCTCGTTTTCCGCGATCACCACCGCAACATCGTCACCCCAGTAACGCACATGCTGATTCAGCAGATGCCGGTCAGCGGTGTCCTGATGGCTCGGGTCCATGGACCAGGGATGTCCCGCTGTGGGGAAGGGAATGTCCGGAACGTCGAAACAGGTCAGAACCCTGACGACACCTGGAATTGCTTCCGCTCCGCTTGTGTCAACTGATTTGACAAACCCGTGCGCGATTTCTGAGTGCTTGATGCGGGCGTACAAAGCATTTGCCGGCATACGGTCTTCATAATATTTTGTACGGCCGGTCGCTTTATCGTATCCGTCAACACGGGTTACGCTCATTCCGACTTTCTTCATATTTCCTGCCTTCTTCTTCGGGACAGTCCCGTTTTTTCACTCTTGTATGTTTTGTTGCATAACAACAATTTAATTATAAAACTTCATGAAATAAATTTCCGAAGTCTGCTGTGAATAAAATACTCATAAAATGATTAGCGAGACAGGGGAATTGTTCCCATTATCTCATTCATTCTGCGATTGCCAGCACATCCCGCGGACAGGACCTTACGCACAGACCGCAGGCAATGCATTTGGCGGCTGTGGGCATATCTTCTGTCTTGAGCAGGATGCCTTTTGAACAGGCGGTTTTGCATTTTCCGCAGCCGGTGCATTTCTTCCTGTTGATCATATATACACCCTTCGGGTTCTTCATGATCACGCCTTCCGGACAGGCTTCGGCGCATTTACCGCACTGGTCACAGACCTGCGGCAAAAACTCACCGCTGTCTGTGCGCTCGATCCGCAGGGTAGCCTTTTCAGCATCATTGCATTGCTGATAAGCCGCTGCACAGGCACGAACGCAGTCCAGGCAGCCGATGCATTCTTTTCCGCTTCGCAGAACCAGATGTTTGGCGCCGGTTTCCGATTTCACGGGTTCCGGTGCGGTGCGGGCATAGGGTGTGTTCTTCAGCGGCAATTCCCGCTCCCTTTCACCGGTGAGCCGGCAGTAGGCTTCTGCGATCGCCGGTGCGGTGGGGATGGAGGTGATCTCACCGATGCCGATGGCGCCGCCTGCGATCTTCAGCCCCGGTTTTTCCACAATGATCGCCTTCACCTCCGGAGGTGTTTCAGTGGCACGGAACAGTCCAAGCGATCCGTATTGGTCAGTGGGTTTGCAGTTTTTCAGTCCGTAGCGCTCTGTCAGGGCGTATCCCATGGACATCACAACGCCGCCTTCGATCTGCCCTTCCAGGGAGAGCGGGTTGATGGCTTTGCCGACATCATGGGCTGCCACAAGCTTTTTGACTCTGCCTGTTTCTTTGTCCAGAATGCACATCTGTGTCGCATATCCGTAGGCAACGTGGCTGACGGGGTTGGGAACATTAGCGCCCAGCGGGTTGGTTTTCGCCAGGTATTCACCGTAAAATTCCTGACCGCACAGGTCTTTGAGTTCATGATCCTGAAGGGCTTCCTTCAGTTTGCGGCAGGCCCGCAGACAGGCTTCCCCGGTGACCGTGGTTTGACGGCTGCCGGAGGTGTCGCCGGAATCCGGTGCGATCCAGGTGTTGGAGCGCTCATAGACGACATTTTCGATCGGCAGACCGGTTGTTGTGACAACATTCATCAGCAGGACAGTCCCCAGACCCTGCCCGATGCAGGAAGCGCCCGAGTAGATATGAACTTTGCAGTCATCCTCTACGATCAGTTTGACACGCCCCCAGTCCGGGATGCCGACGCCGACACCGGAGTTTTTCATGGCGCAGGCCAGTCCGACCGGGTCGCCCTCAGCGATGGCTTTGTCATAATCCGGTTTGATGGCTTCCAGCGTTTCCACCAGCCCGGTGGATTCATCCACGATCTGTCCGTTGGGCAGGACGCCGTGCGGGCGGATGGCATTGCGGTAACGGATCTCCCAGGGAGAGATGCCGATGACTTCCGCCATTTCATTGAGCAGACTTTCGATGGCGAAGCAGGTTTGGGTGACGCCGAAACCTCGGAAAGCCCCGGCCGGTGGGTTATTCGTGTAGTATGCGGCCCCCTCGATCTCAAAATTTTCGTAGGCGTAAGGCCCTGCGGCGTGCGTACAGGCCCGTTCCAGAACCGGTCCACCCAGAGACGCAAAGGCGCCGGTATCGCTCACGACCTTTGCCTTGACGCCCTGAATGATGCCGTTTTCGTCGCAGCCGATGGTAAAATCCATGTCGAAGGTGTGGCGTTTGGGATGAACCAGGATGGATTCGGCTCTCGTCAGCTTGACTTTGACGGGAACTCTTGCGAGGTATGCGATCAGTGCGGCATGGTGCTGCACGGACATGTCTTCCTTGCCGCCGAAACCGCCCCCTACCAGTGCGTTCTGTACTTCGCACTGTTCCGGCGGTACGCCCAGCAGCGCGGAACATTCATGCATGGTGGTGTGGGAGCTCTGGTCGGTGGTCAGCAGATGAACGCCCCCGTTTTCAATAGGATATGCCACACAGCATTCCGGTTCCAGAAACGCATGTTCGGTCCAGGGTGTGGTGAAATGCCCGGTCAGCACATGCTTTGAATTGGCGATGGCCTCTGACGCGTTTCCGCGGGAAACATGTTTATAGGCCTGAACGTTGTCTTTTTCATTTTCAAAGACCAGCGGAGCCCCCGGCTTTGCCGCTTCTTCCGGTGAACTGACGAAGGGCAGAACCTCATATTCTACCTTGACAAGGCTCTTTGCCTTTTTCAATGTCTCATAATCCCTTGCGCAGACCAGAGCGATGGAATCACCGAGGTAGTGCGTGATCTCTCCGACCGGGATGAGCGTGGGCTGGTCTTTTTTCAGATGTCCGATGTAATTTGTGCCGGGAATGTCTTCAGCGGTCAAAACGCATACCACCCCGGGCAGCGCTTTGGCGGCGGAAGTGTCGATGGAAAGGACGCGGGCCCGGGGATATTTGGAGCGCACGGCGCTGCCGAAGCACATGCCTTCCGGGTAAAAATCGTCAGGATATTTCCCGTATCCCAGCACCTTTTCTGCCACGTCCACACGGTGAACCCGGCTCCCTACATGCCAGTCATTGACGGATGGCTCGGGGATGTACCCGTTACGCAGCGCCTGGGCGGCCAGCCGGATGGCTTTGATGATCTTGACATACCCGGTGCAGCGGCAGATGTTGTTGCGGATGGCAAAGCGGATCTCTTTTTCTGTCGGGTTCGTGTTCCAATCCAGCAGTCCTTTTGCGCACATCACCATGCCCGGGATGCAGAACCCGCACTGAACCGCTCCGGCTTCTCCGAAAGCCCAGGTGTAGAGTTTTTTCTCAAAATCGGAAAGGCCTTCGATCGTGATGACGCTTTTCCCTGCCAATTGACCGGTTTTCACGGTGCACGCCCTCACGGTCTTTCCGTCGATCAGGACGGTGCAGGTCCCGCAGGCACCTTCACTGCAGCCGTCTTTGGCGGCAGTGAAATGCATATCATCGCGCAGAAAGCGCAGCAGGGATTTGTTTTTTTCGCATGTGATTTGTTTGCCGTTCAGTAAAAAAGCTGTCATAACCTTATTCTAACCTGTTTTCGGGAAAACCGGATCTGAGTTGTCAGACAATTATTTTTCTTCTGATAATAAGTATAACCATGTTTTCCTGATTCTTCAAGGGTTTTGGGGAGGGTGAGGCGGTGTATTTTTACCGGAAAAATCCTGAATTTGTTACTCAATGAATGAATACAGTTCGACCCCGAGGCACACGGTGACTGGTCTGCGTGCCGTCGTGACAATTACCGAAACGAGCCTTGTTCGGCACACAGACCTGTCACCTGTGCGAAAAGAGCGAATAACTGTTTAGGATGAGATCAAATCAACCCTGCCCCGGTGAATCGGCATCCAATTGACAGAGGTAAAACCGTCCTCCCCGAGGTACAGGCCCCTTCGGGACCCGTCCCTCTACCACATTTTCGAACATTTGTCAACCGACAACATTGTCGGTTTACTTTTTTTAAAGGACAGTGT
>CAYWKZ010000161.1:0-5934 GCA_964459115.1 uncultured Leptolinea sp. | reverse complement strand
GAATTATTCATGAAGCCATTAATGCCTCAAAAAATGATACGATCAAAATGACAGTTTACGCGTTTAGCTGCTTTCAGAACAAGTTTGATAATTCTTGCCGAAAAAACAGGCGCAATAACCCCTTGGTCTGGTAAAGCAGCTATTCAACTGTCAAGGTTCATCAATAATTTTTACACTTCTGGTAGTGGCATTATTTGCCTGATATTTTTCAATGTCTCGTAAAATTCGAGCTGAAACGGACAACTGCTGCACAATTTAAACACAACATATCTGGCGCTTCGTACAATTCTGGCTGCAATTTTCATCAGTTTCAGCCTTACGGTATCTATCCGATCTTTCCGCAGTTTGGCAGGTAACACCAATCTTCGGAACAAATTGAACAAATTGTATGCCAAGGCATGAATCAGAACACGATTGGCATTGACAATCTGCGATGAACTGCTGACATAGTCCATGTCAAAGCCGGTTTTGCATTCCTTGATGAAGTTTTCCATCTGTCCCCGTTTGCAATAAAAATGAATCAACTCTTCAGGAGAAGAATCCATATTGGTAACGACAAAGGTGTACATATGGATCATTTGACCAAAAGGTTTTTCAATATTGCATACAACACGTCTCGGGTAATCCCATGAGCCGGCCTGATACGCGATTTCGCCATAAACAACAGCATCGGATGAGAGGTTACCGCCGTCGAAATTCAGATGTATATTTTTGTTGCTTTCTAATGTAATTCCGTTTATAATAGACATGGGACTTCTCCTTTGGCATTGGTTTTTTGGTGATATAAATTATACTAAATCGGAAGTCCTTTCTTTGTTTTGTTTCACTTATTAAGTGAAAGTAATTTCTTTAAGATATCCTGTTTTTATTCGGATTTTTGTAGGTAAATCTATATTTCATGAATAATTCAGGGTTAGTATTTTATAACTAACCAATTACAAAGAAAGAGGCAAAAACATTATGATTCACGGAAAAGCCGCTATGTTTTTAGGCGGGGCATTGTTTGGCTCCGCAGGTTTGAGAATTCTCGGGAGCAGAGACGCGAAGAAGGTCTATACTCACATCACCGCTGCCGTCCTGCGCTGTAAGGACCAGATCGTCAGCGATGTGGAAACGATCCAGGAAAACTGCGCGGACATCCTGGCAGATGCCAAAGCCATCAATGAAGCAAGAGCTGCTGAAGACAAAAAAAAGGTGATCGAAGACACAGCGGAAGCGGAAGATGAAGTTTCAGATAAAGCATGAAAGTGAAGGCAGAGTCCGCCTTCGCGCCATGCAGGACAGGATGAGCATTGAGCAGGCGGATCTGCTGGAGGCATGGCTGCTTTCATTGCCTGACGTGGACCGGGTAAGCGTTCATGAACGCATATGCGGCGTCACCATCGCATTTCACGGTGACCGGGCTGCGCTTTACCGAAAGCTTGCCGCTTTTTCTTATGAAACTGCCGCTCCGACCGGTCAGGCCACAATAAACAGCTCCCGTGCAATGAACCGCCACTATAAAGAGAAGCTGATCTCGCAGGTGGTATCTCATTTCCTGCGGGCCGCTTTTTTCCCGGACCCGCTGCGATGCGTGATCACAGCCTGTCAGGTGCTGCCACGCATCCAAAAGGCAGCTGCAGCGCTGCTCAAGGGAAAACTCTCGGTTGATGTGCTGGACGGTATTTCTCTCGGTATCTCCATGCTCACTGGAGATTTTTCCACAGCCGGATCCGTCGTTTTCCTGCTGGGGATCGGTGAAACGCTCGACGAATGGACCCATAAAAAATCGGTCGCCGATTTAGCTAAAAGCATGTCTCTGCAGATCGACCAGGTCTGGCAGATCGCGTCAGACGGTTCACAAAACCTTACCCCAATCGATCAAATCAAACCGGATGACCGCATCGTTGTGCATACAGGGCATGTGATCCCGCTGGACGGGATCCTGGAGCAGGGTGAAGTCATGCTCAACCAGGCATCGCTCACTGGAGAATCCGTCCCTGTTGCCAAACGGCCCGGAGATGCGGTATACGCGGGGAGTGTTGTGGAAGAGGGCAACTGCATTGTACGGGTGACCGGCGGGGCAGGCGAGAACCGCTATGACCGGATCGTACGGATGATCGAAGAATCCGAACGTCTGAAATCCGTTGCGGAAAACCGGGCTTATGACCTGGCAGACCGGCTTGTGCCGTGGTGTCTGGGCGGAAGTCTGTTCACCCTGGCTCTGACAGGAAATACGACCCGGGCGGTTTCCGTATTGATGGTGGATTTTTCCTGTGCGCTCAAGCTTTCCATGCCGCTCAGTGTACTCTCTGCCATGCGTGAAGCAGGGAATCATAAGATCACGGTTAAGGGCGGCAGGTTTCTGGAGAAACTCAGCCAGGCAGATACCGTAATTTTTGATAAAACAGGGACATTGACTCATGCCTGCCCGACTGTCGGGAGCGTTGTACCGTTCAATGGAAATGACGCGGCGGAGATGCTGCGTACGGCGGCCTGCCTGGAAGAGCATTTTCCCCACTCGGTGGCAAACGCGGTCGTTTCCGCAGCCCGGGAACAAGGCCTGGATCATGAAGAAATGCACAGCGAGGTGGAATATGTGGTCGCCCATGGGATCGCCACAAGGATCGGTACCGATCGGGTGATCATCGGCAGCCGCCATTTCATTTTCGATGATGAAAAAGCTTCCGTCGCTCCGGAAGAGCAGGCATTGTTTGAGTCTCTGGATCAGCGATATTCCTGGCTGTACCTGGCGATCGGGGGAATCCTGTCGGCTGCAATCGGCATCCTTGATCCGCTGCGACCTGAAGCCGGAGAAGCTGTAAAGAGTCTGCATGAATCGGGTTTCAACAGGATCGTGATGCTGACAGGAGACAGCCGCAATACAGCATCGGCGATTGCGTCTCAGCTGGGTCTTGATGACTTCCGTGCGGAAGTTCTCCCTGAAGAAAAAGCTGTTTACATTCAGCAGGAACAGCAGCAGGATCACACGGTCGTAATGGTCGGAGACGGGATCAATGATGCCCCGGCACTTTCCCGGGCGGATATCGGCATCGCGATCGGCAGCGGCGCATCGATTGCAAGGGAAGTTTCCGACATTGTCATTGCCGCTGAAGACCTGCGGGAACTTGTCCTGATCCGGAAACTTTCCGAAAAGCTGATGAAGCGCATCGATCGGAATTACCGGTTTGTGCTGGGATTCAACGGATTGCTGATCCTTCTCGGCGCTTTCGGAATACTTACACCGTCAGCATCAGCACTGCTCCATAACACATCCACACTGCTATTGAGTATTAACTGCATGACCGACCTCATGCCGGAAATTTAGTATCCGGGCCTGTCCTGTGACAAGCCCGGATCATTTTATTTTCTGACACTCAAAAGCAAACCGTTATCCGATTTGATCAGTGTATATTCATCAGCCAGCGGATCCTTATCTCCGACGATACAGTAATCGCAGCAGTCGGATGTCACACAGGTTCCTTCACGGATCAGCACCGCGTGAAGCTTCTGCATTGCCAGATGGTCGCAGTTGCACATCAAGGGGAGCACATCTTCCATATAATGCCGCTTTGCGAATTCGGCGTTCGGACATTGGGTAAAGTTGTAGCGGATGATCCCGTTTTCTTTATCATAGGAATAAAATCCCATGCGGAAGGATGCGGGAAACTGCCCAATCTCTTTGATACGAATATCGCTGGTTTTTTGAAAGATCCTGCCCGCCAGCCGGTTATCCAGTCTCCTGTTCAGGTTAAATATCTTTCCCAAAGTCTCAAAGCTTCCCATAAAGCTTTTGAAAACATCCTGCTGGACATCCTCCAGAGCGGGTTTATCCGGGATCACCTTGTACCAGGCGAAAATCAGGATCGGATCATAGATACTGGTCGTGATCTTTACCCCGCCCAGAGCCGGTTCCTTTTTAAGATATTCGCAGTACTGCAGCTGGATCTTTTCCCATAATTTTTCTGTTGCCTGTTCATCGTAGTACCGGCGCAGGAGATCCATGACACACTTCTTCGCATTCTTTGTGTAAAGCGCGTGTTTCGAACGATCAAATGGCAGACTGCTTTCCTTCATTTTCTTCAGACCTCCTTATTTGACATCATCCATATTCTATTCATTTTCCGGACATTGTTGAGCATATCCACGCCGTGAGCGCAGAGGCTGCCGGGAATATTACAAAAAGCTTCAGCAGCTGGCTTTTGATATTGAATCCGTACTTCCGGTTTTCTATTATACCTTCAATCTCAGGGGCGTATCAGGCTCCTTTTCTGTCAATTCTTATTTTCATCAAGCCGCAGCCGGTATTCACAGCATTCCGCACCTTCCGGCAGCGCTGAATTGCGGTCATACCGGATCTTCCGGAATCCATGAGAATATTCCTTATCCATATGGCAGACGCAAAGCACAGCTGCTTCGGTTCCGAGCTCTTTCGCCAGCTCATGGTAGGGGCAGGAAAGAATGTCCACGCCATACATATCCGGCGGATCGGAGACAAGTCTGCGCCTGTATCCCATCTTCTCGCTGCTCATTTTCGCGGTAAGCTTTTCCGCATGATTCCAGATGAAACGGCTTACACCCGGGATCCCCGTGATTCCATGAACCATGGCGGCAAAACGCTCTCCCATATGGTCACCGTACCTGTTCAGCAGCCCTTCAGAGTCCAATCCATGGACTGTCAGCGTCCGGTAAAGAGCCACTGCGGGTAGGACCATGGCGCCTTTGTGTTTTTTCAGCTCCGGCTGGTTTTTCAGAATACGGTCATATTCTTCACCGGCTTCTTTCCAGATCACATCAGCCTGTTCCGCAGGTATGGAAGCAGCCAAAATCTTTCGGAAACCTCTGAAGAACAAGTCCCTGTTCAGACGATTCATGCCGTTCCTTTTTTCATAAGTTCAACCATCAGATCCCAGCCGGCTTTGGCTTCCGGAACGATGGGAAACACCGGGTAACAATGAAACATCCCCTCACCGACGATTATTTTATAATCCGCATGATAATTTTTCAAGACAGACTCAATTGCAGGAGCACAGGCATAAAGTGTTTCATCACTTCCGTACATAAGCGTAACCCGCGGACAGTTTGAGTAATCCCCTCTTTGCAGCCAGAGCATATACTCCGGAATGCTGTCGTCTCCGTGCCGCATGACCTCTATCGCCATCTTCATATATTGAGCCGGGATCGCCACATCCAGCTTATCCAGCTCCAGCATCCGCTGCCATTCCTCTTCCGTTTCCACACAGTTTCCGGGCGAAACAGCAAGAATAAACCCCGGCATCGGGACATTGGTATGTCCGTCATTGATATACGGGACCATACCCAGCGCCAGGTTGCCGCCGGATGAAGTACCGAGGACGGAGATATTTCCGGCATCGTAATCTCTCAGCATGACTTTATAGGTCTCATGGATCATCTCATAAGCCTTCGTCAGCGGATAGTCCGTACAGAGAGGATAGTAGGGAATAAACAGGTCCAGCCCGCTTTCTTTCGCGAACTTCAGCGCTTTCTTTATTGAACCGGGACGCGGCGCGCTGATCATTCCTCCCCCGATCAGGAAAAGGTTGGCGCGGTCCGTCTTTTGTTTGTGGATCAGCTTCAGCACCGGGCAGCCCATGACTTCGATCCGGCTGATATCAAAGGCGTCGTCCTTCAAATCAGGAATCGTATTTTTCGCATTTTCTTTCCGCCGTGATGCCAGAAGTTCTTCTGTACTCATGCCTGTCCAGCGTTTTTTCAATCCGATCATTTTCACAAGACGTTTAAGAATTTCATATTTCAAACTCATTTCTTTTCCTCCATAAACCGGGTTACTTCCTCATAAAAGCGTTCCGGGAACATCAGAACAAGCTCTGCATGTGCAAGGCCTTTGAATTCTTTCACAACGGTCTGAGGGTAAGCGGAGCAGGTATAATCGGCATTCTCCCGGCGGGCCTTCTTTTCCTCTTCACCATACCA
>CAYWKZ010000160.1:0-5980 GCA_964459115.1 uncultured Leptolinea sp. | reverse complement strand
GGCTTAAATTACAAAGCCGTCGGTGAACATCCGAAGGCCGCAGCGACCCTGGGCATCCCGGTGATCCGCATCAAGTACCTGAGCTGTGTGATTTGCGGGGCGCTGTGCGGTATCGGCGGCGCTTATCTGACCACCTGTTATTCCAACACTTTCACCGAAGGCAACATCGCCGGGCGCGGTTTCATCGGCCTGGCGGCGGTGATTTTCGGTCGCTGGAACGCGGTGGGGGTGATGCTGGCCTGCCTGTTCTTCGGCTTCTGTGACGCGCTGCAGATCCGTCTGCAGGTGATGTCCATCGGTATCCCTTATCAGTTCTTCCAGATGATCCCCTATGTGGCGACCATCATCGTGCTGAGCATTTTGGGCGGGAAGAAGTCCGGCCCGGCAGCCAAGGGGCAGCCGTACCGCCCGGAGGAGAGATAGACATTAGACATTGGACATTGGACATTAGAGGGCGCCTTTAAAAACTAACGGGCGGGATATGGGGCGGCAGTCTCCGAGACTGAAAAGAATTGACTTTTAGATGGTTCCTTTAGACTTTTGGGTTTAATGAATTAGTTCTTAAAGGTCAGATGTATAATGGATGATAGATTATGTTTAAAAACGGTGGGTTGAATTTGAAGAATGACTGCCGTTAATTTAATAAAAGGAGTAAATCATGAAGAAGTTTGTTGTTGTTCTGTTGGCTATGGTTATGGCGCTGAGCTTCAGTGTCGTTTCCGCGAAGGATTATCAGGTCGCGATGATCAGCGACACCAGCATCAATGACGGTGGCTGGGGCTCAGCCACCTACCAGGCGATGGTCGACGCCTCCGCTGAATATGGCTGGACCTACAAGTACACCGATAACATCAGCCAGAATGAATATTATGAAACCATCGTCGCTTACTGCGATATGGGCTTCGATCTCATCTACGCCCCGGGCAACCAGTACACCGATGCCGTGCTGCAGGCTGCTGAGGAATATCCGGAAGTCAACTTCGCCCTCCTGAACGGCGCAGTCGACACCCCGGCAAAGGCTGTCAACGGCAACGTTACCTCCCTGCTCCCGGACAAGACGGAAATCGGCTGGATTGCCGGTGCGCTTGCCGGTCTGATGACCAAGACCAACACCATCGCCTTCATCGGCGGCATGGAACTGGATACCACCCTCGGGAAATATGCCGGTTTCGGCGAAGCTGCCAAATTTGTTGCTGAAAAGGAAGGCCGTGAAGTGACCCTTCTGGATGCCGTTTATGCCGGTTCCTTCAGCGATTCCGGTAAGGGTATCGAATTCGCGAAGGCCATGATGGACCAGGGTGCGGACGTTTTCTTCGGTGACGCTTCCGCAGTTGATTCCGGTGCCCGCCAGGCCATCGATGAATATAACAAAGCCGCCGGCGAGATCAAGGTCTATGACATTGCCCAGCCGGGTGATTTCCTTGGTCAGAACGAGTGCATCATCGGTTCTCAGGTCACCGACAATTCCTCCCTCGTCGGCCTTTCCATGAAGGCCACCATGGACGGCACCTTCGGTGGTGAAGTGATCTACGGTACTCTCGAAAACGGTGTGCTTTCCGCCGGTAAGATCAATGACCTGGTCCCGGCTGAGATCCAGGAAAAATATCTGGCTTACGTTGACGAAATGAAAGCCGGCACTTTCATGAAATAAGGTTTCAGGTGTCAGGTTTCCGGTTTCGGAAGTACCGGGCAGGAAACCTGACTGATCAATGAAACGATCCTGAATGATTAAGGAAACACTGATTTATTCGGGCTGAGTCAAAGTGACCTGTTTTCGTTGACTCAGAATTGAGTCAACAGAACAGGTTGCATTGACTCGTTTGCCGCGGATTAAACATTAATCAGCGTTTCCTTAAAAAAGCGGGGCTGTCCAATTGAACAGCCCTGTTTTTGAAGATTCTGAATCATTACATCTGTTCAAAAGGTTTGGGCTTGCTGAATAAATAGCCCTGAAGCCTGGAACAGCCTATTTCCTGCAGAAAGTCCGCCTGCTCTTCGGTTTCTACGCCTTCACAGACCGTCTCCAGCCCAAGGGCGACCGCCATCTTCATCAGTTCGGTCAGGATGATCTTCCCGTTGTTGCCTTCATCGACCTTCCGCAAAAATCCCATGTCGAATTTTATCAGGTCGAATTTGAGGCTTTGCAGAACATCCAGGGATGAATAGCCGCTGCCAAAATCATCCATCCAGACCGGAAATCCGAGTTCCCGGAACCGTGTGATCTGTTCTTTCATGAACGTGAAGTCACTGCCGATGATGCTTTCCGTGATCTCGATCGTGACTTTGCCGCGCTCGATGCCGGCATCATTAAAATGATATAAATTGTAATACAATAAAACGAATAAATCAAATGAAAAAACAAACGAATAAACAAACATCATACAGAAGGCGGAAAGAACTGGTAAAATAGAAGAAGGTATGGAGCAGTGATATGAAATTATCTCTTCGCAGCAAAACGATCATTCCGGTTGTGGTGATTGAAGTGATCCTCGGTACGGCAGGCGCGGCCCTTTTTTGACACAAAGGCGCATTTCAGCTTCCATATAGCAGCAGAAAAGAATTGTAGATGGAACAATATCTGGCAGGAAAACAAGTCGTATTTATATCCACGAAAAACCTTGATTATATCCGGAACCAACAGGAAATCAACATGCTGCGCTCATCAGCCAGCAGCTTACTGATCATCGGTTCCAATAAAAAAAGCTATTTTCAGCGTTTGATCGATATATATTTCAGAATTTTATTTACCGATTTTGGGAATACAGATACGGTTTTCATCGGGTTTGCTCCTCAGCTTGTGCTGCCGTTTCTTTTTTTTAAATTCCGAAAAAACGTGATCATTGAGGATTTTTTTATTTCGTTTTATGACACATTGTGCTGTGACCGAAGAAAATTCAGAGAAAACTCATTGGCCGGGAAGTTTTTGCTGTGGCTGGACCGCAGAACGCTTGATTTAGCAAAAGTTGTGATCTGTGATACGAAGGCACACGGCAGTTATTTTTGTGAGGAGCTCGGATGTTCACCGGAGAAATTACAGGTGATGTACCTGGAAGCCGATCGTTCCATTTATTATCCGCGAGCTCAGCATCACCCAAAAGACGGCAGGACCCATGTGCTGTATTTTGGCAGTATTTTGCCCCTCCAGGGCGTCGATATTATTATGAAAGCAGTCGACAAACTGCGGGAACGCAATGATATTTGTTTTGAGATCATTGGCCCTGTATCAGAAAAAGACCGTGTCGATGCGGATAATGTGGATTATTATTCCTGGCTTTCTCAGCAGGAGCTTGCCGGGCACATCGCGGCTTCTGATTTATGTCTGGCAGGACACTTTTCCGGCATTATAGAAAAAGCAAAACGTACAATTCCCGGCAAAGCTTATATTTATGAAATGATGGAAAAACCCATGATTCTCGGAGAAAATGCTGCGAATCGTGAACGATATACAGAACGGGAAGGTATCTGGTTTGTAAAAATGGGGGATGCAGATGCGCTGGCGAATATCATCATCAAGGCGAGTGAGCATTTGAGACATGCCTCAAATCAAACTTCAGCCGTTAATGTGGTCACGGGAAGGAACATGGCTTGAAAAAACTGAAAACGATCGGTAATATTTTGATGATTTTTGCTGTCCTTTTTTTGCTGAGAAGGATCATGCACATTGATTGGCATGAGGCTGTATCAAATCAAAATATATCTGTATTGGTTTTGTATGTATTGATCTTCACAATCAGTGTCATTCTCGGGTTTTTACCCTGGCGGATCCTCGTTTCAATCTTTACGAAATGTGAAAAGCTGTCTTTAAAAGATGATATTATCTTTTGTTATGTGTTCACAAAAGCAAATATCATGAAATATATTCCCGGAAATGTATTCCAGTATGTTGGGCGGGATCAAATTGCCTTGATATATGGTTTTGAGCATATGGATGTTGCGATGGCAACAATAACTGAAATTGTGTTAATGGTCGCCGCATCTGCTGTTTGTGCACTTTCTCTGATCGGTACCTACGCGATACAGTATTATAAAGATCATTTTCTTCAAATTTTATTGATAATTCTCGCGGTTATTTTTTTTCTGGGTATTCTGTTTTTCCTCTTTTATAAATGGAAAAAGCAAGAATTCATAAAATATTCCCAAAAATATAAAAATATCATTTTGAATAAGAAGTCCGTATATAAATTTATCCTGTGCTTTTTCATTTATATGATTTTTTTTATTTGCAACGGTCTGTTGTTCTTTTTTATTTTACAGAATCGCGTACAAACTGATTTTGCCTTCCCCGATGTCTGTGCAATTGTCGGAGGTTTCAATTTATCATGGCTGGCCGGATATATTACGCCGGGAGCTCCGGGGGGGATCGGCGTGAGAGAATTCATTATGACAATGCTGTTTTCGAACAGTAAGATCGTGTCCGCTGATTTGATCGTAACCGTATCAGCTTTTTATCGGGTCATTAATATTCTGGGGGATATTCTGGCATATCTCATAATGTTCTTTATCTCGTCCGGGTACAGGAAAGAAATTGAACCGAAAGAGAAAAAATGACAGCGGCCAAAACTGCTTAAGAAAATTGAGAATGTAAGGAATTGCTGAAAGATATCCGGCCGTTTCTCAGATATCCATGCTCGTTTGAATGTTGATCTCCTTATCGGGAAAAGCGCTTTGCAGTTCATTTTTCAGTTCCTCAATCAAGCTCTCTTTATCTGTGTCGTCATAATTCAGAACGATGCTGAAGGAGATCCTGTTTTCACGAAAATCAACGTTGAATGAATGGGCTTTGAGGATCGACTTGTGCTGACGGACAATGTCGAGGATCGTGTCCTTTATGCTGTCCGCTTGTGGTGAGCTGGTGTTTGTCCCGCTGATTCCGACCGCGGTGAGCGTCAGTCCAAGGTCTTCCGCCTTTTTTGTGATTTCCCGTGTGAGGCTTGTGATTTCAGAGGCTCTCATGTCTTCATCCACTTCGATGTCAGCCGAACCGACATAAACCCCTTCGCCGTAATTGTGAATGACGAGGGACCCTACATTGTAAACGCCGTTTTCCATGATGATCATGGATTTGATCTTTTTCCTGAATTCCGGATCCACAGGGGTGCCGATCAGCTTTGTGGCGCATTCGCGCAGCATCTGAACGCCGGTCCAGATGATCAGCAGCGAGATCCCGATACACAGGTAATGCTCGATGTCGATGTCGAAAAGCTTTTTGACGAGGATCGCGGCGAGGATCGCAACGGACGTGAGAGAATCGCTCATGCTGTCAACGCCGGACATGATCATGGCCTCGGAATTGACCTCCTTCCCCTTTTTTCTCAGGATGATCCCCAGGCTGAGTTTCACCACCAGTGAGATGACCATGATGATAACGACTGTGACATTGTATGCAGGCGGATCTTGCGGTTCCAGGATCTCCTTGACTGATTCAACGATCGACCGGACCCCGACGAGCATGATGATGATCGTGACAAGCAGTGAGACAAGATATTCAATGCGTCCGTAACCGAACGGGTGCATTTTGTCTGCCTTTTTTTCACCGATTTTCGAGGAGAAAATCGTGAAAACGGACGAAATGAGGTCTGAAAATCCTTCGATACCGTCCAGGATGACCGCGTGGGCATTGGTCAGCGTCCCGATCACCAGCTTCCCTATGGACAGAAACAGGTTCAGCACAATGGTGATGACGTTATATTTGATGATCGTTTTGAATCTGTTTTCTGTACTTACCGTTTCGGAATTCATAGCCCCTCGTTTGATAAAAAGATGCGTTTTTGATCGGGGTGGAGCGCCGTGCTGCGCTGCCGTTCCCAGAACACTCACCATTATAAATGGAAAATGGCTGATTGATAAGGTTTTTGAGCCAACAGGATTTGGAGGGGACTCTCCTGTTTGTCTTTTATTAGAGAATTGTAAATAAATTCTAAAATACCCTTGACAAACATTCTTTGATAATATATAATAGAAAATATAAACTAAAAGAAAG
>CAYWKZ010000159.1:0-6089 GCA_964459115.1 uncultured Leptolinea sp. | reverse complement strand
GGCGTCCTGTGAGCACAGGGGACAGGTCTGTGTGCCGAACGAAGCTCGTTTCGGCTGATGTCATGACGGCACGCAGACCAGTCCCCGTGTGCTCGGGTTTGAAGTGCAAGATAGAGGGACGGTACCGGTAGGGGACTGTACCTCGGAGAATCGGCGTCCAATTGCCAGAGGTGGGGCCGTCCTCACCCGGGCCGAAGGTTCTGCGCTGCATCGATCGAGCGAAGCTGACTCCCTGTAATCTATAACGCAACAGGGGACAGGCACCTGAGTCGGCTGCGCGACTACAGGAGCCAGTCCCCCTGTGCGAGGCCCCTGCGGGACCCGTCCCCCTATTGTCCGAGGCTCATCGTCATAGAGACCGGTGAAGCAGACAAAGAATTCAGCTTCAGCTCTTTTTGATCATAAGGGTATGTATCATCACCCCTCCAGGAATCTCCGGAAAATATTACACGAATATGAGTTTTATTATCGAAAAAGCCCGATTCTGATGTACCATATTTCTTAACTTGGAACGAGCGGCTGCTGTTGTTGCCTAAACGTGTCACTTCCGCACCGTATGGCTTTTGGCTGCCTAATGTAATGATTCCACTGTCATCGACGGATATGTCAATATAGCTGGAGGAAGACCCATTGGAAAACACCGCTGCAATTCGGAAATTCGTTAAGATTTTATACCTTAACATTCCCCTAAGCTCATCAATAGTATTATCAACATAAAAATAAAAACTTGCCCCAATTGTCGTGTTATACGGTACCGGATCAGTATATATTTTTATTTTAGCTTCAATATTCTTAATATTATTAGGATTTTGTTTCTCTGCTGATTGAAAAACATCGTCTCCGCTATATTTATAATTAAGTTTCGTTGCATTTGCAGCGATGTTCATCGCTAACGCCTGGTAACGGATAGAATTGTCTGCGAAAGTCCATTCGCTGCATTGCTCTTTCCAGCCGTTTCCGTTACATTTATTGCTGCCGATAGCTGCGTTAAAGGTGCCGCCGCTATCACCGCTGATCGTGACTGTCCCGGTCGGCCTCAGACCTTCGTAATAAGCTGCAATATCTCCGTCTTCGTCATATTTCATGACCGCTTCCGCAAAGACATTATAACCAACGCTGCTTTTATTCGTAAGCCTGACCGGGGTCCAATATGTCGGAAATTCGAATGTCACCGAAAAATCTCCGAATTCTTTCATGACCTCACCAACTGTATTTGACTTCATGTCCACCAAAGCAACAGCAAATTTTTTTGCATTCTGCTGGATGATACCGGCAAAGTTCTTGATGATGATCAGATCGCCTGAGGCGGTAGTTTGCCTTTTTATCGAATCATAGGTACATGTAGCGATCTGTTGAGACAATGAATCCAATCTAAAATAACAGTAATCACCAAAGGAGTCTTTCGCCGAACCGATCCGGATTAACCCGTAAACACCGTATTTTTGGGATAGAGGGCCAAGCTGCGGGATCGTGAAGGCCATATACCCATGTCTGTCTACCGTCATTTTGGCGCTGTTGATCGTAATACTCACAGGCTCTTCTTTCACTTCAGTATTCGTGTCAGTATATCCACCATAGAAATCATCCCCATTGTAAGTCACGGTCACGGAATTCGGATCTGTTCCAAGCGCTTCACCGCTGACCGTAAAGGTGACCTTATTGCCGCTTTTCGATAGCGTTCCGCAGCTGAAGGTTCCAGCGGAGAGATCGAAGGTGCAGTTCTTCCCGGTGCTGTCCTGGTTCGATGTCAGCGTGAGCGTTCCGGTAGGAACCTTACCGTAATTGTCCGACGGCAGCGTGTTATATTCCAGATCAGCCGTCAAATACACGCTGTCAGCCACCTTCAGCACGTCCGAGACCTGCATCGTGGTTTGATGCGATGAAACATAATTCTCCTTATCCTTCGGGTACTCACTCTTTTCGGTCAGATATTCAGATTCGGGAGTAGCATAATAGACGGTCAGAGCAGTATCCTTATCGCCGAGAATATCCCGCACCTGTTTCATGATAAAGGTATTCCCATTTTGACTGAACTCGCCCGAACAATCATCGGAAAATTCTTCTTCAGTCAGAGAATAATAACAGGTATTTCCATTCCCGGGATTTGATTCCAGAAGCAGTCTTCTTTCCAGAAAATACAGTTCTGTCAGTTCACCGACGCCGCTAACCGTAAAGGTCGTGTAAACGCCATCCGAAGTTTTGACGGAATCCAGGATGGAAATGAGCGGGTTTTCAGACTTGAAGCTGGCGGTAACCGCCGGAGAAGCATCATAATAAGATTCGTCCCCGAGATATTTAACAGACACCTGGGTATAGGTTCCTTTGACAGGGAAATTCTTTATCACTGAATAGAATTCACCGTCCGAGTCACGCATCAGGCCCAGGTAACTGCCGGAACAGTCCTCACTTGCTTCATTTGGCTTTGAAAGATCATAATGACAGGTTTTCGGATCGCTTCCATCACTGTTGTTCATCGTAATTCTGACAGACCCGCGCGGATATTCATCGATCGCTTCCGCTCTTTCTTCATCATAATTGACGTTGAACATCAGGAAACCGTGCGTATTGAAATATTTCAGCACATTCTTCACCGTCAGCGTGGTTTCAATCAGATCAAATTCGTAATCAGCTGAAGCTGTCGGCCGTTCACTTTCCGCGAGATAACTGTTAGTGCTCACAAGCGTCACGGTGAATGTCGTATGTTCTTTATCGATGATACCGGTCAGCCCTCCGATCGTATAAGTATCACCGCTCTTGTCAGCAGTATCTGCGGAACAGGTCCCGTCGATCAATGAATAATCGATCAGACTGTAGGTGCATGTCTTTTCGGTCGTATCCGCACATTCCTCGCCTACACATTTCGACCCGAATATGACCGCATCCAGCACTTCATATTTTTTCGTGAGCGTTTCGAAATCATTGAAGGTAAACTGAACATCTGCCGAGTCCTTCGAAAGTCTCTTGGCGCTGTCGATCTTGACGGTTACCGGACCTTCCGCAACAAAGTCAGCTTCAGCGCTTGATGCCTGAAATGGATCGGTTTCAGGATATTGCACCGTGATTTTGGTATCGGCATTCGTAACTTCAATATTTTTAAAAGTAAATGAATATTTCCTGTCACCGATTTTCTCTACCGTTCCGCAGCCAAATGTAAGGGCATCTAAATTGAACGGACAATTTTTGATTTCGGTACCCGTGTCACCCGACACACTCAGAGAACCGCTCGGCTTCTGATCGCCCACCGCATCATATGTCATCAATGCCGTAAAGAACGCATGCGCTTTTGTGTTGGCGTCGGAGACCTTGTATTTCAGCACATCAGACAGATAAATATGAGTATAACCGCCATCTTCTTCAACAATTTCGGCTTCTTGTTTGGGAACTTCGTAGAAATATGTATTTCCCTTATACTCAGCCTGGATTTTATTGTTTGTTGTTACTCCAGTAGGGAATGCAGCATTTTCAATCGAATAGATCACAAAGTCACCGAATTCCATCAGTTCGATCTTTATACCTGAACGATAGCAGGTACTTTCAGACGTGATTTGAGGCTCTTCGCCAGAAAGATCAAGATTACACGTAAACGTTGTGTCAGGGATCGTGAATGAGATATAATTCTTTTCCGCTGGATCTTTTGCGTTATCAATAAACGGACTGACCCCCTCATATTGATCAGGAATCGTATGATCATAACGGAACGCAAACAATATCTCACTGTATGTAGACTGATTACCCCGCGGTATGATTGCCGGGAAAAGATACAATTCCGGATGGATCTTGTTCTGGACATCCATCGTTTTTGTCGCAGTTCTGCTGACATAATTATCATCACCCGGGAATTTAGCCGTCAGGGTTATCGTACCGGTATATTTTGCCACTTTGAAATTACCGCATGATTCATCATCATTTCCAACTTGAAAGCTGGCAAGTTCATGGGCATCCTCATGATCAAAATCACCAATAGCTATGTATGTGCTCGAATTCGGAGCCTCATACTGATAATTGGAAAATCTCACACATACCCGAACTTCCTGACCAGCTTCACGTTCAGGGGTTTTTTCGGGATCGAATACATAATAGGGCTGAGTTCTATAATGCCCTTCTGAATCTGTATCAATCCTGGTAATCGATACGATCTCAAAATCAATGGAATACTTATCTATTTCTATCTGCTTTGATTCAGCAGAAGCTTTTTCATACCAGCTGTTTCCGGCATATTCTGCGGTCACGTCATAGGTTTTGGCCGTATCCGGCGCAGTCAGCTGACAGGTACCTGTCAGCCATTCCTCTGTGTCTGTCTCCGTCTTTGTCAGCTTCGTGATCGTGCAGCTGTTACTGGCAGAGTCGCCAAGCTTCACCGTTATGTTACCGGTCGGTATCTCTGCTGTATCATAACCCGACAGTTTAACAGTGACTTTGATTTCATCAGATTTCGAATATGTATCCTGCTCTACCCCCTTTTCGTCCGTAATTTTTGTAATTTCCAGCGTCAGCGGCTGCGGGTCCTGAACCTTAATCGTAGAATACGGTGCTTTACTACTCAGGTAATTGTCATCCCCGGCATAGGTCGCCGTGACCGTCAGAGCATCACTCTTAACCTTGGACAACGTGAGACTGCAGAAATTCTGCGGGTAGGTAATGGTACAGGTCGCCGAATCGATCAGGATCGTGACCGGTCCGGTCGGGTTTGTCCCCGTCACCACGTCGGGCATTTCAATATAAACACGGACATCCTGTTCCGGTTTGTACCATTCATGCGGCTCTCCCTCATCATCCGTTACGTAAAGAATCTTCAGATTCGGATCGATCTTGTCAAAGCCGTAATAGTCGGTGGAAGACTCCCCAAACAAGCTGTCGCCACTGTATTTGGCGCTGATGCGGTCCGCACCGGAGTTTTTCAGCAGCATCTTTGTAACCGCCACGATAAACTTCCCGTCCGTGCTTTCATCCGGGGTTGTGACTGTCTGCCCTTCTTCCTTACAGGTGAACTCGCCGCTGCCTATGGTATAAACACAGGTCTCCCCACCCGTACCGATGGTAAAGGTGATCGTCCCGGTCGGACGTGTACTGCCGGAAACAGCGCTGTCCCAGGTCAGATCAGCGGTGGCATTTGCGTATAACGAACCTTCCTTTGATACGTCCTTAAGTACCAGCGCAGTGGAAATTTTTTCAAACAGCATCATATTACTGGTGGAAGGGTTGAAAACATCGTCACCGCTGTACTTCACTGTCATGCGGTCCACAGAATCATCTCCCAGCGGAAGATCTTTAACAGTGAACACAAATGAATCATCAGGATCGATATCTTCCCCATCCGTTCCGGTACAGCTGAAGGTTTTTTCTGTGAGATCATAGACGCAGGATTCCTTTTCTTCTGTGCTGTTGGCAGCAATAAAAGTCACCGTACCGGTCGGTGTTTGCGTGGTCGACTCTTCATCCCAGTTCAGAGAAGCGACAAGATTTGCCCGCTCCGCACCGGTTTTCGCCATTGAATCAATATTTATGAAAGTATCGATCTTATCAAAACTGATTTCCTGCGATTCCGATGCCAGGAACTGCACATCACCGTTGTATTCCGCCTTCACCGAACCGGCAGAAGTGTCATCCAGGACCATGTTCTTGATCACGAACTCATAGCCGTTCTTCGTGACAGTCCCCTCGCAGCCGCTGAGTTTCCCGGTCTCAACACTCAGCTCACAGGTGCCTGTCCCGGCTGTGAGCGTGATGGTACCGGTGGGTTTCGTTCCTTCGGCGACAGAATCCACCCAGGAAAGCGTGACGGTCAGGTTCGCGGCGACCTTTTCCAATTCACCTTCTGTAACCACGGTCTTTGAGGCTTTGGTGATCGTCGTCTCCGTAGTCGTATTATTAAATGTGACCGCCGGGCTGGTCGATTTGCCGTAAATACCGTCTCCGCTGTACTCAGCGGAGATATCGGTTCCGGGCGTACCCTTCATCACCATATCGGTGATCGTATATGTCCCATCCGAGTTCACTTTCACCGTACCGGTACAGCCGTCAAACTTCAGCTTCTCCGCATCGGAAATGTCCAGTGAACAGGTGGCAGCGCCGGAGGTGAACACGATCGT
>CAYWKZ010000158.1:0-6260 GCA_964459115.1 uncultured Leptolinea sp. | reverse complement strand
GCCGGTTATTGTGGGGCTTGCAGCCCCACACCCCGCTTGCCTTACGGCACATATTTTGACTCACTCGCATTAGCGATGCTCATCTCTTTAATTATATAGCCTTATGGGATAAAAGTGCTCAGGAGACATATTATTCTGCTTTTCATAAAATTTGAGATAAAATAAAAACAAACGTTCAAAACCAAAGAAATTCGGATAAAACCACCGGCAGGTTAATATGGCTGATAATAAAATTGAAAACAAGCCCCAACAGAGCGAGCCTCAGACGAATCTTTATCGTGACCTCGATGGACGTTATCGCTGGACCTATGAGATGGTCACGAATGAGAATCCCTCCTACCGGAATATGCTTCTGATCATCTTTGCGCTGGTGATTCTCACTGCTATCTGATAAATGTCATGTGTTAAGGGTACAAAAAGACACTTTCCGGAAAAAATTGCGGTTTTTTTGCACTGCCGTGGCTTTTTAAACTTTGAAAAATGTCCCAAAAATCGGCTTTTGGGGATATAATAGGTGTCAACTTGCTGAGGAAGCAATATCAAAACATGGAGGAATTATAATAATGAAAAAGGCTCTTGTGATCTTATTGGCTGTCATGATGACGTTGTCTCTTTTCTCCGGTGTTCTGGCTCAGGATGCCACGGGCGCTGATGTTAAAGGTACAGGTGTTGCTCTGACTATTTATACCAACTCCGGTTCTTCCGGCCGTGCTGACTGGCTGAAGGAACGTGCCGCTGCTGACGGTTACGATCTGACCATCGTTGAAGAAGGTGCCGGCGCTGTGCAGCAGCGTCTGATCAATGAAGGCGCTGCAACCCCGTGCGATGTCGTCTTCGGTCTGAATGCGATCATCTGGAATGATCTTATCGCCCGCGGCATTGTGATGTCCTTCGACGCCCCGTCCTGGGCTGATGAAGTCAGTGCCGGCTTAAATGACCCCAATGGGTATTACTATGCGATCGTAAAACAGGCGATCCTGCTGGCTTATGACACGAACCAGGTCTCCCCGGAAGAAGCCCCGAAAGATTGGCCGGATCTGTGGGAAAATGAAGCTTTCTGGGGCAAATATGAATCCCAGATCAAGCTGACCGGCGGCACTACCCGCAACGTCCTTGCCGGTATCCTGACCCGCTACGTCGATCCCGATGGCGAACTCGGCGTTTCTGACGAAGGTTGGGATGCAATCGCTGCTTTCTTCGCTCATGGCACTCCTGTTGAAGACGGTGTCGATCTTTATGCTCAGATCGTCAATCCCGCTTCCCCGGTTCTGATGGGTCAGATGTGGTCTTCCGGCGCTGATCAATACGATGCCCAATACGGCACGAAGACCGGCTATGCCACTCCGGAACTCGGTATCCCGTATGCTGTGGAAGGCGTTTCCATCGTCAGCACAAGCAAGAACGTTGAAGAGGCCAAGCGCTTCGTTGAATGGTTCGGCTCTGCTCAGATTCAGGGTGAATGGTCCGAACAGTTCAAGACCATGCCGGCAAATGAAAAGGCTGTTGACAAAGCCCCTGCCAGCCAGGTCGAAATGTGCTCTATCCCCGCGCAGGATATCGATTGGGCGCTGGTCGCTGCCAACATCGATGCCTGGTGCGAAAAAATCATGCTGGAATACATGCAGTAAGCCTGTTTCGGCTGAAAATGCACTGCCTCTAAAGGCGTAATCATAACATGTCCGGGGCAAGGGTGACCTTGCCCCTTTTTTAAACACCGGTCGTTTTGTAACAGCTGATGTTTGAATATAGAAAGCGTTTTTTTGAATCAGGATATTCCATGTGAAAAGCTTCCGAATGAAAGGATGCAGAGGGAGGATATGGCAATATGATCCGGCTAAATGACATTGAAGTAAGGTTCGGCGACTTTACCGCGCTGAAAGACATTAATATCCATGTGAAGGAAGGGCAGTTTTACACGTTTCTCGGGCCATCCGGATGCGGTAAAACCACAACGCTGCGAACGATCACCGGTTTCATTGAACCGGCTGCGGGTACAGTGGTCGTGAAAGGCAAAGACATCACCCACGTTCCGGTGGAACGCCGCAACATCGGGATGGTATTTCAGAATTATGCCCTGTTTCCGACAATGAGTGTATACGAAAATATCGCATTCGGGTTGCGGGTCAAAAAAGTCAACAAGGTTGATATGGATCGCCGCGTGAAGGAAATGGCGGCGAAAGTGGAACTGACCGAGCAGCAGCTTTCGCGGAAAGTGGCGGAACTTTCCGGCGGTCAGCAGCAGCGAGTCGCGATTGCACGTGCGCTGGTGAATAATCCGGAAATCATTTGTCTGGATGAACCGCTTTCCAACCTGGATGCAAAACTCCGCGTACAGCTTCGTGAAGAGCTGAAAGAGATGCAGGCGAAGTTTGGCATTACGACAGTTTATGTTACCCATGACCAGGAAGAAGCGCTGACCCTTTCCGACTGCATCGCGGTCTTCAATAAGGGAAAGATCGAACAGATCGGGACACCGAATGAGATCTATTCTCAATCCCAAACCGAATTTGTCTGCAACTTTATCGGAGATATCAATAAGTTGTCACCGGACGTGGTCCGGAAAATCAACAGCCAGACCGGCCGCAGTCTGAATCCGGATGCCGCCACTTATGTCCGTCTGGAACAGATCTATGTGAATGATCCGAACAAAGAAGGCTCCGCAGTTTTTTCCGCGAAAGTGATCGGAACCGAGTTCTTCGGTCTGTATACAAAGTATCATATGGAAATGGAGGGACAGGCGCTCAAGTGTATCGATAAGAATGACAAACGGCAGTATTTGAAAAAGGGAGATGTTGTAAAAGTTTCCATCGATCCTGCTGATCTGATGGTGTACTGAGGAGGCAGCGATGGAAAAGACCAGAAAAATACCATTGAAGGACAGGCTGTCCCGCCTGACGCCCGGTCAGATGGTTCTTTACGGGATCATCGCTCTTATTTTCATCTGGTTCATCATGGCCTGCATGGTCCTGCCGATCCTGAACCTGCTGAAGATGATCTTTTTTGAAGGTGGTTCACTTTCCCTGGATTCATTCCGGAAATTGTTCAAATCAGCCCGTGCCATGAAGGCTCTGCGCAATTCATTTATCCTGGCGCCGACACTGTCCCTGACCGTGGGTTTTGTCGGAATTTCCCTGGTGCTGATTACCGAATATTTTGACATCAAAGGTGCAAACATTCTGCGGCTGGGTTACATGACTACCCTGATCTATGGCGGTGTGACCCTGGTTTCCGGGTATAAGTTCATCTACTCCAATACCGGTGTTCTGACCAACCTGATGGCAAATATCTTTCCCAATATGAACCGGAACTGGTTTACCGGTTATTGGGCGGTGCTTTTTGTGATGACCTTCTCGTGTACCAGTAATCACATGATTTTTCTGCGCAATGCCATGCGAACTGTGGATTTTCAGACGGTTGAAGCTGCCAGAAACATGGGCGCGAGCCAGTGGTATATCCTGCGGAGGGTTGTTCTGCCCGTATTGCTGCCGAGTCTGTTCGCCGTTACGATCCTGACGTTTATTACCGGTTTGAGCGCCATGAGCGCTCCGCTGCTGGTCGGGGGGAAAGATTTCCAGACCATCAACCCGATGATCAAGGAATTCGCCGATATGACCACTACCAGTGCAAAAAGTATATCCGCCACGCTTTCCCTGATCCTGGGGCTGGCTACGATGCTGCTGCTGGCAGTGATGACAGCCATCGAACGCCGCGGTCACTATATGTCCGTGTCCAAGGTCAAAACAAAGATCGTCAAACAGAAGATCAACAATCCTGTTGCCAATGTATTGGTTCATATCTATGCTTATGTGCTTTTTGTGATCTACGTCATTCCGGTGGTGCTGATCATCCTGTTCTCCTTCTCGGATTCAGCTCATATTCAGCAGCGGCAGCTTGATTTCTCCACATTCTCGCTGAAGAACTACGGAGAACTGATCAGCAAAACCACGGCCTATAAACCATTCCTGGTTTCTATCATCTATTCAGCGCTGGCGTCGCTTATCGTCGGGACGCTGGTAGTGATCGCCTGTCGCTATATTCAAAAGCGGCGCGGTGCATTCAGCGCTACGGTGCTTGAATACAGCCTGATGATCCCATGGCTGCTGCCTGCGACCCTGATCGCGCTGAGCCTGATCCTGGCCTTCAACCAGCCCCGCTGGTACATGTTCAATAAGCCGCTGATTGCTACACTGGAGCTGCTGTTGATCGGTTATATCATCATCAAGCTTCCTTTTACCATGCGCATGACCAAGGCCGCGTTCTTTGGCCTGGATAATGCGCTGGAGGATGCCGCCAAAAATTTGGGCGCGAGCGGGTTTTATACCTTCCGACGCGTTGTGTTCCCGGTTCTGCTGCCGACAGTGATGGCTATCGCAGCACTGAACTTCAATGGGCTGCTGACGGATTATGATATGTCTGCATTTCTGCATCATCCTGCCAATCCGACGCTGGGTGTGAAGATCAAATCCCTGACAGAAGAAATGGGAAACAGCTCCGATGGTGTCGCATTGACTTTCGTGTATGCCGTATTGATGATGATTATCTCCGCCATCGTCCTTTACCTGGTGTACGGACGCGGCAGCCGCGATGACTTACAGGGGTAATGCATATGGCATTTGGACAGTCCCGTTATGAGGAATACAATGAACTGCTGAACGCAAAGTTCGCTGAAAAAAAGGTCCTGTTCTGCGCTCACCGCGGCAGTTGGAAGGGCAATATCATTCAAAATACAGCGCTTGCTTATCAGGCAGCTAAAATGCAGGGGGCAGACATTCTGGAAACGGATACCACAGCCTCAGCGGATGATATCGTCTTTGCGCTGCATGATGGAACGGAGGATTGGATCTTCGGTCAGCGTCACGCGAAAGATGCTTCGCAGCGGAAAGATCTTCCCAATGCAATGAGCATGCCGGGAGAACGGATCCAAAGTTACTGGCCGATCAATGCTGTCGGCGAACCCAGTTCACATCGTGTTCAGCCTCTCTCTGAGATTCTTGAATTTCTTTGTCATGGGGAGCTGCTGAATATTGATCGTACCTGGCGGGCAAAAGGGTTGGTGCTTCCGCTGCTGGATCGGTACCCGCATATGCGGCGTCAGGCGATCCTCAAGGCCCGGCTCAGACATAAAGAGGTGATCGAGCAGCTTGAAAATCACCCGGTCAAATATATGTTCATGCCGGTTTGTGATTCCCTTGCGGAGGTAGAAGCGTTTCTGCAGCTCGGAAATTTGAATATGGTGGGAGTCGAACTACTCGCACACAGCCCCGAAGACGAGCTGTTTCAGGATGATGCGATTAAATATATCCACAGCAAAGGCCTGTTTTGTTGGGTCAACGCGCTGACGCTCACGGATGTCAAGCCAACCTCGGTTTTATACGGCGGTCTCGATGATGATACATCCATCCGGCTGGGTCCGGATGCCGGTTGGGGAAAACTGTTCGATAAGGGTGTCGACGTCATTCAAACCGATTGGATCGACCTGCTCAGAGATTTACGGGCGGAAAAGCTGGGAATTCGATAGCTTTCCGCTGCAGTGGAAATCTGTTATACTTATTGAGTCATTGGATCGTCCGGTAAAGATGGTTCAATGACTCAAATTATGAAATGTGAATGTCGCTGTGCATGTGAGCTAAAGCAGGAACTTGTAGAAACATGGGGTGTGGGAACTTCAGATTTCAGGGATGAGAAATAAGGCTTCTTTCGTGGTCCCCAATGAAGGAAAAAATGTCATGACAGAAACACAATGGCCATATCCCAATGAAGCGGGGTTTTGGCTGAAGAGCAGTGCGATGTACTCGTCCTGGGCGGTGGTTTTTCCGGTATCAACGCGGCGATCGCTGCAGCACGAAGCGGATGCAATGTTACACTGCTGGAAAAAGGAGACAGCCGGCGTTCCGGCGCCGCGGGAACCGGATTTGATCATTGGGAAATGGCCTGCACAAATCCGGGCTGTAAAGTCAGTCCCGAAGAAATGACCAGAGCTTTAGAGGAATACCAGAAATATCTGTAAATTTGCAGCTGCTGTACCTCATGAGCCGGTTCGGCAGGAAACGGGAATTTTTCAACAGCAGCAGATTATGAGAGGACAGATCTGCTGATAATTCATTTTTCTTGCTGCATCTCTGCTGAAAAAACTAAAGAACTGACACAGGTTGTAATGCCAGTTCCTGCACCTTTTCGAGAGCTAATTTAGAATATTTCGCAATTTTTTCAAGCGGCAATTCGCCTTCCCGGATCATATCCATCGCGATTTCAATTCGCTC
>CAYWKZ010000157.1:0-6261 GCA_964459115.1 uncultured Leptolinea sp. | reverse complement strand
CCTAATTATAGAATACCACATGAAACCCTAAATATCAAGAGGTCTTAGCTAACAACAGCAATTCTGAATTTCCGGCCTGACATATACAGCTATTGATTTTCGTGAGAATAAAGTGTAAAATATCTACAGTTCGGCGCAGAAAATGCTGCCTGTCCCCAAGCTGATTTGCTTTTAAAAATACCGGCATCCGAACAGGAACGGCTGCTTGCGATGCTGTGATTTTTTCACAACCCTCTTTTTTGAATGGAGCGCGAATTTGTCCGGAAAGTGGACATAAAAACGGACGCAAATGTGAATAAATTCCGTTATTCTGTCAGCTTATGAGCGATCATGCGGTCGATCTTGCCCATGGGCAGGTCCGCAAGTTCCTCCCGTGTGAACCAGCCGAGCTTCGTGGCGGCGAGAGGCTTGGGGGCGCTCTCTTTCCATTGACAGATGAAGGCGTGAAGGGTCACTTTGAAGTGCGTGTAGGCATGTTTGTAAACACCGTAGGCCTCACTGACCTCGATCCCGATGTCCAGCTCTTCCCGGATCTCCCTGCGGATGCAGTCCTCGAGGCTTTCATCCGCCTCCTGTTTCCCGCCCGGGAACTCCCACAGCCCGCCCAGCAGCCCTTTGTCGGGACGCTTCGTCAGCAGGAAACGCTCTCCGCTTTCATCCGGGATGATGGCCGCAGTCACGATGTAATGCGGGACAGGTTCAGATTTGGGCATAACGGGCCGTTCGGACACCGTTCCGTGCTGAAGAGCGAGGCAGTCCGCGTTCAGCGGGCAAAGCAGGCACTGCGGATTTTCCGGCAGGCAAATCGCCGAGCCAAGGTCCATCAGGGCTTCATTGAAATCTCCCGGGCGTTCCCGGTCGAGATTTTTTTCTGCCAGTTTCCAGAGTTGTTTTTCCGTTTGCGGCGTGCGAACAGGGGCGTCAATGTCATAATAGCGGGCAAGAATGCGGCGGATGTTCCCGTCCAGACAGGCTGCCGGGAGGCCGAACCCGATGGAAAGGATCGCACCGGCGGTATAATCACCAATGCCCGGCAGCTTCCGCAGCGCATTTAAGTCAGAAGGGATCTCCCCGTTGCAGTCAGAAGCGATTACCTGCGCGGCCTTGTGGATCGATCTTGCCCTGCTGTAGTAGCCCAGCCCTTCCCAGAGCCGCAGTACTTCCTGTGTATCGGACTCAGCCAGTGTCCGAACATCCGGAAAGCGTTCCATCCAACGTTCGTAGTAGGGTTTGACGGTCTCCACCCTGGTCTGCTGCAGCATGATCTCTGAGATCCATGTTGAATAGGGACTGCGGTTTCGGCGCCAGGGCAGATCCCGCTTGTTTCGGTCAAACCAGGGCAGGAGCGCTTGCATGAAATCAAAACTGGAAAGTGTCCCGGGCCGGAACCAGTTTCATTTCAAGGTTATCGACGTGGTCTTCCAGCTGATCGATCAAAACATGCCAGTCATTCTGGGACATGCGGCGTTCAGCCTCCAGCTCATCCGGGAGGATTGCCGTGACCATCACTTGCGGTTCATCGCCATAGATGGTGGCCCAGGCATCGGTGAGGTCGAACCCGAGCTGGTTCATGCGCGGGACGAAGGTATGGATCAGAAAATCGAAATATTCCTGTTCTTTCCCCTGTGTGATATCCCAGGTCATGATCAGTTTATGCTGCATTGTTGTCTGCCTTTTCTTCGTCTTCGCTGTCCGGGGTCTCGTTGCCCAGCGGATGGTCGAGGATCACGAGCTGCGTGTCTTCCGGCAGCTTATCGACGGCCGGCACCTTGAAGGTGGTGTAGGTCTGGTCGATCTGTGAAACGCCCATTTCCTTCAGGAATTTAGAGAGCGGATCCAGCTCCGGCAGTGTACGGGCCACGGAGTAGTGCATCGGGATCACAATGTTCGGCTGGATCATGCGGATGGTCTCCACGGCCTGCGGGGCATTCAGTCCGGCGCCGCCGCCGACAGGGATGAGCAGCACGTTGACCGTTCCGAGGCTTTCCACTTCGGTCTGGGTCGGCGGGCGGTTGATGTTGCCCATATGAGCAACAAACAAACCGTTGACCTCGATCACGAAAATGGTGTTGCGGGGTTCGCCTTTTTTGTTTGTCGCATGGCCGGTGATGAAGATGTTGTTGATCTCATATTCACCGGGGCGCTTGATCACAAAGGGTTCTGTTTTGATGCCGGGGAGGAAGCTGTGCCCGGGCTTGTCATTGCTCATGGTGACGATGTCCGCCTTCAGTTTCAGCGGTTCGTAGCCAATTTTTTCGTAGTCATAAGGATCACATACAACGCTTCCGTAATTTCGTTCATTCATGCGGAAACAAGAGTGTCCGTACCAGGTAATATCCATCAATCCTCCAAATGTTCAGCTGAATAGTTTCAGTCTGACGGACTTTAATTATAACCGTTCTTTCATCATTTTTCACCTGCCGGTGTGCACTCTATGAGCCGGATGTCTTCCTTAAGGAAACACTGATTTATTCGGGCTGAGTCAAAGTGACCTGTTTTCGTTGACTCAGAATTGAGTCAACAGAACAGGTTGCATTGACTCGTTTGCCGCGGATTAAACATTAATCAGCGTTTCCTTAACTATAGTACAATTATTTTATGAAAAATCCTTTACCAACCCTTTTGCTGATTCTTTCAGCCGCTCTTCTGTTGTGCGGCTGCGGTTTGGGCGAGCCCTCTCTTGCCGGGAAATCGCTGCTGTTTGATACCACGGACCTCTCCGGTAACCCGGTGAGCAGTGCGGACCTGTTCGCTCAGCATGAGATCACCATGCTCAACCTGTGGGGGACCTGGTGCGGTCCCTGCATACAGGAATTGCCGGACCTGAACAAAGTCAATGAGCAGCTTGCTGCTATGGATGGTGCTGTTGTCGGCCTGCTGAATGACGGAAAGGGCTACAATGATGTGGAGCTCGCCAGGCGGCTGATCGAGGAAAATAATGTGAGCTATCTGAACATTCTTGCCCCGGAAAACATGAGTGAGTTGATTCAGCAGCGTTATTATCCGATGACGGTCTTCGTGAACCGGGATGGTGTGGTGATCGGGGATACGCTTCTGGGGACGCCCGGGAAAAGCTATATCGTGAAATATTACGTTCAGGCGGCGGAAGAGGCGCTGAGATCCGTGAAATGATAAAAAAAGAGCACCCGAAAGTGCTCTTCTGCTCCTCGACCTGGATTCGAACCGGGAACCTAACGGTTAACAGCCGCTCGCTCTGCCGTTGAGCTATCGAGGATCAACATTCACTATTATATGCTTTTCACTCTCTCTGTCAAGCGAATTTCAAAAATTAGTGATTTCTAAAAACACAGGTATATATTATGTGTCAGTTGGTGTGGTTGCCTTTCTACCGAAGTAATAAACGCCCCTCTATAATGGGCATGAGCCTATTCCCTAACACCTAATACCTGTCTTAATCCTTGAACAGCGGCAGATGACCGAGGCAGATGACTTCCGGCCAGGCTTCTTCGGACCCTTCGGCACAAATCGCCAGGGAGAGCGGATTCGGCTGGGCGCCTGCCTGTTCGAGGATGCTTTCAATGGCTGTCTTGGTGGAACCGGTGCTGATCACGTCATCCACATAAAGGACCTTTTTCCCTTTGAGCAGCGGGATATCCTTTTCATCCAGGATCAGGGATTGTTCGCTCTGCGTGGTGATGGAAACAGAGGTGGAGCGGATCGCATTGCCCATATAAGACTTGTAGTTCTTGCGGCAAACGACATAAGGTTTTCCGGTGCGGACGGACAGGGCATAGATGATCGGAATGCTTTTGGACTCAGCGGTGATCATCACGTCATAATCCTTGTCTTCCAGCTTCTTCGCCAGTTCTGTCGCGCAGGCCTCGACCAGTTCGGTGTCGCCGAGAATGTTCAGGACGGCAATGCGCAGCCCGGGGGCAACTTCAAATAACTTCAGCGAACGTTTTACGCCGGCTAATTCAATGTCATAGAATTCTTTACTCATCAGATTTTTCTCCTTACAGCAGATTTTCATCCGCCTTTATAATCCATGCGTAATTATATCAAAAAAGGTTGTTCGTGTATAGTGGAAAATGGACAGATTTTTGTCAGATAAAAAGATCTTTACAGATCAGAGAACTTTTTTCAAACTGCAATTCAGTCGCCGCAGAGATGGTTCCATCTCCTTCTACCCGATAAAGAAGCTCACGATAAGCGACCAGACGGTTGATGATGACGAAATCGGAAATCAGGTCTACCGGCAGCACCGGATAGATTTGTTCCAGCCGGGTGTTCCAAATGTATTCCTTGATTTTTCGGGCGGTCTCCCGGGAAAGGGAGTCTGCTGCAATGGAAAACGCCATCAGCGGATGATGCGGGACGAGGTCCTCAAGCCAGCTGCCATTGGTGATCTCTTCGGCTTGTTTATCATCACGAACAAAGCGGCAGGCGGAATAAAGGAACCCTTTCCCGGAAAGTCGATCGGCACACGACTGCCAGTCCGGTGAATCGTTATTCAGCATGATCATCAGGTTGTGGATCTCAGCCGCTTCTTCCAGGATCTGTTCATCCAGCGCATCCGGTTCGGTGATGAGCCCGAAAACACAGTCATTGTGCTCCCGGAAAAGACTTGTATATTCATCCCACTCATGCAGCGGTCCGGATGTGCTTAGCAGCCAGGCATATACCTCACGGCTGCGTCCTCTGTTGACCAGAGCCCGGATGGCAGAAAAGGAAATTTTGTCTTTTGTATCCTTGCGGTCGATGATCACAGCCCAGGAAATCGGGGTGTTCGTTTCCGTGATGATGCGCCGGATACCGCCGGATCCGAAGGTCCAGGCATTATGTCCCAGGTTGATTCCGAAGGTTTTGACGGTCTGCGGATCGGTATGGGTCACCAAATGGTGGATCATTTCATAATATGGACTGGACTGATCGGCGGCCATCTGCTGCATCATCTGATAGCAGATTTTCTGCGTCGGGCCGTCTGAGGTACATTCGGCCATATCCAACAGTTTCCGGATGCTGCGGTGAGGATCACTGGCAATTTCGCGGATATACCGATCCACGATGCCGGATAAGATGCCTTTTGTGATGCTTTCCTGGTCCATATCTCAAACCTTTATGACTTCCATAGTTATTCTAATGGTGAGAACAGACCTTGTAAAGGAATTGTCCGGCAATCATGCTTAAAATTTACCCAAAAAATGAGTTTTGTCTAAAAACGGGACATTTTTCCGCCGGCCTGTCTGTATATCGAAGTTTGTTTCATGTAAAATTAGTCAATAATAATCAGTTTATGATATCGGAGGTTTTATGTCCGAAAAATTTTTCATTGTTACAGATTCTTCCTGCGATCTTTCGCAGGATCTGCTGGATACCTATAAAGATTTTGCACTCTGTCCGCTCTCTTTTACAATTGACGGTGAGTTAAACCCGCCGTTGGATAACAAACAATTTTATGATCGGCTGCGTACCGGCAGCCGTTCCCAGACCTCTCAGGTCAACCCGGATGCCTTTCTGGAGGTTTACCGGAAAGCCGCAGCGAACGGAATGGACGTTCTTTATGTCGGTTTCTCCAGCGGATTGAGCGGTACGGTTGAAAGCGGAGAAAAGGCCGCGGTGATTGCAAGGAAAGAATTCCCGGAAAGGAAATTTATCGTCATTGATACGCTTTCCGCTTCCTGTGGGGAGGGCTGCCTGGTTGATAAAGCCGTGGAATTGCGGGAGTCCGGAATGACGCTGGAAGAAACGGCTAAGTGGATTGAGGATAACAAGCTGAACCTGCATCACTGGTATACCGTCGATGATCTGCACTTTCTCCAGCGCGGCGGACGGGTCTCGGCCTCGGCTGCCTGGTTCGGTTCAACGCTGCGCATCAAGCCTGTCATGAACATGGATAATGCAGGTCACTTGATCCCGCGGGAAAAGGTCATCGGGCGCAAACGCTCCATCAGCGGGCTGGCTCATAAGCTGAAGATCCATGGCGATCCGCAGAAGAACAAAAAGATCTTCATCAGCCATGGCGACTGTCTGGATGAGGTGATGACACTGGTGGAGATGATCAAACAGGAATGGGGCGAACGGGAGTTCGTTATCAGCTATGTCGGAAACGTTATCGGTTCCCATACCGGCCCCGGTGTGATCGCGTTGTTTTTCTTTGGTGATCCCCGCGAAAATTGGCAGGGATAAAAAGTTTATAAATGAACGAACAGGGCCGCGCCTTCAGGCGCGGCCCTGTTCGTTTTAAACAAAAAAGTGAAGTTGGCAATTTCTTACTCTCCCGGGAGGTCGCCCTCCAAG
>CAYWKZ010000156.1:0-6411 GCA_964459115.1 uncultured Leptolinea sp. | reverse complement strand
TGATACAACGTGTACCGCCGCAAAGCAGGGAAACTTGTATCATGCACCTTGGTTCCGCTCTCATCCCGGCAGCTTCGTGAGCAATAACCCGAGGGGGTTCCGCGGGAAAAATCAAATGTCAGTTTTTCCTTGCTTTTTTCTGAAATTATGTTAGAATTTACCTACATTTAGAGAATACATAGATTATTCGGAACTAAATGTAGTTATTTGTAAATATATTAATAATGAGCGATTTATTACCCCGGGTGGGGGTTTTTTATTGCTGTTGATACCAGATATGAGGAATAATGAACTGTCCTTTTTGCGGTAACCCAAAAACAAATGTGGTTTTCACCGGAAAACCGGAAGATGGAAAACTCCAGCGCCGGCGTTTTTGTCCGGTCTGCAAAAAGCGCTTCAACACCTTTGAACGTCCTTTTCTGGGAACACCGATGGTCGTGAAATCCGACGGCAAGCGGGAAGTCTTTGACTCTGAAAAGCTTGCCCACGGGATCCGCATTGCCTGTGCCAAACGACCGGTCCCGGCGGAAAAGATCAGTCAACTGGTTGACAGCATCGAAAAACGCCTGCAGATGGAAGGTAAATATGAAATTCCTTCCCGTATGATCGGTGATCTGGTGATCGAAGGACTGAAAGGTCTGGACCTGATCGCCTACATCCGTTACGCGATCGTTTATCTGCGCATGGATGATCTGCATGTACTGCGGAAAGAAATCGATAATCTGCTCGGGGAATAATCAGACAACAAACATTAGACATCAGACATCAGGAGTCAGACATCAGTGGTTAGAATGATTGTCTAAAGTCAAAAGTCTAATGTCTAACGTCTAATGTCTATCTAAGGAGAGAGAGATTATGGAGACAAAGCTGCATAACGACGGCACGCTTGAATTTCCTGCGCTGCCGGAGGGTTTACCGTCCATTGAAATGAGCGAGAATGCCCGCAAAGTGTTTGAAAAGCGATATGTCCGCCGCAATGCTGACGGAACACCTGCGGAAACGATCGATGGAACTTTCTGGCGGGTGGCCTATCATGTAGCCCGTGCGGAAGAGACTTATGGCGGTGACGTTATGCAGACCGCGGTTCGTTACTACAAAATGCTGGCGAACCGTCAGTTTTTCCCGAATTCCCCAACCTTTACCGGCGCCGGCACTCCTTTGGGTCAGCTGGCTGCCTGTTTCGTTCTCCCCATCAGCGATGACATGGGGAAGAAGGATTCCGGCATTTTCCAGACACTGCGCAACGCGGCATTGATTCAGCAGACCGGCGGCGGCAACGGCTTCTCCTTCTCCCGTCTGCGCCCGGAAGGCTCTATCGTGCGTTCCAGCGCCGGTCAGGCGACCGGTCCGATCGGTTTCCTGAGGGTCTATGACCATGCGTTCGGTGAAGTGGCTCAGGGCGGTTCCAGGCGCGGCGCCAACATGGCCGTGCTGCGTGTGGACCATCCGGACATCGAGCAGTTCATCACCTGCAAAACCAGTGAAACAGCCATCACCAACTTCAATCTCTCTGTCGGCATCACCGATAAATTCATGCAGGCTGTGGAAGCTGACGCGGATTGGGAGCTTATCTACCCGGATCTGGATGACCCGAAATCCAGGGATTTTGACGGCGATGTAGACCAGGCCCGTGAAGCCGGCATCCGCATCAAGGTTTACAAGACCATCAAAGCCCGTGACCTCTTCAACAAGATCGTCGAACAGGCTCATCATAACGGTGAACCGGGTGTCTTGTTCATTGACCAGGCAAATAAATATAACCCGGTGCCTCACCTGTATCGCCTGGAATCTACCAATCCCTGTGGCGAACAGTGGCTGGGTCCATATGAAAACTGCTGTCTTGGTTCCATCAACCTGGCTCAGCATGCCACGGAAGAAGGCAAAGTCGACTGGGCAAAACTGGAACAGACCACCAGATCCGCGGTTCGGTTTCTGGATAATGTTATCGACGCCAACGGCTATGTTCAGGGGGTTCCGCAGCTGCGGGAAGCCGCGCTGCGCGCCCGCCGCATCGGTCTGGGCATCATGGGCCTTGGCGACCTGATGTTCAACTGCTCCATCCGTTACGGCTCTGATGAGGGGCAGGAATTTGCCGGTCAGGTGATGGAATTTGTCCGCTACCATGCCATGAAAGAAAGTGTCGCTCTTGCGGAAGCCCGCGGTGCCTTCCCGGCTATCAAGGGCTCCATCTACGATGCGGAGAACTTCAAGTGGTCTTCTCCCACTCCGCTGCATCCTTACAAATGCGATTTCGGACGTCCGGCAATCAACTGGACTGAAATCACCGAGGGCATCAAAGCTCATGGCATCCGCAATGCGGCCCAGACCACGATCGCGCCTACCGGCACCATCGCCACTGTCACCGGCTGTGAAGGCTACGGCTGTGAACCGGCCTTTGCCCTGGCTTACATCCGCCACATGAATGACAACGGAAAAGACGTGCTGCTGCCTTACGCCAGCCCGCTCTTTGACAAGGCTCTGCGTGCCAGCGGTATGGATGAAAAGAAACGTCAGGAGATCGTTGAACAGGTCATGAACGACGGTACCTGCCAGAACATCAAAGACCTGCCGGAGTCCATCCGCAACACCTTTGTCGTTTCTTCCGATATTTCCCCGGAAGAACACGTCGGCATGCAGGCTTCCCTGCAGGCATTCGTGGACAACTCGCTTTCCAAGACCGTGAACCTCCCCGCAGGCGCTACCACCGACGATGTCGCCAGAGTCTATATGCAGTCCTGGAAACTGGGCTGCAAAGGAACGACGGTTTACGTCACCGGATCCCGTGACAAGGTGGTTTTGGAAACCAAATCTACCATGGAAAGCAAGCAGGAAGGCCAGGAAGTGCTCCCGGCTGAGGTGAAAGTCGCTGAACCGGAACAGGCACAAATGCCGCTGTGGCATGACAGGAAAAAGGCCCGCCCGCACAGCCTGCATGGCTTCACCTATCGTTCCGATACACCTGTGGGCAAGGCCTTCATCACCATCAATGAGAATGGCGGGGATCAGCCGTTCGAGATCTTCATCAATACCGCCAAAGCCGGTACGGAGATCTCCGCTGTTTCTGAAGCGATCGGCCGTCTGGTCTCTTATGTCCTGCGCCTGGCTTCACCCATCGAACCGAAAGCCCGACTGGAAGAAGTCGCAGCCCAGCTGCGCGGTATCGGCGGCAGTCGTTCCCTTGGCTTTGGCGCCAAACGGGTGCTCTCTCTGCCGGACGGACTGGGGCATACCTTCCAGGAATATCTCGCTGAACGCGAAGAGCGGATGCAGGAACAGGCGCTGCTCGAGGAGCTTCGTGAAGGCCGGAAGCATGAACATGAGCACAAAGAACCGGAGAAAAAGCCTTTTGAACCGGCTACCTCGCCCATGCTCAAGATCGGTGACATCTGTCCGGAATGCGGTCAGGCGACGGTCATCAATGAAGAAGGCTGCCGCAAGTGCTACAGCTGCGGTTACAGTGAGTGCTGAGAAAATATTAAGGAAATGCTGATTATTTGCCATGGAGGAAAGTATTTTGCCTGATGCCAAGGCAATTCAGAAATGCTTTATGGACAATTACAGATAAATGATCTGATGGTTTTTCTCGTAATAGCCTGACGAATATTATTCTCAGAATAATTTATACGATGTACAGAATTTATTAAATTGCTTGTCACAGAAGGAGGATATCCAGCTATGAAAAAATTTATTGTTATGATGCTGACCGTTGTAATGGCACTCACTATATTGCCTTACGTATTTGCAGAAGAAGCAGCAACACTTCCCAAAATTGACATGACCAAATGGCAGTATGAAGCCGAAGACGATGTTTACTGGCAGGTCGGGCTGTCCTACGCTGCTACCCCGGCAGATATGAATTATGAAACCATGGGCATCTTTGTGCCCGGAGCTTATTTCACCGGTGCAGACAATGGAGACGGAACCTATACCTGCATTGTCAATGAATCCGGTACAGCCGGGCAGTATACAGCCACAACGGCGCCGTTGACAATCCCGGTGAATACGCCCGGGTACTCTGCCATGGCTGCGCCTGCCGGCTATTCCAGCTCCATGGGCTATGGCAGCATCCCGGACTATACAAACGAAGGAATCATCGTGATTTTTGCAGGAGCCCGTGGCCGGGATGCCGGCGCTCCTGCCGGTGTGACGGACTTTAAAGCAGCCATCCGTTATATCCGCTACAACAAAGATCTGCTGCCCGGCGACATGGACAGCATTTTCTCCCTGGGCATGAGCGGCGGTGGCGCTCAGAGCGCCCTGATCGGCGCCAGTGGCAACAGTGATCTGTATACGCCGTATCTGACTGCTATTGGCGCGGTCATGACCGAAAGCGATGCAGTGAAGGGCAGCATGTGCTGGTGTCCCATCACAAATCTGGATATTGCGGATGAAGCCTATGAATGGAACATGGGTAATACCCGTACCGGGCTCAGCGAAGACGAACAGTTCTATTCGGACGGCATGGCGCTTGCTTTCGCGGAGTACGTCAACGGCCTGGGTCTGACCGATGAAAACAGAACCGCGCTGGTACTCACGGAAAGCGAAGAGGGTATTTATCAGAATGGCACCTACTATGACTATGTGAAGAACGTCATCGAAACCTCCCTGGAGCATTTCCTGAGTGACACAGAGTTCCCGTATACAGCTTCTTCCGGCGGATTCGGTGGCGGACGCGGTGGTATGAGAGGCATGCGCGACGGCAACTTCGGCGGCCCCGGCAACGGAGAAAAACCTGATTTTGCCAATGGTGAGATGCCTGATTTCGGCGATTTCGATGGAACAAATGCCGACCGGGAAACGACCTATGAGGAGATCGATGGGATTGCCCGCACGGAAAGCGCTTCTTCCGCTCTGTCCCTCAACGGCACCTATGAGACTAGGCGGGATTACATTGATGCGCTGAACGCCAATAACGAATGGGTTTCATGGGATGAAAACACCAACACTGTAACCATCACCAGCGTCTCCGCCTTTACACAGGCGTTGAAGAACGCCTCCAAGGGCATTGCTGCTTTTGACCAGTTGAATCCTACCCAGGGTGAGAATATTCTGTTCGGTTATGGCGATGGGAACGGTGCGCATTTTGACGCGATACTTGCGGGTCTTATACAGGGCAGCGAATATGAAGCGGGCTTTGCGGAAGACCTGTCAAAGCAGGATGTGCAGGGCAATACTGTTGATGTTCGCCTGAATATGTATAATCCCATGTATTATCTCTCTCCTGCATACGCAGGATACCGGACTGCTGAACCCGCTGACTACTGGCGCATCCGAACCGGGATCAACCAGGGCGACACCGCGCTATGCACGGAAATCGATCTGGCCCTGGCAGCTGAAGCATATGCCGAGGGAACGCATGTAGACTTTGAAACCGTATGGGGACAGGGACACGTTGAAGCCGAGCGTATCGGTTCTGCTACTGCCAATTTCATCGCCTGGGTGCAGGAATGCATGAAATAATAAACTGAACCACGATTCTAAAAAAAGATATCTTCGGCTATTTCAAGAGCATTTTTCTCGTCTTGGTTGGAAGGTTTCTTTTTCTTCGGTTTGCTGTAAGTGATGATAACATCATCACTTACAGCGCTGATCTCGCTGATGCTGTCATTGACGGTGCCCTGCTGCGGAAGACCTGTGCCATGGATTTTCTGACAAAGAAGCGGATCAAGAACAAAGGCGCCTTGAGAGAAACCATGAAGCAATCATTCCAGGAAAATTCTTCATGCAGGCGCAGACAGAGCTTATCCGCCGCAGAAATGAACTGCACTAAACGGACGGTAAACGAGATCCTGTCCCTTTATTCAAATTGGATCTATCGACGTATCAAAACACCTTTCATATACTGTGTTTCATTATGCGTGCGATAGATTTCCATTTTTTCTTCTTCTGTGCAGCCGATCAGTATTTTGATTTCTGAATCTCTCTTCATCAAATCAACAATACACATGATGGCATCAACCTTTTTATCGTCGCTTCCAACCCAAACATCAATTCCCGCACCATCCATAGAAGCGGTGTTTTTCAAGTATCCATAGTCAACCCGGTATATGAAATCCGGAAATTTGGGATGAGCCGATCCTTTCGGTCTGTCGATTATGATTTCGGAAGTGTTCACCAACTCATCTATTGCATTCCAGAAATCTTCATGGTAATAATTCACTTATTCCTCCGTAAATCCCGAGTAGTCGCTCTGACATCTATCTCACAGTCACAACCCCTTGACATCAATACTACCGTCTCAAATACATCTCGTTCACACGGTTTATCCATTTTAAAACTGATGTTTTTGCTAACCTCATACGTGCAATTGTGTCTGCTTTGAGTTTCGTCGGTTAACGACCTGAACCGGATCACTTACAGAAGCGTGAATCCTCCATCTACCGTGATGCCTTCTCCGTGCAGGAAGGAAGC
>CAYWKZ010000155.1:0-6412 GCA_964459115.1 uncultured Leptolinea sp. | reverse complement strand
CAGGCAAACCCGGATTGGCAGCTGGTTTTTCAGGCTCCCGGCGATTTTGTACAGGCAAAAGGGCAGGAACTGATGGAAGAAGTTCTGGCGAAAGGCATCGATTTCAACGTGATCTATGCTGAAAATGACAACATGGCCTACGGGGTGATCGAGGCGCTGAAAGATCATGACATCACCCCCGGCAAAGACGTGACCATTATCAGCTTTGATGCCGCTCATGATGCGCTGGAGCTCGTCCTTTCGGGCGAGTTGAACCTCGACGTAGAGTGCAACCCGCTTCACGGGCCCCGTGTCCGTTCCCTGATTGAACAGCTCGAACGGGGAGAAACCCCGGAAAAATTCACCTATGTGGACGAAGTCTTTTTCGACGCCACCAACCTCACTAAGGAAATCATCACGTCAAGAGGGTATTGACCGTGACACATCAGAGGGACGGTACCCGCAGGGGCCCGTACCTTGGGGAGGACAGAACCAACTTTCGCAAGGAAGGTGCCGAGTCCCCGAGGTACAGGCCCAAACCTGCGATGTAATGTGCGAACTTCGCTCGATCGATGCAGCGCAGGACCTTCGGCCCCTACGGATACCGACCCTCTATCTAGCGGGGTCAGATCCCTCCAACTCTTCGCTCGTGCGCAGCACTAGCGCGAGTCTGCGGAATCCGACCCGAGCGCTACCACATTTTCGAACATTTGTCAACCGACAACATTGTCGGTTTACTTAATTCTGTTTCCGGTGTAGACTCGAAGATAAATAGAAAATAGTAAGGAGTAAGGAGTAAATAAATCATGACAGGAAATCCGTTTGACGACCCGATGATCAGCATGATGTACCAGGACGCGCTGCATTCGCTTTATGCCGGCGCCGTCATGCCGCATGAACGCGAGCTCCTTGCCATGGCTCCGCTGCCGACCGATATCGTCGATCCCTTTGCGTCCCAGGACGTGGATCCCCGTCAAATCATGGGTTTCGCCTATAACTCCCTGGTGACCTGGATCGATGAAGCAAAAAAGGCCAATTATTTTTCCAAACACTTCACAGATCTCTCCAAGCTGGTGCTCAAGGGCGTCATGACCATGGGCCGCGGGCTGGTGACGCTCCACAACCGGGGCGAGGACCTCACACAGGCGCCGATGCAGATCGGTGACCTGATCAGCGTGGCATCCTACCATTTTCGCAAGAGCTACCTGGGCGTGATCCAGACGGCAAAGTCCCATCCGGAAATCAGTGAACGTCTGCTCCTCAACCAGCTGAGCTGGACCAACATGCTGTTGCGGCTTTATAAGACGAAGGATAAACTGGAATCAGGCGTCAGGATTCAGAGGACAGGGATCGATTCTAATGAAGAAGGAAGAAGGAAGAATGAAGATTTACCTGACGATAAGGCTGACAATTCTTCATTCTTCACTCATAATTCTTCATTGGATGAGGTTGCGGCCCTTTTCGAACCGGCAGGGCTCTCCGCACCGCGTGCGCTTACCTCACTGGATAGATCAAAAGGATCAGCCGGCAGCCGCACAAACAGAAGTACAAAATCAGCAGAATCCACCGAACAGTCCTTAAACAGTGATTACGAATCAACAACAGAAAAATCAAGCACTCACAAACATAACGAAAGCAAAGAAAACAATAAACCCGAATCGGATAATCCTGAAGTTCAGAAAGACAACAAAGAAAAATACGAACCGGAGAAATCAAAAAAAACGGAAGCATTGAAAGACAAAGAGAAAGAAAACGAACCCGAAGAAGCAAGAAACACGGAAGTTCCAAACGAAAAAGCGGAAACAGGAACTCCGGAAAAGGAAACACGCGATCAATCAGAAACTCCGGAAGAGGAAAGCAATAACAGAGTTTCTGAAGCGGCAGCTCCCGAAATCAGCGAAATTCAAAACAAACAGCACGAAGAAATCGTGAGTCCAACGGAAAGACCGTCCCCCGAAGAGACAGCGGAAAACTTAACCGGTCAGGAGATATTCCCGGAAAAACCGGGCGGCTGTACTTCGACAAACAATCAACTACACGAAACTAAACCGTCGAAACATGATCCGCCGTATCATTCTCCGGCAGAGAGAGAGCTTCCGTTTTGCCTTCAGATCATGAAAAAGGCTATCACCCGCAGCGAACAAAGCGGCGACGTCAGTCTCACCTTCACCTTCGATGAGGTCCGTTACCTCGCCACCGACCCGGTCTTTGCCCGGATCGATCCGGGAACGGCCGCCGACATGCGGAAAATGCTCCGGCTTCTTGACTGAATAGGCCTTTTTGCGGAGTGATTTCAGTATCTTCTCTAATTGGTCAAATGTATTTTCATCCAGCCGATTATGAAACCGGGATAACGTCGGTTGGGATGCCAATGATTCTTTCCCTACGCAGACAGTGATTACCGGATCGTTCCTCAGTATGTCTGCGTGATCATCCTGAAAGTATGCAGCCATGATCTGGTACAACATTTGAAGAAGATTTTCATGATCCTTGTGAAATCTGATGTGTCCAGGATCAGTTGTATGGAAAATTGCTTTTACAAGATTTTCCACACCGAGCTTATGGATAAACTCCTTTATAAGGAGTAACCCCGGATCGGATGAGAGATTACCGCCTTCGAAATTAAGATGTATTTTTTTGTTGCTTTCTAATCTAATTCCGCTTATCATAGACATGGGACTTCTCCTTTGGCGTTGGTTTTTGGTGATATAAAAATTATACCAAATCGGAAGTCCTTTCTTTGTTTTGTTTCACTTATTTAGTGAAAGTAATTTCATTAAGATACCCTGTTTTTATTCGGATTTTTGTAGCTAAATCTATATTTCATGAATAATTCAGGTAAAATATTATCGTAAAAAACTTGAGGTAGATTATGTTCAGAAATGTTACACGAATTAAACAGGTCCTTTCCGATAAAGAATGCGTTAGCATTCTGAAAAATCAGCTGCGCGGGGTGCTTTCCGTTTTGGGTGATGACGGCTATCCTTACGGCATGCCGCTGAACCATTATTATAATGAAGAGGATGGGAAGCTATATTTCCACAGTGGAAAATCCGGACACAAGGTAGACGCGCTGAAAGCCGAACCTAAGGTATCATTCTGTGTCATGGATGAAGGGAGCCATGAAAACGGGAACTGGTATCTGACATTCCGCAGCGTGATCGTCTTCGGAAAGGTCGAGATAATTGAAAACCTGGAAATGATCTATGACATTGCCCGCAAGCTCAGCCATAAATTCACGAAAGACGAAGCCTACATCGAACACGAAATCGAGAATTCCGGTCCAGGCACACTGATGTTCGCCCTCGTTCCGGAACACATGACAGGAAAACGGGTGACGGAGCGCTAAGCTCCGCAAGCCATTTGCATTAATTCTTCGCGGTGATCTGAATATTTGTCAGCGCGACCTGATCCCCGGTCAGCGCCACATAGAGATCATCGACATCATCTTTGACGGTTGTCACGCTGGAGAGGGAAATTCCCAGGTTCTCTGTAGACATGGTTATGATATTGCCTTCCCGCTGAATATTGACCCGGCAATCCAACCCCTCACGGTTCTTAACCTTCCAGGTGTTCCAACCCGGAAAAGCTCCCGTATGGCTGATTTCAACCGTGTTTACGACATGGGAGTCGGATTCCCAGTTTTCCCCGTCCAGCCGCAGCAGCAGGAATTCACGGTATCCTTCGCCGTTGATCCTGCCATCCTTTGAGGTGAAAACCGTAACAAAGGGACAGTGCCAGATAAGACGAGCTGTGGGCAGACTGCGCGTGTGAAAACTGATCTCCATGCCATCCGTGACAGGAACGCCCTGTGTCGCGTCACTGCGCCAGGTGTCGATCTGCACATTGGGAATGTCCCCCTGCGGGCAGCCTTTGATATAGCTGATTTCATCAACGATGCGCGGAATATAATCTTCAGCTACGGTACCCGCATCCTGATCCACATGGACGCTGTTGATCGTACAGTGCTCACCGGTCAGGGACAAATAGGCAAACCGGGTGCTGTCAGGAAAGGCAATAATGCTCTGCACTGTCTTTTTACCGTCTGAGATCCGGATCATGGCGTGATCCTTGTGCCGAACTGCTTCGATCTCATAGGCAGTAAGCCGAACGATGAAGTCATTACCGGTCTCTTTGAGCCAGGCATTATCTTTTATCACGCGGGTCTCAATTTTCCGTGCTTCTTCGCATTTCGTGCGTCCATCAAAACGAATCTGACCATATTCTACGAAGAGAAGCTCTTTATGCTGGGACACGTCCTCATGCACCCGGCCGTCCAGCGCATCGAAAATCAAGAGCGTTGGCAGGCTCCCGGCGCGTTCAAATCCCTCGTCCGGCTTACTGTAAAGGCGTATCCTGGTGATTGTTTCAGTAATCCGGAAACCTACGGAGCATTCATTATAGATTCTTTCACAATGGAGCCAATTGATAAACGCCTCGTCTGTTGCCTCCTCACGCTCTCTCATTCGGTAATCCACATCACGGTCAATCAATCGCAGCATGATCTTTGCGTATTCAGCATCGAACTGCGTTCCCATGCCCTTGACCAGCTCCTCACGCACGATCTGCTGGGGAAGAGGATCACGGTAGCTGCGCTTGGAGGTCATAGCATCATAAGAATCTGCTACGGCAATGATTCGAGCGATATCAGGGATATCCTCGCCCTTTAGACCAACCGGATAGCCCCGGCCATCGTAGCGCTCATGATGGTAGTGTGCCCCGATCGAAAGATAGGGTGACTGCTGAATGCTGGAAAGGATCTGGCTACCATAGACTGGATGCATCTTGATCCACGCATATTCCTCATCGGTCAGCTTGCCGTCCTTATTGATGATAGCATCCGGAACGCCGATCTTACCCACATCATGCAGCAGCGCCCCGAAATATACCTGGTCGCATTCTTCCTCGCTTTTTCCTGCCAACCTGGCGATCTGTTTGGAGTACATAGCCACACGAGCTGAATGACCATGGGTGTATTTATCCTTGGCATCGATGGCATTGGCAAGAGCCTCCGCCGTCTGTTCAAACAGCGCATGCTCCTTTTTCTGTGCTTCCTTGTAGGTCTCGATCTCTACCTTCCTGGCGTGATCCACCTCCCTGTTCATATCCTTGAGAGCGAATATGTAAAGCAGCACTGTCGTGGCGGCAATGGTCATGTTGTTCAGCGAGACACCGTACATAAAGATCTGAAATATAGATGCGACAATTGAACCCAGTGTAAAGGTCAGCAGTGAAATCCGCATACTGCGTCTCAGGCGTCTGTGATGCTGCAATATAACGGATATCATCAGCAGTAAATTGGTAAGCGGAATGATATAACAGACGATGAAACCCGGTGCACGCTGGTAGCGGTTCATCTCATCGAAAGTATAGTAAAAACCTGTGAACTGGGAAATGACCACCAGCGCCATGCCCACAAGCGTCAGTATTTTTACAATTTTTAGCCGTACGGGTACCGTTTCCAGCTTACCCTCGTGGGTAAACAGGTCAATCAGGTAAAGGTTGAAGCAGTAGATAACTGCAAGCGTCAGAAAGAATACCAGAAAATTACTGATGCGCACCATCCACCAGCCGAGGGTGCTTGTATCGCCCCGGTAAATATAGGCACGACGGTCGGCAATCATCAGGAACATGGCGCAAAGCTCCTGCTGTATCAGAATGAGCCTTCTTTTTTTGGACATAGAGTCCGTCATATAGACAAAAACCGCGATGATGCCGCAGATACCGCTGAGTATCAGCATGATGTCCGCCTGGTACTGCCTCAATATTTCCATGATCTCTAAAACTCCATAACCGCTTGAAATAAATGGACCACAGCAATAATACCATTGGAATTGTAAGCTACTTATTATTTTCCTGATATTGTCGATATAACCGTATTATTATAACATTAATCTTCAGGTAATTAATAAACCAGCTTCACAGGAACATTTATGTTCCCATGAAGCCGTCTTTATTTGCTGTCTTCCGAAGGATCCGGTCTCAAATCAGCTATTTTCTGAAATATCCAATCTGAACTATCCTCCGGAAGTTGTTTTTACTGTCTCAAAATCAGATCTTGATTTCGATATCGACGCCGGCGGGCAGATTGAGACGCATCAGCATGTCGATGGTCTTGGAATCCGGATCCAGAACATCGATCATCCGGTTATGAGTGCGGATCTCGAAATGTTCGTGGGAGTCCTTGTCGATGAAGGTTGAACGGCGGACAGTGAATTTCTCGATCTTAGTCGGAAGGGGGACCGGACCGACAACCTGGGCGCCGCTGCGTTCAGCGGTGTCAACGATCCGCTTTGCGGACTGGTCCAGAATGCGATGGTCGAAAGCCTTCAGACGAATGCGAATCTTTTGTTTAGCCATGAACAAGCCTCTTCTTATGCGATGATTTCGGTAACGGTACCGGCACCAACGGTCAGACCACCTTCGCGGATAG
>CAYWKZ010000154.1:0-6415 GCA_964459115.1 uncultured Leptolinea sp. | reverse complement strand
AAGGCGCTGCTGGGCATCCGGATGACTGAAATCGAAACACTGATCGGCAAAGGGAAGCAGCAAATCACCATGGACCGGGTCCCGGTCAAGGATGCGGCACCCTATGCAGCGGCTGATGCCGAAGTGGTGCTGCAGCTGATACCGATCCTGCGGGAAAAAATGCAGAAAGAACAGACAGAACACATCTTCACTGACTTCGAGATCCCGCTGATCCCGGTACTTGCGGAGATGGAAATGCGCGGGATCCTGCTGGACCGGGATTTCTTGACGCAAATGTCAGCAGATCTCGCTGAACGGATGGTCAACCTCGAAAAAGAGATCTATGACCTGATCGGCTACCCCTTCAACATCAACTCGACGCAGCAGCTTTCCGGAGCTTTATTCAATACGCTCGGACTGGTTCCGCCGCGTACGGCAAAGAAAACAAGTTCAGGGAATTATTCCACGGCAGCCGATGTTTTGGAGGAAATGCGCGGAGAGCATCCGGTGATCGACAAGATCCTCGAATACCGTGAAGTCGGAAAGCTGAAGAGCACCTATACCGATACACTGCCGGAGAGCATCGACAAAAACACCGGACGGGTCCATACTTCCTTCAACCAGACCGGAACCGTTACCGGGCGCCTGGCGTCTTCCTCACCGAACCTGCAAAACATCCCGACACGAACCGAACTTGGGAAACAGATCCGTACCGCCTTTACCGCTGCTCCCGGCCGGGAGCTCCTTTCAGTGGATTACAGCCAGATCGAGCTGCGCATCGTCGCTCATATGTCCGGTGATGAAGCCATGATCTCGGCATTCAAGGCCGGACAGGACATTCACGCGGCCACGGCAGCCGCCATCTATCATTGTGACATTTCCGAAGTCACAAAAGATCAGCGCCGTCATGCCAAAGCCATCAATTTCGGGTTGATCTATGGCATGAGCTCCTTCGGGCTCTCCAAATCCACCGGCCTGACACCTTCAGAGGCTTCAGCCTTTGTCAAAGCTTATTTTGAACAATTCCCGAAGGTGAAATCTTTCCTGGACGGGCTGCGCCTGACGGCCGCACAGCAGGGCTGGGTCCGGACACTTGCAGGAAGAAAACGTTATTTTCCCAATCTAAAGCGGGAAATGAATTACAATTTACGTAACCGGGAAGAACGCGAGGCGATCAATGCTCCGGTACAGGGCACCTCTGCAGATATTTTGAAGGCAGCTATGATCGCACTGCCTGCGGAACTGAAAAAACACAACCTCCATGGCTCGATCCTGCTGCAGGTCCACGATGAGCTGATGCTGGAGGTTCCGGAAGAAGAACTGGATGAAACACAGGCAGTGGTTCGCAGTGTGATGGAAAACATCACGGAGCTCAGTGTTCCGCTCCTGACGGAAGCAAAACGCGGAATCAATTGGGGAAACCTAAAATAGGGAATAGGATTTAGGAAATAGGGAATAGTGATCATCCCGGGGCGGAAATTATTCTCTAATGTCTAAAGTCTATTGTCTAAGGTCTAAAGTCTAAGGTCTGATGAACGACACATTTGAAAACGAGGCAAAATATCTTGAGATGGCCATTGAAGGGTCACTTGAGGCATTTAACTGTCTGGTTACCTATTACCAGACGTCTGTGTTCAACACTGCCCTGCGGATCATGTGTGATACTGCCCGTGCCGATGACATCACGCAGACTGCCTTCATCAATGCCTGGAAACATATCAGCAGCTTCAGCGGAACTTCTTTCAAACCCTGGATCCTGCGCATAACCATCAATGCCTGCTACGATGAACTGCGTCGTCTCAAACGCCACCCGGAGCAGGAGCTCGTTCCCCAGTCACAGGACAGCGATGAAGAAAATGAAGACGTTCCCTGGCTGATCGACCCTTCCGAATCTCCGATTGAACAAATCGAACGGATGGATCGTCAGGAAGCGATCAAAGCCTGTTTTGAATTTCTGCCGGACGTCTACCGTACAGTGTTTCTGCTGATCGACATCCAGGAAATGGATTACCAGTCGGCCGCGGACATACTGAAGGTTCCGCTGGGTACGGTGAAAAGCCGTCTTTTGCGTGCCCGCCTGCGGATGCGCGATTGTTTGAAATCAAAAGGAAACTTTTAGGCAGGAGGCTTCGTTAAAGGCATAAAGAACGGTGGCGCTATGACTGAAAAACTTTCTCAAAAAGATTACGAACTCATCAACAGCTATCTGGACCAGGAACTGGACCGGAAAGATGTGGTTAAGTTTTCCGAGCGGATGACAGAGATTCCAGAGATCCGTGAAGAAATTGCTGATTTGATGAAGGTGAAAGCGATGGTCAAAGAGCTACCGACCGTTGCTCCTCCTCGAAATTACATCCTGACCCGTGCCATGGCCGAAGAAGCCCGTCCCAAACCCTGGTGGGAAAGGCTGTTCCCGGTTTTCCGGACGGCTGCTGCCTTTTGCGCATTGGCGCTGGCATTCACTTTTATTTTCCCGCTTGTCCGGGCACAGCAGTCTGCAAAAACCGAAACTGCCGAAAACACCTATGTTGAACCCATGGCAGCCGAAGAGATGGATTACGCAGCGCCGGTGGCAAAATCTCTCTCGCTTTATGATGAGGAAATCGTACTGGATGAACGTGAATACGGTGAAGCCGCGGAGGAATCCTATCACGCGGTCATGCCATCCTTTGGTGTCCGGGGCGGAAACCCGCGCATCGAATATCTGATGCGTCAGGAGGAAGACCGGAAAACCATGCAGGCTGCGGAATCCTATGACAGCATGACGATCCCGGAAGGCTATATCAGCACCGAAGAGGCGGCTGCTGCCCAGCGAAGTCTGGTGATGAAAATGCTTTTCGGAGGCGGATTGATTTTGTGTGTCTGCGCGCTTTTGGTTTTGAACCGGCAGCGGAAGAAAATGGAAATTTCATAAAAAGACACTGAGTAGAGACGAAAAACCGCAAAAATTTTAAAAATACTATAAAATAGTATTACTGAAGTGTCTTTCCGAGACACTACATAATTTGAAATAAACGCTCGTTTGAGCGCACCTGGAGGATTTTATGCAATTTGTGATCATTTTTGCCTTGATCGTTTCTATTTTCGCGGTGATGTTTGCGCTGCAGAATCCGAATATAGTTACAGTACAATTTATGGCCTGGAAATTTGAACAGCCCCTGGCGCTGTTTTTATTGATCGCCATGGCCATCGGAGCACTGATCATTTCCATTCTGACAATACCCGGCTGGATCAGGAACCGTCAGCAGAATTCCAAACACCGCAAAGAAGTTGCGGAACTGGAAGATAACCTTTCCAAATACCGCTCGAACCTGATTGACGCGCAGAACAGCAACAAAGATCTGCGTCAGAAGATCCTTGAAATCGAAGAGGCTAAGGAAAAACTGGAACAGGCCCAGACCAAGGCTCAAGAAGAGATCAATGATCTACATATTGCGCTGAACAAAGCAGATCTGACCACACAGGAAGCCGAACAGGCAAAGAAAGAAGCAATCGAAGCCCGCGATAACATCAACCTGGCGCTGCGTGAACTGGAAATCAAGCTGGGAGCTACAGAAGAATCTAAGGACACCTACAAAGGTCTGCTTGACAAGATGAGCAATGCCATGCCTTATGCCTTGCCCGGTTCCGGCGGTGAGGTCGACACGCTGATGGAAGAAGCCGCGCTGGATGCCATGCCGACAGCCATGGAAGAGGAACTCGCTGCAAAAGAAGCAGAAGAAGCAAAAGCCCAGGAAACTCCGGCACCCGAACCCGAACCGGAAACGAACAATGATCCGGAACCGGTTGAAGAAAAGAAGAAGCGCTTCTCATTTTTCTAAAGGAAAAAGGAAAAAGCAGCAAGGATCAGGGAATAAAAGCTCAGTTTGTCTGTTATTGGAACCGGATCCGGAACAGAATGAATAAAGTCACAGAAGGCGCTGAGCGCCTTCTGTTTTAACACCGACAGTCAGGAAGGAAAGACATGAAACATTTACAGATAATACCCATTTTGATGATTTGTTTATTGGTCGTTACAGGCGTTTTTGCCCAGACACAGGAAACGGAACTGCTGACAACGCTTGAGCTCACGCAGTCGGTGAGCCGAATGGTGTGGAATGAAAGCGGTGATGTGCTGATGCTCGCTTCTAAAGATGCTGTGGAATATATCGCGGTCTCATCGCCTGAAAGCCCGGAAACATTTGAGCTGGAAGGCAAGAATTATTCCTTCACCTCACTCAGTGAGACCGGTGTCATTGCAGCCCTTTCTCCCGATTGGCAGACGATCTATATTTACGAGCCAGGAAACGGGAAGAAAGCCGCACAAACCATCGAACCGGGGTTCCAGATGCTTTCAGTTGCTGTTTCAAAAGACGGTTCTCAGGTACTGGCAGATTCCGCCGAACAGATCCGGACAGTCGTTTATGATGCCAAGGACGGCACTGCGGTCCATGACCTGACCGGGTTTGAGACAGCCGCTCCGGTTTATGATTCCACACTTTCAGCAGATGGAAATTATCTCGTCTGGCATTCCCGCGGAACCTTCGCGGTCCAGGATACAGTGGACGGTTCATTCGGGAAGACCATTTCTCTGTGGGATTTTGCCTCCGCATATGAGCTTGCTCCGGATAAAAAAACGCTGGCAGTGAGCATCATCAATGACGATTATGAGAACGGATGCGTAATCTTTTTTGATCCGAAGTCCGGGGAAGAGCTCGGCCGGACAATCCTCGGGAAGACAGGCCCCTATGAACTCTCATACAGTCAGGACGGGACCGTTATATGGGCTGCCGACGCAAATTCGGTTTACCGCATCGACCCGCAGACATATGAATTGTTAGGAGAGATGAAAACCGTTGAAAATGAAGAAGAACGGATCAGCCTGCTTTCCTCCGCTCCCGATGGCACATCCGCCGCAGTGCTGACGAACAACGGAAAGCTGTTGATCGTCAGAAATTAAGGAAACGCTGATTAATGTCGGTTTCATGGCAAATGAGTCAAAGTGACCAGTTTTCGTTGACTCAGAATTGAGTCAACAGAACGGGTTGCATTGACTCATTCTGAATAAATCAGTGTTTCCTTAAGTGAGCGCGGTAATTGACACAGGCCTCTGATCACTGACTACTGAGAAAACAATGATCGAAGTAAATGAATCCATCCGCAATACACTGGCCACCCTGCCGAAAAAGCCCGGCTGTTATTTGATGAAAGATGCCGATGACAAGATCATCTATGTCGGCAAAGCCATCAATTTGCGCAACCGGGTGAAGTCCTATTTTGTCAATGACGCCGGGCACACGGAAAAGACCCGGCAGCTTGTGAAACATATTGATCACATTGAATGGGTGGTGGTGGAATCCGAGCTGGAAGCGTTCATCCTGGAGATGAACCTCATCAAACGCTATAAACCGCATTACAACATCCAGCTCAAGGATGACAAACGCTACCCCTATATCAAGATCAGCTATCAGGATCCTTATCCGAAGGTCACGGTCACCCGCCGCATGATCCATGACGGGTCGCGCTATTTCGGTCCCTACACCAGTGTCTGGGCTGTCCGGCAAACCCTCGACATGCTGCGGAAGGTCTTCCCCTATTACACCTGTGATCGGGAATTGACCGGGAACGACCAGCGAGCCTGCCTTTACTATGACATCAAGCTGTGTTCCGGTCCCTGCATCGGCGCGATCACCCGGGAAGAATATCACCGCATGATGGAAAGCCTCGGGGATTTTCTGGAAGGGAAATCCGACGAGATCATCAAAAAGCTGCAGCAGGAGATGAAGGAAGCCTCAGACAAAATGCTGTTCGAACGGGCTGCCATGCTGCGGGACCAGATCCAGGCAGCCGCAAGGGTCGTTGAGAAACAGAAGATCGTCTCTTCGGAAGATATCGACTCGGATGTGATCGCTATTGCCCGCGCAGAGGACCAGTCCTGTGTGCAGATGTTTTTCGTCCGCTCCGGGAAGCTGATCGGGCAGGAATATTTTGTGCTGGAAGGCACCGCGGATGAAGATGATTCCGAAGTTCTGGAAGCCTTCATCCGGCAATACTACGACCGGGCGGCGACTGTTCCGCCGCAGATGCTGCTGCCGACAGACCTGGAGGAGACGAAGATCATCCACCAGTGGCTGCGGCAGAAACGGGGCGGGAAAAAGATCGAGATCAAGGTCCCGCGCATGGGAGCTTCCAAAGACCTGGTCAATATGGCCACCGAAAACGCCATTGAGACACTCAAAGCGCTTAAGACCCAATGGACCAACGACACCAGCAAACAAAATGAGGCGCTGGCCGAGCTGCAGAACGCGCTGGGGCTTCCCCAGGCGCCCAACCGCATGGAGTGCTACGACATCTCCAACACCCAGGGGACGAACTCCGTCGGTTCGATGGTGGTCTTTCTGCAGGGCGTTCCCGCAAAATCCCATTACCGCCGCTTCAACATCAAGACCGTCGAAGG
>CAYWKZ010000153.1:0-6528 GCA_964459115.1 uncultured Leptolinea sp. | reverse complement strand
CGTCCCCGTGTGCTCCCGTCACCCGAGTCTGCGGGGTCAGATCCTTCCGGCTCATACTGCGCACGAGCCTCCAGAACCCGACCCCTCCGACTCAGGTGTACATTCATCAACGTCTTTTAAGCGGGTGGGAAATGTAAATAAGATTGCAGATGCACTTTATCTGAATACCGAATTTTGCATTATTATAAATAAAGGTATATGTGTTAAAAAAGAGCAGAAACCGTGATGTGGAGAGCAGCCGGTTCCCGGTTTCTGATTCACGATCACAGCGTAAAGAGAGAAAAATCATGAAAAAAGCCAGACAAATCCCGACGATTATTATTTTGCTTTTCCTCCTGCTGATCACGGCATTGCCGGTGATGGCAGCGGGCCAGAACAGCGGAGAACAAAGATCCAACCGTCCCGTCACAAAGATCGACCTGGGCATCCGCGAATTGACCATGGAAGCCGGAGATACTTATACCTTTACAGTCACATATGAGCCGGAAAACACTGCCCGTCCGTACCTGCGCTGGTACAGCAGCGACGAAAACGTGATCCAAATTGACGGGATCAACTTCAAGGTGACGGCACTTTCGCCGGGAAATGCGGTGATCTATGCGGAAAGTCTGGATTCGGTCTCCCATGCCATCTGCAGCGTACAGGTCAACGGAACTGTCGGCAAAAGCGCGGCGGATCTGCTTCCGGGCTCGGAACTGGTCCCGCTCAGCGAAACGGAACGGGCGAAGGTCACTTCGGGACCGCTGAAAAACTTCATGGATTATGTCCTCAGCACCGGTTTTTCAGCGGAAGCCCGGCAAAAGGTGGCGCAGCGTGAGTTCATGGTGGCAGCAGATGTCCTCCCGGGGACGGAAAAGGCTGAAAGCCAAAAGGCGCTGTCGCTGGGGATGGCTGCTTCCTACCCGCTGGAAAACCTGAACATGATCACTCTGCAGGGGACTTTTGAACAGATCATGGCCTTTGCCGCGGGAAATGGGGACCTTTTGGAGATATTCGGCGGTGAATATTATTTTCTCGACACGCTGAAAACAGAAGACGCGTCAGAGGATAAATCATCCGAGACGCAGAAGCTTGAGGGACATACGGAAGCGATAACGCATGTTAGCATAGCTCATAACCTGGGGTACACCGGGAAAGGGACAACGATCGCGATCCTGGATACAGGGCTGAACAGTTCCCATGAACAGTTTGCCGGACGGGTGATCCGGGAAAAATGCTTCACATCCGAAACAACCGAAAAGCAGGATAATTTGACAATAGAAACAAAAGCGGTTTGTACCGGAGGTACCACGGAATCGGATTCTGCTCTTCCGGAATATTCCCTTATGAACACAGATACAAAGCAGGCGAAAGAAGAGGTCTTCGGTTACCTGCATGGTTCCCATACTGCCGGGATCGCTGCCGGCAGGGACGGGATCGCTCCGAAAGCAGACATTGTGGCTGTTCAGTTTTTTTCCTGGGGGAAATATCCCTGCGAACAAGATCCTGAAAATACCACTTCCGGAACGTGTTATACGTCTGTCGAAACTACGCCTGATAAATATCGTGCTTATGATTATATTCTCGGTTTGCATAATGATGGGATCCGGATCGACGTTGTCAACATGAGCTACGGGGACAGTACGGAAAAGGGCGGCGAGGGATTTTCATCCGTTTGTGACATGGTGAGACCGAATGATGCTGCTATATTCAAAAGAATGACAGAAGCCGGCATCATCCTTGTTGCCTCTTCAGGCAATGATGCGTTAAATGAAAAAGTGGAACATCCAGCCTGTGTTTCCGATGTGTTCAGTGTGGGCGCCTGCACAAAATACGATGAGGATCCGAAATCACCTGTCTATATATCCAAATATTCTGATCACAGCCGTGAGTTGGTGGACATTCTCGCTCCGGGGGACAAGATCCGTTCGGCATCGCTGTTTGATGGGGATATCTATGAATCAGAAGACAGGTTGGAGCTGAGCACCAGCTCTTATGTTGGATCAAACGGTACTTCAATGGCTGTACCGATGGTTTCAGGCGCTTTTGCTCTTTTGAAGCAGGCGATCCCCGGCAGGACGGTTGACGAATATAAGCGGTTTATCATTGATATTTCCAGGTCTGAAGCGGACACCCGAAAAGATCCGGAATGTAATGATCCCGATAACTGTACTGCCGAACATACTTTTCCTTATAAAAAAACGGTCCTGAATTTTGACGGATTTCCGGAATTTCTGGAAAATGTTCCCGCTGCTGCTGCGCAGGAACCCCACCCTCTTCTGTTTACCCGGCTGGAATCGGCAGACGTCCTGCCGAAGACCGGGTTTTCCGCGCTGAAGACACAGAAACTCTCCGCACAGCCGCTGAGCGTGCAGTACAAACCGACACACCTGACGATACAATTTCCAACGCTGGATGCGGCGTCTGATATCGTGACGGTGCCTTTCCTTGATGGGGAGTACCCGGTAGAATGGCTGGAAAGCTCTGTAGGAATGCTGGAAGGCAGCAGAGTGCCGGGAGAGGGTCTCACCGTCCTGACCGGGCATAATCACCTGAACACCACCGAAGCCGGTCCCTTCGCCCTCCTGAGAACCCTTGAACCCGGAGACAGCTTCATGATCACCGATGAGCGGGGTGTGATGCAAACCTGGCATGTCTATAGAAGTGAGAAAATCCCTGCCGGCGGTTTTTCCGAAATCGCTGCTGAAGTGAAAGAGAATGCGCTGATCCTGCTCACCTGTGAGGATGAGTCCCCCGATGGCGGTTACCTGAACCGCCGCGTGGTTTTGGCAGAATTATAACTCTGGATTACAACTCAGGAACAAAGGTCCATCCTGATAGGAAATACCCGCTGACGGGTGGAAAACCTCTATTCGTTCACCGGTTGATTTTCAGACAGTATATCAGCGATCATGCTGTTAAGTATGCCCATGACCGGGCTTTTTCTGTCTGTCACAGCTTTTGTGATCGAATTGAGCGTCTGTTTTTTAACCCGTTCTTTGAACATCTGATACAGCCATCTGGTCAGCAGCGAGTTAACATCTCTTCTGAAATCCTTTTCATCGGGGTTTTTCAGCGAATTTTTGATCCCTCTCAGGACCATTTCCATCTCGTTCCTGTTCTCATTGATTTTGGCGGACATATCGTCCAAGACCCAGTTGATCACCTCTTCTTTGGTGACTTTCGCCTGGAATTTCTGAGTTATGCGGCTGCTCATATCTCCGAAGACCGTTTTCATGATCTGCATCTGATAAACATTGGAGGCTGAATGCATTGAGAAGTCTTTGATCGGAAGGTTGAAATTCCTGTCATTGTCTGATTCTTTTCCATAGAAACTTATATTTTTTGACGTCTCTTTTTTGGACAGTGCGAAGGCGTAATTCACATCCTGCTGGCTGAATTTATCTTTTTCCAGCATATACCTGTGGGATTTGTCAAAATCTTCAGCAAGCTCTTCGATGCGGTCAAACTTTAACAATTCCCTGTACCGGGGATCATTCTGCCCGAAGCGCTTCTTGTTGTAATCAACTTGAAGTTCGTTATACCGGTTATAATTTTTGATCGCCTTTTCAGGTGTTTTGAATATCTGAAGATAACTTTCAAAGAGTGAAGGCGTCATGGTCGCCTTGCTGCGTTTATGATTTTCATCTTCGTGGGTGATCATATATTCTTTTTCATAAAAATCTTTTTTGATGTCTTTCAGGTCATCTTCCGGGTCCTCATGATCTTTATTCTCGGTTTGTGCGTAAGCCATGTCCATGTTCCGGATCCCGTTCGTCGCCCAGTCCATCATGTCCATAACCGCTTTCTGCACGCGTTTGTCGTTATGGTAAAATTTGAAAAGAAGCGTATTGCAGTTATTGATGATATCCGTAAAGATGGACCGGCCCCGGATCAGATCGGTCTGTTTCGTCTCCAGCAGTTCGTTGTTGCTCTTAGGGATCATATTCATAGAGGCGGTTATTTTTTGTTCGGACAGCGAATCCAGGACAGCTTCCAACCCTTTCGGCGCCTTTTCGCCGATGAGTTCCTCTGCCGGGGTCATATTTTCCAGCACATCCCTCAGGTCTCGGGCAGCCTTTGGCAGCTGTTCTAATATGATATTTATCGGATAAGCTCCGGCATCCTCACCATCTTCAACCCTGGTATATCCAATCCCCAGTTTTCCCGACCTGCCGCCTTCCATACGGGCCATATTCTCTGCCGCTCCGTTCGGGGAATGGGCTTTATCGGCGCGGGTGGAGGAAAAGCTGATGGATTTGTTGTAGCGTTTATAATCTTCCTCTGTCGCCAGTTTGTTGCCAAAGCCCTGATAGGTCATGTCGTCCTTGTTTTTTAACTTTGCAAACTGGTTTTCAGCCTCGGCTTTCGCAAATGGGGCTAAAAGTCCGGCGCCTAACATCGCTCTGTCCGCTTTGTGGTGTGCATAGACTGTATCCATTTCGAAAATGGGGGCCGCGCCCCGGATCTTTGCCACATCCACAACCATTTCTTTGGCGAAGGTCGTACAGTTCCGCGTGTATTGGTTGTATCCGCCCCGGTCCGCATATGTTTCCGAAGCACGAAGCACATCATTCACCTGTTTTGGGGTCGCGGTGTAAGAACGGCTGATCGTGAAGGCTTCGCCTCTATCATCTCTCAGCTCACCGGGAAGAGTCGCAGCGCTGTAACCCTGCACTGCTTTCATCGATTTGGTTTTGGATATACCCCCTCCAATTCCGAACCCATAACGCAGGGCAAAGCGCTGCCAGCGGCCGGACCTCGGGTGTCTCCGGCTGTATTCAATGCCGATGCCTGAATGACCTGACGAAAGGTACTCATTTGTAGTGTATTGAGGGGAGCTTTGCCCAACATAGACAGAGATGACCGGGGGACGGGGTTTTCTTTCTTTGCTGTTCTCATCCTCAAAATCGCCCTCAGCCGCAACCGGATAGGACCAGACATCCGGGACCCTTCGGAAGTCAACGTTGACTTCATCGTTATTCTGCGGCCTTTCTTCAAACTGAGCGCCATCCCATCCGGGAATGTTTTTGCGGTTTTTCTTCTTTTGAGAAAAATTTTGTCCGAACATCCTTCTCCAGGTACCTGACCAGGAGTTTGACCCGGTAAAGATTCCGCCGGTTAGCATATTCAGCATGGTGCCAAGCGTGCCGACGACTTTCCCAAAAAACTTCCCGGTATAGTATGCAAGGGAACTGAGAAATTTTTTGCCCCAGCCTGCTTTCTTCCGCGGGGGGAGCTTCTGCACAGCAAATCCCAGCTCTTGAACAGGTTCCAGTGACTCGTCGATCTGCGTGAGGTCTTCCTCTTTTGCAGGCTCAGCGGCTTTTTTCGGGGCGGATTTTTTGGATGATTTTTTTGATGGTTTTTTCGCAGTCTTCCCGGCAGGCTTTTTTCCCGTTTCCTCGCTGAGTCCGGGGAGTTTCCCATAAAAGCCGGTGTTCAGAGGATCGAGTTCTTCATTTTCATCGATCTTGTTTTCCCCGTCCCTTTTTTTCAGCGCCTCTGCGGCTTCTTTGACCAGCTGCGCGGCTTCATCTTCCGATTCATTATCATCGATAATATCATTGCTGATTCTGTCGGCTCCGTTGTCAAAGGAATCGTCTTTCTCATCTTCCGGGTCGGAACTGTCATCATTTTCCGGCATCGCCGAGTCTACAGATCTCTTCCGGAGCGCACGCAGGTTCGCCTCATTGGATGGGTTTATGAGATCACCGAATTCTTCGGCAGACGCATTGGAAATATCGGAAAAGCGCCCGTTGTATTCGAGCTCTTCTCTGACTTCCGGGTCAATGTTCTGATTGTTCCTGTTTTGTTTGATTTTCGGTAACATCTGTGCTTTGCCCTGCCGTAAAAATTCGAACTCCGACCTATGGTTTAATTATACAGTTGTTTAATACAGGAAGTTATGGATTTATGTTAAGGAAACGCTGATTTAATCGGCTTGAGTCAAAGTGACCTGTTTTCGTTGACTCAGAATTGAGTCAGCAGAACAGGTTGTATTGACTCAGGGCAAAAGAGGGTCAGTACCTGAAGGGGACTGTCCCTCGGGAACTCGGCGTTCAATTGCCAGAGGTGTTACTGTCCTTCCCGGGGTACAGGCCCCTGCGGGATCCGTCCCCCTTTAGAAGTTTCCGATCTGGCGCCAGCAGGCTTCGAGATGGGCGGTCATGTCCTTGCCGATGCGTTTGGAGAGCTTTTTGATCACCCATTCCATGGTGTCGGCTTTGCCGATGTCGAAAAGACGCTGGCCGATCTCCCTGGCGCGGATGTGACGGCATTCCCGGTCAAAGGGGCTGCCGGGGCGTTCGGAGAGAAAGTCGTCTTCTTTTGCGATACGGGCCAACTCGTCCATCAGGCGGTTGACTTCATCTTTGTACTGGTTGGAAAAAGGTTTGCTGAATAACCACATAATTACCTCAATCACCTAATTATAAACCGCTTTTCCTGTTTCATGGGCCCTAAAACCTAAAACCTAAAACCTAAAGTCTAATGTCTAATGTCTCTCTACTCCCATACGGCGTTGAAATAGCCGGTGTAGACGTCGGT
>CAYWKZ010000152.1:0-6563 GCA_964459115.1 uncultured Leptolinea sp. | reverse complement strand
AATTACCTCCAATTTTGGTCTGCAATTACCTCCAATTTCATTTTACAACAATCACTTTTCGATGTAGGTATTCACATAAGAGCGGTAATATACATCCCTTTGTGAGATTCCGGTCACAACATCCGGCATCCCACCCTGAAAGATATCAGAAAAAATTTCTGCTCGTGTTCTGTATTTCACATGAACTTCCCGTTCATGTTTCAAAAGCAACTCAATATCCGGATCGAAAAGCGTCCCTGCAGAATTATATTTTTCTGCCTGAGAAAATGAAGCCATGTTAATTATGCCGCAGCGTCCGGCAAGAGAATCCGAGACCCCTTGCTGTAATTCAAACTGGTTGGAGCCTGTAAGAATATACATCAACTGCCGCTCTGTTCCGTTTTTTAGCCAGATCAAACGCTGTTCATCAATTTTTTGCTTGATTTCATCCAGTAATCCCGGTGCTTTCTGGATTTCATCAATGATCAGCGGCCATCCATATGTTTCAAGAAAAGTCTTTGGATTTTGATTGGCGAGTACCCTGTCATTAATGTTATCAAGTGTAACTTTTCTGAATGATTCTCCGTACAGCATTTCAACCGTTGTCGATTTTCCAACCTGGCGGGGACCGTAAATCACCAAACAAGGAAATGATTTTCCTGTTTTTATGATGTTTTCTTCAATTATCCGATGAACATATGCCATGACTGCCGCTCCATAATGATTTGTAAATATAGTATATCATAAAAATAGCGTTAAAATCAGCAATCGACTACTGTTTTTAACGCTATTTTTGATTTTCGAATTAATACTTTTTCTGGTCCTACAAAAGACATTCCCTGGCCTTGTTCACAGAGCAATTCCCGGGGATGGTGTATAATGAGGTCATGAGAATTGAAGCTTCAACACCGATCGTGAATTTACTGACTTCCCCGGCATGGGAAGATTATCAGTTGCTGGACAGCGGAAACGGCCGCAAGCTCGAGCAGTTTGGTCCATATCGCCTGATCCGTCCGGAAGCGGAGGCTGTCTGGAGCCCGCTGATGGATGAATGCGAATGGAAGGAAGCCAGCGCGGAATTCATCCCCTCCGCTGAAGAAAATGGCGGCCACTGGAAAACCTTAAAGATACTTCCCGACAGCTGGAAGCTCCGCTACCGAAACTTGACGCTCAAAGCTATGCTTTCCAACTCTAAGCAGCTGGGCGTATTTCCGGAACAAGCCTGCCAATGGGACTGGCTCATGGAACGGGTCCGGAATTACGGGAAGCCGATGAAGGTACTGAACCTCTTCGGTTATACCGGCGCCGCCACCATGGCCTGTGCGGCAGCCGGGGCAAAGGTGACACATCTGGATGCCTCGAAAAAAGCCGTCGCCTGGGCAAAGGAGAACCAGGATCTCAGCAAAGTCCCGCTGGACCGCATTCGTTGGATCCTTGACGATGCGCTGAAATTTGTACAGCGGGAAGCCCGGCGCGGCTCCCTTTATGAAGGCGTGATTCTCGATCCACCAAAGTTCGGACGGGGCCCGAAGGGCGAAGTCTGGGAATTCTATAAAGGCTTCCCGTCCCTGCTCGAGGCCTGTGCGGGGGTGCTTTCCGAACAGGCTGACTTCATGCTGGTAACGGCATACGCGGTCAAGGCTTCTTCCGTTACGCTCTATAATGCGCTCAGCGAAGTGAACCGGAAACGAAACGGCTCAGTTTCTGTGGGTGAAGTCTGCAATTGCGACAAAGCCGGACGGCTGCTTTCCATGGCGGTCTATGGCCGCTGGATGAGCGGAAAGGCTGGTAAAAACGAATGAAACGCTTCACTTCTGCCGGTATTCCGATCAAAATTTTTGCTGTCCTCGCATGCCTTGCCCTGCTTCTGCTGTTGATCCCCATGCTTAACGCCGCCCGCTTTGATGTGCCGGCACTGGACGACTATTCCAATGGGCTGCCAACATATCAGGCATGGACACGGACCGGATCGCTCGGTCAGGTTCTCAAAGCCGCATGGGAGCGTGTTTATGACCTGTATTTCGGCTGGCAGGGAACCTTCAGCGCGATTTTTTTGTTTACGCTGAATCCGATGATTTTTGGTGAACAATATTATCAAATCGGTCCCTGGCTGATCCTCGCTATGCTGCTTATCGGCAATTTTTCTCTGATCTTCACTGTATTCGGCAAACTTTTCGGTGCGCCGAAAGCGGAATGCTGTGTCATTGCATCCGTCTGGTCGATCCTTTGCACACAGTTCCTGCCCCGTGCAAGTCAGGGTATCTACTGGTACACGGGAGCAGTATATTACACCTTTTTCTTTGGACTTGCAGCCCTGGCCTTAGCGGTTTTGCTGCGCTTTCTCCTGCGCAAGGAAGGGGAACGGGAAACCGGCACTCTGATCGCAGCAAGCATTCTGTTCCTGATCATCGGCGGCGGAAACCTGGTGACGGGGCTGACTACAGCGACCGTACTGGTGAGCCTGGAAGCATTGCTGCTGCTGCGGAAACATACTGACCGGAAACTGCTGCTGATCCCACTTTTTTGTTATCTGTTTTCTTTTGGTCTTAACGTGGCTGCCCCGGGCAATGCGAACAGACAAACATTTTTTGCCCAGCCGGGATTGTTCCAGGCGGTTTTGCTCTCTTTCCGGGAAGCTGGCCTCTCACTCGGGAAATGGTTCACCCTGCCGGTATGGGCCCTGATCCTTGCACTGATCCCTATCCTGTGGCGGATCGCTGTACATACGGAGCTCCGTTTTGAATTTCCGGTACTCGTGACCCTTTATTCGATCTGTCTGACCGGTGTGATGTTCTATTCCCCAATCTACGCGATGACGGAACAAAGCCTGAGTCAACTGGGCAGGATCACCAACATCATTTTCTTTGGGATGCTGTTTCTGGCAATATTCAACATTTTTTATTGGATCGGCTGGCTGATACAAAAGAAATCTTTGCCTGAACAATGGTTTCCTGCTGCCGGGAAGGACCGGTACAGTGTGGTTTTACTGCTGCTCATGACGATCTTCTTTGCTTTCGGAATGACACAGATCAAGTGGTATGACACCACAAGCATCAGCGCGTACCGTTCATACCGAAGCGGACAAATGGGACATTATGGATATACATACAAACAAAGGCTGAAAATTCTGAAGGATCCGGAAGTGAAGGATGCCGTACTGAAACGTTTTCCTTACCGGCCTTATGTTCTCTTTTACCATGAGCTTTCCGAATATCCTGAGGAGAATAGAGTGATAGCGGCATGGTACGGTAAAAATTCAGTGATCGCCAAATAGTCACAGGAGGTGCAGTGATGAAATTTGCGGTGATCGGTGCCGGGATGATGGGCAGCGCCATCATTACCGGGATCGTAAATAACAACGTCTTACAGGCTGAAGAAATTTTTATCAGTGATCCCGACACGGGAAAATGTGAACAGCTGAAAGCCCGGCTGGGTGTCAACATCGCCGCATCCAATGCGGAGGCCGTCCGACAGGCAGATGCAGTACTGATTGCCGTGAAGCCTCAGTTTTTGAATGACGCGGTAACCAGCATCCGGGAAGATATTCCTTCTGATGTTCTGCTGCTTTCGATCGCTGCCGGTGTATCGGTCAGTCGCTTCAGAGATACATTGGATGTCAGGCGCGTGATTCGCATCATGCCAAACACTCCGGCCCAAATTGGTGAAGGAGTCTGCGGGTGGTTCGCAACAGAGGCAGTCCTCCCTAAACAGAAAACCCTTGCGGAAAACATTCTCTCCGCCCTCGGCATGCAGTTTGAAGTAAAGCGGGAATCCGATCTCGACCTGGTGACAGCTGTCTCCGGTTCCGGTCCGGCCTACGTTTATCTTTTCATCGAATCCATGATCGATGCAGCGGTACAGATGGGATTGCCCCGTCCGCTTTCTGAAAAGATCGTGCTGCAGACTGTCCTTGGTTCGGCTGCCTATATGAAGCAAGCAGGGAAACACCCGGTGATCCTCAAAAATGAAGTCACATCCCCCGGCGGCACCACAGCGGCAGCCCTGGCAGCGATGGAAAAGGAAGGCCTGCGAACGGCTGTCACCGAGGGCATGATCGCCTGTCTTGAGAAAACAAGAGAAGTTGGGGAAAAGAGTAAATAGTAAAGAGTAAAGAGTAATTAGTAAATGGTATATGGTAAATGGTAAGGAATAAGGGGTGAGGGGTAAGTGAGAGTCTACTTTGACACCATCGGCTGCCGGCTGAATCAGGCAGAAATCGAGCGCTATGCGGCACAGTTCACCGCACTGGGACATGAGATCGTCCCGGACGCGGAAAGCGCCGATATAGCGGTGGTCAACACCTGCTCGGTGACGGCCGCCGCCGCATCCGATTCCCGAGGCAAGGTCCGCAGTGCCGCAAAAGGCGGCGCACAGGTGGTGGTCACCGGCTGCTGGAGTTCCATGGAACCGCTCCAAGCCGCTGCCATGGAAGGTGTCTCACAGGTGATCCCCAACGCGGAGAAAGACAGCCTGACCGCAGCAGTTCTGGGGTTGGAAAAGGCAGACTTTGACACAGAACCGCTGAAGCGCGTGACGCTCCCCGGCGTTCATGCCCGGACGAGAGCCTTCATCAAGATCCAGGACGGCTGTGACAACCACTGTACCTTTTGTGTGACCCGGCTGGTACGCGGCAAAGCCCACAGCGTTGAGAAAGCCCGTGTGCTGCATGACGTAAAGGCCGCCATCAGCGCCGGCGGCAAAGAGATCGTGCTGACCGGCGTGAACCTGGGAGCCTGGGGACTTGACCTGAACCCGGCTGAGGAACTGTCGGACCTGATCGAATTTCTGCTGAAGGAAACAGACATCCCGCGCATCAGACTTTCTTCACTGGAATCCTGGAACCTTTCGGACCGCTTCCTGCGCTTGTGGGAAGATCCGCGCATGTGTCCGCATTTTCACCTGCCGCTGCAGTCCGGGTCCGATTCCGTTCTCAAACGCATGGCCCGGCGCACCACACTTGCTGAATTCCGTCGTCTGGTGGAGACAGCCCTGTCGGTCAATCCCGCCTTTGCCATCACAACAGACGTGATTGCCGGTTTCCCCGGTGAGACCGATGAGGAACATGCGGAGACGCTGGCGTTCGTTGACTCGCTCCCCTTCGCGGGCGGGCACATCTTCCCCTATTCGCCACGTCCCGGGACGGCAGCGGCACGGATGAAGGACCAGGTCCCGAAGGCAATCCAAAAGGAACGCGCGAAACAGCTGCGCGATTTGTTTGAACAAAAAACATTTGTCTTTGAAACGTCATTTATCGGATCGGTCCGTAAGGTCCTTTGGGAATCGACACAACAGCTGCCTGACGGACAGTGGGAGACCCACGGACTTTCCGAAAACTATCTGACAGTAAAAACGGTCTACCCCACCCCCGTACGCAACCGGATCGACAGCGTCCGCATCAGCGAACGGCAGGACGGGAAACTGATCGGTGTCGTGATACCCGATTCCCGGGAAGGAGGAGTATGATGGGAGCATTTAAATTTTCTGAACCTTCTGCGATGGTCCAGGTGGAGCTGCCGGACGGCCGTCTGATCGAAGGTCCCCGCGGCAGTACGCTGGAAGAATTCATGGAGATCCTCACTCCCGAACTGGAATCGGAACTGATGGCCGGGATCGTGAACGGCGAACTGCGGGAACTGCGGCACCGCATCAACACCAGCGTACGGGCAGAACCGGTGACCATGTCCGATTCCAAAGGACAGGTCATTTACAAACGTTCGCTGGTTTACATGATGGCCGCCTGTTTTGAAAAGATCTTCCCCGGGTTCGATCTGGTGGTGATGCACTCCATCAACGGCGGAGGGATCCTCTGCAGTGTGAACGGACCGCGGACCTTCACGACAAAAGACCGGCATCAGCTTGAGAAGGAAATGCGGCGTCTGGCCTCAGCCAACCACCCGATCATTCGGGAGGAGATCCCGTTGTCGGATGCCAAAGCCCTTTTCGAATCAAAACATCAGGCAGACAAATGCGAGCTGCTGAATTACCGGACAAAGCCGTATCTGGTGACTTATAAACTGGATGATTTTCAGGATTATTTTTACGGCTACATGGTCCCCTCCACCGGATATCTGAAACATTTCCGTCTGGAAGACGCGGGACGGGAAAACCAGTTCCTGCTGCGCCACCCGGTCACCGGCTCCAACATGCAGATCGGTGCGCTGGAAAAATATAAGCGCATGCGCTCGATTTTTGAGGAATACAGCAGCTGGCAGAAAAATTTGAACATTCACATGCTCAGCTCTGTCAACAAAGCCATAGATGAGAGTCGTATTGAAGACCTGATTTTGGTTTCGGAGTCCCTCCAGGACAGGCAATTTACCAAAGCCGCGGAAACGATCGCCAAACACCGGGACAAGATCAAAGTCGTGATGATCGCCGGTCCTTCTTCTTCCGGGAAGACCACATCCTCCAAGCGGCTTTCCATTGAGCTGCTGACCCACGGAATATCCCCGATTCCCATTGAGATGGACAATTTCTTCCTCGACCGGGAGCTCACACCCCGGGATGAAAACGGCGAATACGACTTTGAGACTGTCCATGCACTGAACATCCCGCTGTTTCAGGACTGCATCCGCCGGCTGATC
>CAYWKZ010000151.1:0-6790 GCA_964459115.1 uncultured Leptolinea sp. | reverse complement strand
AATTTTTTTATACATTTTCACTCTTTTTACGAGGAAAAACCAACCTGGGCCAAATTATGCTATAATTTTTAAGTTATGAATAAAGGTTTTGCGTTTTTAGACTCGTTCACCATGAAGAACCTGATGACCTACGCTGTGGCCTTCGGGATCGCGTTCATAGCCGCACTCTGGATCGGTTTGATCCTTTGGGTGCTGCGGGACATCCGTTCCCGAACGAGAGATCCGTTCATGATCATCCTCAGCGTATTTTTTGTCATCGTTCTTTTCCTTCCCGGGATTTTTGTTTACTTATTTATCCGTCCAAGGAAAACCTTTGAGCAAAAATATCAGGATGCAATTGAGGAAGAGGCCCTGCTTCGGGAAATCGGAATTTCAGAGAAATGCCCCAGCTGCGGGCACAGCATCCAAAACGACTGGATCCTGTGTCCCTACTGCCATACCAAAATAAAAAAGAAGTGCGTGAACTGCGGGAAATCTCTGGAATTACCATGGAATCTCTGTCCTTATTGCGGTGAACAGCAGCAAAAACCATACATCGATGAAAAATCGTCCTGAAATTGAAAGGATCGTTATCATCTTGAAAGTATATACACTCATCAATCAAAAGGGCGGGGTCGGGAAAACCACAACCGCGATCAACCTTGGGTCATGCCTGGCAAAGCACGGAAGACGTGTTTTGATCGTTGACATGGACCCTCAGGCAAACGCGACATCCTCACTCGGCTATGATAAAAACAGTATTAAATACGGCACCTACGGGGTCCTGATCGGGGCAGCTTCCATCAAAGATGAGCTCATCAGAAATGACAATTTCAACCTGAGCCTGCTGCCGTCTTCCCCCTCACTTGCCGGCGCCGAAATTGAATTGATCGAATTTTCCGACAGAGAAAAACGGCTGATGAACGCGTTGGAGGAAGTGAATGACCAATTCGATTATGTAATGATCGATTGTCCGCCTTCTTTGAATCAACTCACCATCAACGCGCTGATCGCGGCTAAAAACGGTGTTATCATTCCCGTGCAGTGCGAATACCTGGCATTGGAAGGGCTGGGGCAGCTTACGCAGACGATTTATCGCGTCAAACGCTCCTACCCGCAGGTGAACGTGAGAGGAGTGGTTCTCACCATGTTCGATGGCAGGACCCGTTTGGCAATGGACGTAGTGAGGGAAGTCCGCAGGTATTTTCCGGATAAAGTGTTCCAGAGCATCATCCCGCGCAGTGTACGCCTGGCCGAAGCACCTTCCTACGGGCAGCCGATCAATTTTTACGCGAAAGACAGCAACGCGGCGAAAGCCTACGAATCACTGGCAATGGAAATTCTGAACCAGGACAAATAAGGGAAACGGGGGAAACATGGCAGCTCAGAAAAAATCAGGTTTAGGCCGGGGTTTGGATGCGTTATTTTCCAATTCCCTGATGGACTCAAATGATTCCGTAAAAATGGTTTCGATCGCCTCGATCGTTCCCAATCCCCGCCAGCCCCGGACACGTTTTACTGACAATGAGCTCTCCGAACTGGCGGATTCCATTCGTGAACATGGGGTGATCCAGCCGCTGATCGTCAGCGAACAGGGTGACGGAACCTATACGTTGATCGCGGGAGAAAGACGGCTGCGAGCCTCTCAAATTGCCGGTTTGAACACGGTGCCTGTCATCACACGCCAGGCAGATGACCGTGAGCTGCTTGAACTGGCGCTGATCGAAAACATCCAGCGGGAGGACCTCTCGCCTCTGGAAGCTGCGGAAGCGTACAAAAGCCTTGAGGAAAACTTTAATCTCACCCATGAGGAAATCTCCAAACGCGTCGGTAAAAACCGGGCTTCCGTCACCAACACCATGCGGCTGCTGAAGCTCCCGGGAGAGGTCCAAAAGGCGCTCCTCGAGAAGAAGATAACCGAAGGCCATGCCAGGGTCCTGCTTTCCCTTCCCACGCCACAGGCCCAGATCAATGCGATGAACCACATCATCAAAAATGAGCTGAATGTCCGCCAAACGGAAGAATATATACGCAGCCTGCTGGGAGAAAGCAACAAAAAAACAAAAACGGACAAAATCGATCTGACCCCGGAACTGAAGGAAATTGAGAACAAACTCCGCCAGTCCATCGGGACAAAAGTGTCGCTGCGTCCGTCAAAAAACGGCGCTGGGTCCATCAACATCCATTATTACTCCGATGAAGAGCTGGAATCTATCATCGACAAGCTGAGCTCTCTTTGAGGTCCGTAACTCCTGCCGAAAGGGAATCTGTTGAGTCTTTGTTTCAGGACTCAATTTACCAAAACAGCCATCTGGGGTGGCTCGATTTATGGGAATTGCAAACCGCGAACGGATCGATATGGCTTGACACATTCCGGCGAAACAATTATTTGATCGGGTTCCAGCCTTCGTCCCCTTCCATTGTTTGGCTCCATTCCTTTTTTGCGGAAAAAATACCCGGCGAATATCCGCTGGCGAAAAAAATCAAAGAATTGCTGCCTCCGGGAAAGCACTCTGTTTACACCATCTCCTCCCACAGTTGGTTCAATAAGCTTCTGGAAAAAAACAGCTTTCATCAAAGTGATGAAATCGTTGAAATGGAAACTGCCGGAATAAACTTTTCCGTTCACGGCGATTTTGACAGTGACTATACGCTGTCCGATGTGTTATCAATTTCCGATGTCGAAACTTGTGAGGCTATTTTTCCACCCCTATGGCGTCTGAATGGGACAGAGACAGCGCTTGCATACAAGACATCGTCTTACAAGCTCGCCATCTCGTCGGACGGACAGCTGATCGGCTGCCTGCTTGCTGATTTTGCCGATGACAACTGCCACATTCAGCGGATTGCTGTTTTTCCGGAACATCAAAACCGGGGCGCCGCCTCTTTGATGCTCAGACAAATGGTCACCGATGCCAAACAGAGCGGGATCAAGAGTTTCAGCGTGAACACCAACCGGAATAACGCAAACGCGGTTCAATTTTATGAACATCTGAATTTCAGTATTCAGGGTAAACACTATCCGATTTATTACCGCTATCTATAAATTACGGGCGGCATCTGCCGCCCGTAATTCAATTTCCTATTATCATTCAACCACAGCAGACCGTGACACCATATACCAGTCCCTTATATTCAAAAACCTGTCAGAAGGCTTATAGATCGGACCGATGCTGACCCCGGAGACCTTTTGAGAAACCGGATAGTTATAAACCGGGTTGTATAACGGCAGCGCAGGCAGCTCTTCCATGAACAATATCTGGAAATTTTTGTATAACCGGGCACGTTCGCCGCGGTCAAGCTCTACCCGTGCCGTCTCCAGGTACTGACTGATCGTCCGGTTGCTCCATTGCGTATAATTCTGTCCGGATGAGATCTGCGTCTGATCCCAGAAAGGATAAGGATCCGGGTCAGGGTAAACAGAGAGATTCAAATCGACCAGAGCAGCTTCATACTCCCGGTCGGGCAGAACATGGTTCACCAGGTCATCATAACTGACCGCTTCCAGGTTCAGCAGCACATTGATTTTGCCCCAATCCTGCTGGATGGATTCCGCAACCTTCCGGTGAAGATCATCGTCCGGATAAACCATGGTGAACGACAGCGCTTTCCGCTCCGTGTTCCCGTCAACAGAGGTTATTTCTTTGGTTCGGACCCGTTCCTGTTCACTGGCAATAACAAAGCCCTCTTTGATCAGCATTTCGATCGCCTTATCCGCGTTATACTCAGGGACCGCAGCTTCCGTTGTATAGGCCCAGTTTCCGTAAAGGATCGGACTGTTCGCGATGATAGCCTGCCCGGAAAGGATCTGACTGATGATCCTTTCGCGGTTCAAACCGGTCATGAGAGCGTTTCGGATCCCTTTTGACTGCAGAAATTCGACCTGCCGGTTGTCAAGGTTGAAGAACACCATGCTCAAAACCGGTCGTCTTGCTGTATAAAGATTCATGTTTTCATCACCAAGGACGCGGTTCAGGATATCTCCCGAGACATAGCTGATCCCGTCGATCAGTCCCTGCTGGTAAGCCTGATAGGCCAAAGCGCTGTCAGAAAAATAACTGAATTCGATTTCATCCAGATATGGTTTCTTTCCGTAATATGCCGGGTTGTTTTCTACCGTAACTCCCGTGATTTTTCCGTTCTCCTGCACCAGATCTTTCAGACGGAACGGACCGGAGCCGATCGGCTGGATATTGATTTTTGAATCGACCATATCCTCAAACGTCATACCGCCGTAAATATGACGGGGAAGGATGCCCACGTTCAAATAATCCAGAAACGGAGAAAAGGCCTCGTCCAAAACAAACTGCAGGGATTTAGTCTCAACCGGGTTGATTTTCACGCTGTTCCAGAAATTGAGGACATCGTCCGGGACGTAGCCTTTGCCCGTCTTCAGCAATTCATAGGTGAAAATGACATCATCAGCGGTCACCGGCTGCCCATCATGCCATTGGGCATTCGGGTTGATGGCGAAATTATAGGTCATCCCGTCAATGGAAATGCCCCAGTCGATCGCCAGATCACCGACCGGGTTTCCCCGTGTATCATATGTCACCAAACTGCTGAAAATCAAACGGCAGATATCGTCATCCACATCATTGTTCCAGCTCAACAGCGGATTCAGACGCTGAATATCACCGACAAGCCCTTCTCGATAGATCCCGCCGGTCGTCGGATGAGACTCAAAAACCTGTATCGGCCCTGTGCTGGAATCAGTCAGAAGCAGAATACCGACGACCAGCCCGGCCAGAAAAATTGTAATCAGCTGCCAACGTAATCTTTTCATAATATAGCTTATTATAAATGGTATTTTTATTTAAAACAAAAAAGAGCAGCCCATTTGTTGCCGCTCTTTTTATTATTAAATTATTTGAAAAGAAGGATGCTCAGTACGACCAGGATCACAAGCAGAATGCTGAAAACCATTGTCATGTTGAAAATAACTTTTTCGACACCGCGCCGCTGGGTGAAGATCGTGCTGGGGTCGCTGCCGCCGGCAATGCTGCCCATTCCAACTCCACGATTCTGAAGAACGACCAGAACAACAACGGCAATCGAAGTTATAATAAGAGCAATATTAAAAAATGTTTTCATTTTGTTTCTCCTTAACCATAATCAACTTTATAATTATAATAATTATGAAGTATTTCGTCAACAAATTAGTGACTGAATGTGATAAAAATGGAAGAAATTCTTTGCAGCATCCACAATTATACAAAATTCTCCTCTCGGCCGGGCTCTTTTTATGATATTGCCCAGGCAGCGCTGGACTGCGGCCTGGATGCTGTGTTTACCACGGATAAAAATGTCTATCCGGTCGGACATGACCAATATTACTACCGCTCAGAAAAGCGGATGCTGATGCTCTGCGGAGAAGAGTTGTCCGACCCGCTTTCCGAGCATGGTACCTCATATCTTTCACTGGGAGCCGAAAGGGAACAGTTCAACCGAAGGATCCCCAACCCTCAAAATGAGATCCGTATCCTATTGAAAGATGCTCCGGAGAGCGGACAATTCAGGCACATCGAATTGCTCAATGCCCAGGAACTGCTGAACCGGGGGCTGGCGGCCGGGATGGATGACCTTCAGAAATCCCTGCGGAACTTTGACAGCCTGCTCCGATCGGATAAACAGTTTACGTGCCTGGCCGGGACATGCAGCCGTGACGTTACCTCGAAATACACTTATCAGGAGTTGTTTTCGACTGTCTGCAACCACATCATTTCCGAGGAAGGGCTGAACGGAGATTTTATCCATGACAAGCTGCTGCTGCTCAGAAAAATAAAAGGAGGTAATTTATATATCGCGATCGACGGACTTCATGACGCCCGGGGGTTCTCTTTCAGCGCGGAAGGCAGCAATTCTGATGCGATCGCTTATCCCGGGGACAGTATTTATTTGAAAAACAGCATCACGTTGAAGCTCACCTGTCCGGAAAGCTGCACCTGCAGACTCATCCGGAACGGATCATTGGTCAAAGAATGGCACCAATGCAGACAGGTGCCTTACACGATCTATGAACCCGGTTATTACCGGGTCGAATGCGCATTGACGGTACGCAGGGCTCTTTATACCTGGATCATATCCAACCCGATTTATGTAGCAAAGGGCTGAGTCTCCGGATGAAGAAAATGTCAAGACCTGCCGGCGTGTTCCTGATCACTGCTGCTTCCCTGTTCATCTTTTTCTGCGTATATTTGAAGGTCAGTCCCGACAGGCTGACGGGAGCCGCCTTCTGTCACCAGATCCCGGCCCGCTCTCCGGCTTTTGGTTTTCCTTTCTGCTACCGCTGCAGCGGGTTGTTCTTCGGGATCTTTTTCAGCCTTCTGACATCTTGTCTCACAGGCAGGAGTGATAAATTGGTATCACGGTCCCTGCTTGCGGCTTATTTTGTGTCAATTCTCCTTTTCCTGCTGGACATTCTGAACTCATCAAAATTCCCCGGATTTCATGTCTACCCGGAACAGGTCAGCTATCGCTTTCTCTCGGCTTACCCGCTGGGTTATTTTACAGCGCGGCTGATCGCATCGATCGTCAAATATATATTGGGCACAACCCCGTCGCGGTCAGCGGGGAACAGGATCACCGGGCTCATCCTGTTCTTTATAAGCGCAGGCCTTTCATATTCGGCGATTTTCATTGAAAGCTATCCGGTATCTCTCATTTCCCAGATAACTCTCAGTTTGACCGCGGTCGCATTTCTCAGCTGTTTATACGCGATCCTCATCAAATGCTTTTTTCTGTGGCGAAATAAAGCGAACAACAGCCTCAGTATGGCCGCGGCAGGATCGTCCTGCGCTTTATTACAGAT
>CAYWKZ010000150.1:0-6925 GCA_964459115.1 uncultured Leptolinea sp. | reverse complement strand
GAGATCAAAGACCAGTATCGCAACATGCGGGAGATCATCGAACAGCATCCCTTCCTGATGGATTTTGCTGATCAGGCCATGAGGTCTGCCGGTCTCACGCCTGAGCATACGCCCACCCGCGGCGGAACGGACGGCGCGACCCTGTCCTTCATGGGACTGCCCTGCCCGAACCTTGGCACCGGCGGTTATGCGTTTCATGGGCCCTTCGAACATGTCACGGTTGAGGGGATGGAAAAGTGCCGGGATGTTTTGCTGGGACTTGTTGAACTCTTTTCAAAAAAATCAAAATCTGAATAAATACTGATTCATAAAGGAGAAAATCATGGAAAAAATCGTCGTCAAAACTGACAAAGCTCCGGCTGCTATCGGCCCGTATTCCGCCGGTATCTGTGCGGGAAATTTTGTGTTCACCGCCGGCCAGATCCCGCTGGACCCGGAAACCGGCCTCATGGCGGAGGGCATTGAAGCACAGACCCGACAGTCCCTTTCCAACGTTAAAGCGATTCTGGAAGCTGCCGGTACGAACCTGACCAACGTCATCAAAACCACTGTGTTTCTCCAGAACATGGGTGATTTTGCCGCGATGAACGCCGTGTATGCGGAATTCTTCACCGAAAATTGCCCGGCCCGTTCGGCTGTGGAAGTGGCCTGCCTGCCGAAAGGCGCACTGGTTGAGATCGAGGCTGTGGCAATTAAAGAATAATATGGCACAAACATTAAAAGATCTTTCAGTCGGCGATTCAGCAGTCGTCACTGCGGTTGGCGGAGAAGGCGTCCTTCGGCAGCATTTTCTTGACATGGGACTGATCCCGGGGACAAAAGTCAAAGTTATGAAATATGCGCCGATGGGTGATCCCATTGAGATCAGGCTCCACGGTTATGAACTCACCCTTCGCCTGGCAGAAGCAGACCGCATTGAAATCGAACCGCTGAAGGTTGGAAGCAGCGATGGAGAAGCAGCAAAGGAACGCGGCCCAAAGCACCCTCATCCGGGCCTTGGGGAAGAGGGAAAGTTCCACCCCAAGGGCAGCGGTGATCCTCTGCCGGACGGTACCACACTGACCTTTGCTTTGGTTGGAAACCAGAACAGTGGAAAGACCACGCTTTTCAACCAGCTCACCGGCTCCCGGCAGCACGTCGGCAACTTCCCGGGCGTGACTGTGGACCGCAAGGATGGCGTGATTCGCGGCTGCAACAATACGCTGATCACCGATCTGCCCGGGATCTACTCCATGTCTCCTTACTCCAGTGAGGAGCTGGTTTCCCGTAACTTTGTTCTCAACGAAAAGCCGAAAGCCATCATCAACATTGTTGACGCCACGAACATTGAACGGAACCTTTACCTCACCATGCAGCTGCTGGAGATGGACGTCCCCGTGGTTGTCGCTCTCAACATGATGGATGAGGTCACCGGCAATGGCGGTTCCATCGATGTCAACCGCATGGAGGCTCTGCTGGGTACGCCGGTGGTCCCGATTTCCGCGGCAAAAAACCAGGGGATCGACGAATTGGTGGATCATGCCATTCATATTGCCAAATATCAGGAAAAACCCGCCCGTCAGGATTTCTGTGATCAGAGCGACCATGGCGGGGCGGTTCACCGCTGTCTGCATGCGGTGAAGCACCTGATCGAGGATCATGCGGAAGAAGCCGATATCCCGGTGCGTTTTGCCGCTTCCAAGATCATCGAAGGGGATGAGCTGATCCTGAACCAACTCAAACTGGAACAGAACGAAAAGGAAATGATGGAGCACATTATCCTGCAGATGGAAAATGAAAGGGGCATGGACCACAGCGCTGCGATGGCTGACATGCGTTTTTCTTTCATCATGAAGGTCTGCAGCGAATGTGTCAGTAAGCCTCGTGAGTCCAAAGAACATCTGCGCAGTCAAAAGATTGACAAGCTGCTGACCGGGAAGTGGACCGCCATACCGATCTTTATCGCTGTCATGGCACTGGTCTTCTACCTGACTTTTATTGTGATTGGCCCGTGGCTTCAGGGCCTGCTGGAGACAGGGATCAGCGCCTTCACAGATCTGGTGGATAATGCCATGACCAATGTCGGAGTAAACAGAGTGATTCACGACATGGTCATCAAAGGCATTTTTGAAGGTGTGGGTTCCGTGCTCAGCTTCCTGCCCATCATCGTGGTCATGTTTTTTTTTCTGTCACTGCTCGAGGACAGCGGTTATATTGCCCGGGTGGCCTTTGTGATGGACAAGATCCTGCGCTCACTGGGGCTTTCCGGCCGCTCTATCGTCCCGATGCTCATCGGCTTTGGCTGCACGGTGCCCGCGGTGATGTCCACAAGGACCCTGCCCAGCGAACGGGACCGACGGATGACCATTCTGCTCACTCCGTTTTTCAGCTGTACCGCCAAGCTGCCGATTTACGGGTTTTTCATCTCAGTATTTTTCCCGAAATACAATTGGCTGATCATCACAGGGCTTTATGTTCTTGGGATTCTTGTCGGGATATTGGTGGCGCTGGTATTCAAGCGCACGCTATTCAAGGGTGAGCCTGTTCCTTTTGTGATGGAACTGCCGAATTACCGCATTCCCAGCCCCCGCACAACGCTGCAGCTGCTCTGGGAAAAATCAAGGGATTTCCTGCAGCGGGCTTTTTCCGTCATTCTGATCGCCACAATCGTTGTCTGGTTCCTGAGCAATTTCGACTTCCGTTTCAACCTGGTGACGGATTCCCATGACTCGATTCTCTCGGCAGTTTCCGGGCTGCTGGTTCCGCTGTTCAAACCGCTGGGACTGGGCGACTGGCGTGTGATCACCTCTCTCATCAGCGGGTTCATGGCAAAGGAGAGTGTGGTTTCTGTGATGGAGGTGATCTTCCCCACGGAAGAGGCGATGATGCAGATCGTCACGCCGCTGGCTGCCGCTTCCATGTTGGTCTTCAGCCTGCTTTATACGCCCTGTGTGGCCGCGGTCACCGCGATCAAGCGGGAACTGGGCGGCAGCTGGGCTGCGTCAGTCGTCGTGTGGCAGTGTTTCATTGCCTGGGTCATGGCGTTCATCGTCCGTCTCCTCGGCACGATATTCTAAAAAAGAAGAGGACAGTTTTCGAGCCTCGGATATTGCCCTCTTGATCACGTATCATTATTAGAAAAAAAGCATGAATATTTTTGACATTCTCATTCTCATCGCAGTGGCTGCGGCGGTGTTCTTCGCGGTGAAGCGGCTGCGGAAGACAAAAGGCACCTGCGGCTGCGGCTGCGCTGACTGCCCGCACAAGAAAAGCTGTGCGAAATAAGCCACGCGAACCACACGGGACTGTCACCGGAGACTCAGGCATGAGTCGGAAGGGACTGCCCCCGGTCTCCGGGTCCCGAACAGTTTTTATTTTCCCGAGATCGTCACACCGTCAAAGGCGATGTAAGGAATGCTGTTGGAGCCGTCTTTCAGCACATCACTGCTGATGGTTCGGATGTTGTTGAGCATATCCGGGACGCTCCCGCTGATCATGGTTTCCGTAAGCGCATGGGTGACAGCGCCGTTTTCAATGAGAAAGCTGTTCTTTGCCACACCGGAATATTCTCCGCTGAGGGCGGGTTCTCCGCCGGAGAAGCGCATCACCAGCACGCCCTTTTCGATTCCTTTGATGATCTCGTCCAGAGACTGACCACCCGCGGGGATGAAGAGATTCCCGGCGCTGCAGCCGGCACGTTTCTGACCGGTCTTGTTGGCGCCGTACTGGCTCAGGTCAAAGCTAACCAGTTTCCCGTCACGGATCAGGTCAAAGCTTTCCGCGGGGTAACCCTCTCCGGTAACTTTCTGCCCGATCACCACGTCCTCTCCTTCGGCCCTGAGCGTTACCGTCAGCCGGTTATCCGCGACCTGTTCGCCGAGTTTGTCCTTCCAGATGGAGGTCCCTTCGATCAGGCTGCTGTCGGAGACAAAATTCCCGAAAACGGTCCCCAGCACGATTTCAGAGAGCGCCGCCGGTGCGAGCAGCACGGTCCCTGTGAATTTTCCTTCCAGCGGAACAGGATCCAGCTGTTTTTCGATTTCCGAAAGTTCCCGGTCGATCAAGGCACATTCAATCACCGGTTTATCCAGCTTCGCAACTGTTACATCGGATCCGAAGAAAGAGGTGCTTTTTTCACCGTCATGACCGGAATACATTAGTGAAAAACTGTAGGCGCCTGCGGTCGGATGGTACATGACGCCGTTGGAATTCAGGTAAACACTGCGGGATGTGTCATGGGATGTGATCATCTGCTCGACCAAGATCTTCGGATGACGTTCCTGTATATCTTCCAATAATTCTTTGGTCCGGAAGAAGAGCTTTTCCGTGTCGCATTCCGGTGTGCCCTGGACATATGTCAGCTCTCTCGGTTCATCGCAGAACTGCCAGGCGGGATCCGGTTCGGCGCTTTCGGAGGCCGCGATACATTCCGCGATCGCGTCATAAATAGCCCCCTCGTCAAAGCGGTTGACATGGACAGAGCCTTTTCGCTGGTCTTTGAGGACTGTGATCGCGACATCGCGGTCAAATAAAGTCCGCATCAGGGAAAAACGGCCGCCATCTACGTTGAATTCACGCTTTTCACTTTCACGCACCACGCAATGGACGTAATCAGCGCCCTGAGCTTTCGCCTCAATGATGATATACTCAGCAAGATTTTCCAGGTTATCCATGTTTATCGTCCTCCAATCATGACCTTGCAGCGCAGTGCCGGACCGCCCATACCGACGGGCATCGGCTGTTTCTTTCCGCAGAAGCCGGAGCTGGACCAGACCACCTGATCCCCGACCATGTCCACGGTCTTGAGCATGTCAAATGCCACACCGGAAATGGTGGTATCCAGCAATGCTTTCCCGAGTTTGCCGCCTTTGATCTCATAGCCCATGGTGACGCCGAACATGAACTCGCCGGTTGTGTCGGCCTGTCCGTTTCCGGAGTCGATCAGGTAATAACCGTCGTCGATGGAAGCGATCATGTCTTCCAGTTTGTCCGTTCCCGGGTGGACCGAGGTGTTGCGCATGCGGATCAGCGGTTCGTCAGAAAAGAGCCAGGCACGGGCATTTCCGCGGGGTTCCATGCCGAAGTGCAGCGCGCTTTCCCGGTTGTTCATGTACCCTGTCAGGATGCCGTCTTTGATGAGTGTCACGTCCTGCGCTTTTGTACCTTCGTCATCCACAAACACCGGCAGCGGGCAGCGCTGCCCGAAGGCGGTGTTGGCAAAGTCGGTGAGGGTCACTTTTTCGCTGGCTACCTGCTTGTTCAGGCAATGTCCCGCGACACTGCCGCCCAGCACCAGGTCCGCTTCCACCGTGTGGCCGACGGCCTCGTGGGAAAGCATCCCTGTCATCATGCCGCCGAGGATGACGGTCTTCAGACCCGCGTCGGCATAAACACCTTCGCGTTTTTTCATCAGATGTTCATAGAGCCTGTCAATCTCCGGGTACCAGACCGAGGGGTCGGTGAAATTGAGGTCAAAAGTACCTTCACCTCCGAAGGCTTTGAAAAGTTCCACCGGCTGACCGTCGGGCGTCTGGGCTGTCAGGAACACGTAGCAGTAGGAGCGCGGCAGGACCGTGTGTGCGTCCATCCCGTCGGATGTGACGAGCAGCTTTTCCATGGAATCTTCCGTAGCGATCACGACGCGGCTGATGAGCTCCGGACAGTGGGCTTCCACATAGGCGTCCAGTTCTTTGGAAAAATCGATATAAACCTTCTGAGCAGGGTCATTGTTCCCGCTTTGGAGTTTCAAAACTTTCTTCGGAAGGGCGGGAAGCGCCGGTTTGCCTGCCGGGACATGGCGGTCCATGAAGGCGGCGTTTTCCGAGGCGGCGTGCAGCACTTTGGCCGCGGCTTCCGGGGTGTATTCAGCCATGGAGGAGAATCCATAGACCCCGTTTTTGTAGACTCTGGCGGAGATTCCCGAGATGTCGGAACGGGCATTGCCCACCACGGCCCCGGAGAGCAATGTCACCCGGCGGCTGCGGTTCAGCTGTCCGCGCAGTTCGGTGTGGGTTCCGGAATCAAATTCACTCTTCCGGACGGATAAAATGTCATTCAGCATAAATTCTTCCTTTGTTGTTCATGAGTCACTCTTCATTGCTCACGACGATATCGGCGACCAGGGATTCCCCGAAGAAGCGGTTGTCCGCTCCGAACAGTTTCCATTCGGAACGGTATTCACCGGGTTCCATAGGCGCGGTCAGCTCCACGGAGAGCTTTCCCTTGGAACCGACGGGAATGTGCGGGATGCTCACGAAATCCGGCGCTCCCATCTGGTTTCCGGAAATAAAGAAGAGGTGGTAGCGCTCGTCCCAGCCGCAGTCGCTGTAATTGATGACCTCCCATTCCTTGGTGAATTTTTCACCGGGAGCAAGAACCGCCCCGTCGGTGTAGTTCACATCTCCGAGGTAGCTCATCACGTTGGAACAGGTGGCAGCCTTGGTCGGGACCGGTACAGTCGCCACGGAGCGGGTCGGCTGGTAGATCTCCTGCGTCGGCTCCGCTGTCGGTTCGGCCTGCTTCCCGCACCCGGAAAGCAGCGCTGATATAATACTGATTGCAAAAAGAACGATGAAATGCTTTCTCATTCCTGTTTCTCATTCCTGTATCTATGATTCTGATCGCCGCCGTTCGGCCGCTGATCAACGAATACAATTATACACTAATTGAGGCCGGAGCACAACATGACTGAATCATGCTTTAATAAGGGGTACGGGTCCGCAAGCGGATCCGTACCCCGGTGCGGAAATTGTTGCAAAAAAGCACATGGGGACTGGTCTGCGTGCCGTCATGACGTTGACCAATACGAGCACTGTTCGGCACACAGACCTGTCACCTGTGCGGAAAGAGCAGTGAGCGGGGCAAAGGAGGTATGTTTTGTTTGCCGGTTCATCCATGAGCCGGTCGGAGTGCCATTGGCAGACGTTATATGCCGAGTCCGCACAGG
>CAYWKZ010000149.1:0-7087 GCA_964459115.1 uncultured Leptolinea sp. | reverse complement strand
ACCGCGGTGATCTTCAGGTCGCCGGTCTTCTTGGCCTGGAAGGAACAGGTGTCCGCCGGCCAGTTCACCGAACAGGTGGAGCTGCCATCAGTGATGGCGATCGCCCCGGTAGGATCCGTGCCCTTGACGAAATCGGTCAGCGCGACGGTGTACCAGATCGCCTGTCCCTTGGTGTAAACCGACTGGGAGACGCCATCGGCGTCCGCGATCTTCGTGATCTTCAGTTTTATGTCTTTCTTGTCATTGCCGCCCTCATACTTGACTTCAACGGACTTGGTGCAGATCACGTTGTTGGAGGCGTCATAGGCGTTGAGCATGAAAGTGGTTTGTTTGTCCACGTTCACGCGCATGAAACCGGAAGGCTGCAGGTAGTCGCCGATGGTGCCGCCGGAAAGCGCACCGGGCGTCGGCCTGGTGTAGCTTTCTCCCTTGGCCTTGGCTTCCTCTTCCTTCTTTTTCTCCGCTTCGTCGTTTTCCTTTTCCGCCTGGGTAGAAGAGACCAACTGAACCCGGTTCGTACCGCCGCCGGACCAGGTGAGCATCACCGTGCCCGGGACTTTCAGCGTCGTAGCATTGGCCTTCAGTTCGCAGTTCAGGCCGGAGCCTTCCCCGTTGTCTGCCTCACCCGCCACGTTGATCGGCAGCGAATAGACCTTTTTGGTCTCCCCCGCCTGGGCAGTCAGCGTGAAGGTCGTCGACTTTTCCGGGTAGGAATATTCACCGCCGTTGTTCGTCAGGTCATCACCGGAAAGGTTTTCGATCTTCACCTTGGAGACGCCGTCCACGTTCCACTCCACCAGGATCTGTTCCTGCTTCTGGAGCACATAGTTCGGGTAATAAGAGATCACCCGGTAGCCGGAATCCGCCAGCGGGTCTTCGATCACCTCCGCAAGCTTGATGGTGAAATCACGGTTGGAGGAGGTCCCCTCCGGAGAGGTGGAGGGCGCTGCCGTGGCCCGCACGATCACGTTGTCCGCGGCAAGGGCCGGTGTGTCAGCCGTCGGGATGGGCGTCGCCGTCGGGTTCATGGCAGGACTCACCAGGAGCTCCGCCGAAGGGCTGCCGCTCCCGGCCGGTTGCTGGTAGCTGTAGGAGCCGGAAGGCATGGTCTGGCCGCTGGCCGCCAGCACCTCCGGGTTCAGGTTCTGTGAGCCATAGCCCACCGTGTTGAAATTGTCAGGGATCTCCAGCGTGTTGCTTTGTGCCGCCGGCTGGGGGCTGACCCCGGCGCTCCGGTTGGCCGTATCGCCCGTCACCTGCAGGGAACCCCAGCGGGTGTTGCGGCGTACGTCATTGTCCTCCGGAACCGCGATCCCGTTCGGGCGTACCCAGACAACGAATTTGTTCAGCGTGATGGAATCCCCGGCCACGTTGACGAAAAGGCTCTTCACGTCATAACCGGAATCGTTCTGTGCCTTCAGGGAGATCAGCGAATCGGTCTGGTAGCCCTGTGAGAGCTTGCCGGTATAATTTTCAGCAGTCAGCTGATTGGCCGACTTGTTGGTCGTGATCGAAGCTGAGGTCGCGTTGGGCTCCACCGACCAGTTCAGCGTGACCGATTCATCATAAAGCGCCTTGTTTTTATCGACGGTGAAAACGTCGATCGCCGGACGGCTGGGAACCACCAGCACCTGGACGGTCTTTTTGTGTGTGATATTGAGCAGCTTGCTGAGGAAGTTTTCCGCAGTGAGGGTATAGGTGACAGAAGTCGTCGGGTTAATATACTCGTTTCCGCTGGCAGAGACCTCTGCATCCGCTTGTCCGTTATTCAGCGTGATGGTCGAACCGAAGCGGGAAACATTCCAACGCAGTTGTGTCGAGCTCCCCGCAACGATCACCTGGCTGTGCCTGCCCTCCTGAAGGTCAAAGGTATGGATATAAGGCTGGAATATAACGACAACAGAAAGAACAAGCAGCGCCAGCAGCAACAGCAGCACCATCGTGTGGATCGTCGGTTTGATCACCACCTCACCGGCAATGGTCTGGGCATCCCCGGGACGATCTGAGGGGGTGACATTGGTATAGTAATGATGATGTTTGGATGAAATGCCCAGCAGCGGGATCTTTTTCGCGGTGATCTCCATGGGGATCTGGACCCTGTCGCCGGCCTTGACCGTGATCATTTCCTGCCCGGCTGCCAGCGCGCCGCTGCCGGTTTTCTGGTAGGCAAAATTCAACTCATTGGAGTCATCACGGGATTGGACGAAATAGGTGCCGACTGCGTTGGAATTGTTGATGACCACGAAATTGGCAATATCCGTCTGATTCCCGCGAGAGAGCTTCAGCTGCATGGGCGTCGGCCCGCTGACGAGAAACTCGCTGTAGGGCAGGATGGTCAGGGCTGTGTCCGCCACGCCGGTGTTCCGCGGGTAGTTCGGCGAAATGGCGACAAAATGGATGCTGTATAAACCGGCAGCCGCGCTCGAATTGCGCGGCGGGCTGATGCGGACCAGGAAGGTTCCCTTCCGTCCCTCATTCAGGTTCAGCACCGGCGGGATGATCTGCACCCAGGCGGAAGGGATGCCCTGCAGCTGCAGCTGCATGTTGGCCACCAGCGGCCCGGCATTGGTCACCGTCAGTTCGATCTCGGTTGCCGCGCCGGCGTCCAGTTCCGTCTGGTCCATCCGGGTGATCTCAAGCTGGATGTTCTGGTCGGTCCCGGCGGCGGCTTCCTCGGTAAAGCTGCCTGCTTCGACGGGGGACTGGATGATGATATCGGTGTTGATACCGTTCAGCATCATCGTCAGCCGGTAAGGACCGATCTCAACGATGGACCCGTTTTGGAGGGTGGCGCCTTCAGCGCCCAGGGCAAGACTGTTGACGGATGTTCTGTAGGCCCCGTTCAGCGGGGAAATGGACCAGTGACCGCTGTCATAGTGCATCAGGGCGTGAAAGTCCGCGACGCTGCTCCCTCTCAGAACGATATCATTTCCGTTATCAGCCCCGATGTTGATGACTGCCTGGCTGAAAGCTACCTCTCTGCTGAATCCCTGTCCATCCATATGCTCTTTTCGTCCTTTTCTTAATTTTTCAGTTTCACTGTCTCGCGGAGAATCAGAAAAAATATTTTCTGATTCTCCGCGAGAGGATTCCGTGGGGCGAAGCTCCTGCTCCGCATTTAAACTGGACGAAGTCCATACCTCTCGGAGCAGGCTATACCCTGCCGCCCCATACCCCCGCCCGAAAGTGTTCAGCGGTTCCTAAAGTCTAACGTCTAATGTCTAATGTCTAAAGTCTAATGTCTAATGTCTAAAGTCTAATGTCTAATGTCTAATGTCTAAAGTCTAACGTCTAACGTCTAAAGTCTAAAGTCTAAAAGATGATATACGTGAACCCTGCGATGATCTGGACCGCCGCAAGGATCAGCACAAAGGAGATCACGGAGGGCAGCACACGGGAAAGCTCCGAGACCTTTTCAAACATCACGATACCGTTCAGGAAACGGCTCACGCTCGAAAGGCGCAGACGCGTCTGCGGCACCTGCACCACCTCGATTTTATACAGCTGGGAAACGGGCGCAGTGCTTTCCGAGAGGTTCATGATCTCGATGTCGATCTTCATGGACTCGCCCGGTTCCAGGACTTTGGACTGGGCAAAATTCAGCGCCCCGCCGTTATCATCCACTTTCCCGATGTTTCTGCGCCAGATCTCCTCATCATAAACAAAATTGTTGCCCAAAACCAGATTTCCGTCATCAGCGTTTTCGGGTTCCTTCAGCGGTCCGGCGGCACGATAAGCCTGCTCCGCCTCGTTCATCACGGCATCCTTCGCCATTTTCTGCGGATCGACCCCGGCGGACTGCGCCATTTCTCCGACTTTGCCCACACCCGGCAGCTTCCCGAGCTGATCGCCCAGGGTGTTGACCGCGTTGGTTTTGGTGTTGATCTGCCCCACCAGGCTGTTGGCATCCTGCTGCATCCCTTTCAAAGAGCTCTGGGCATCTTTCAGGGAAGAAGGCATGAATGGCAGCAGCACGGAGAGCGTGCTGAGAATGGAGGCGAAAAACCCGGCCTTTTTCCCGACCTCGGCAGCCGTTTTTGTGATCGTCTGGACCGGTTTCATTGGGTCGTTCAGGTTGGGGACCAGGGCTGAATGAACCGTTGTTTTGCTGCTGTTGGCATCTTCCTCGGCCGGTTCCGGCTTGAGCGGCGCCTGCTGGACCTGCTCCGGGAGTTGTACCGGTTCTTTTCCCCTGCCCGTGTCAAACGAGACCCAAATCATCGGGTTGCCGTCGATGCGGAAGCGGACCGCCAGTGTCGAAGGCAGGTCCACGGTATGCAGCAGATAAACGGAAGGGGAATTCCCGTCGTTGCGGATGGTCAGGTGATGGATCTTCATCCTGCGCTTGATCGAGGCTTCGTACATGCGGTCGTTGATCAGCACCAGTACACTGACCAGCAGCATGGAAACAACCATCACGCCGCAAACCTTGAACATGGTCATCCAGTCGACAGCCTGAAGGCGCAGAGCAGCTTCGTCCACAAAATCACGCAGCAGCTGGCTTTGAACGAGACTATTCAATAATTCAATCAAAACTGCCTCCTTTCATCACCAGAAAAGCAGGTTTCTCCGCATCGTCGACTTTCTCTTCCGCCTCATCACCATCGTCATCACCGGAAAACTCATCAAAACCGGCGGTAGGCTTATAGACCGGCACCGGCGGTTTCGACTCCGCGGCATTTTCTTCCGCCGGAGCACTCTCCTCTTCTTCCGGAGTTATGTCTTCCGGTTCAACTTCTTCGACGGGTGTTACTTCTTCCGCCGCAGGCTGTTCTTCCGGAGTTTCCTCTTCCGGGACTGCTTCTTCGACGGGCGTCACTTCTTCCGCCGCTGGCGGTTCCTCCGGAGTTTCCTCTTCCGGGACCGCTTCTTCGATAGGCGTCACTTCTTCCGCCGCAGGCTGTTCTTCCGGAGTTTCCTCTTCCGGTTCAACTTCTTCGGCGGGCGTCACTTCTTCCGCCGCAGGCTGTTCCTCCGGAATTGCCTCTTCCGGTTTCACTTCTTCGACGGGCGTTGCTTCTTCCGCCGCAGGCTGTTCTTCCGGAGTTTCCTCTTCCGGTTCAACTTCTTCGGCGGGCGTCACTTCTTCCGCCGCAGGCTGTTCCTCCGGAATTGCCTCTTCCGGTTTCACTTCTTCGACGGGCGTTGCTTCTTCCGCCGCAGGCTGTTCCTCCGGAATTGCCTCTTCCGGTATCACTTCTTCGACGGGCGTTGCTTCTTCCGCCACGGGCTGTTCTTCCGGAATTACCTCTTCCGGTTTCACTGCCTTTTGTTCCTTCGCGGCATTCTTTTTCCGCGATTTCTTCTCCTGCTTCTGCTCTTCTGACGGCGCTGCACCCAGAACCAGTATGTTTTTATCCTGCTCCTGTTCATTCGGAGCAGGCTCTTCAGACGCAGCACTTCCATCCTGATCGTGCACTTCCGGAGCCGGTTCTTTCACGGCTTTCTTCTTCCGCGGCTTTTTCTCCTGTTTCGGCTTTTCCGCTTCAACCGACAGCGAAATGCTCTGATCCTGTTCAGGAGCGGCTTCCGCTTCCGTCTGCGGAAGGTCATTCACCTCATCAGGAGCGGTCTCCGGTTCTTTTTCCGGCGCTGCCGGAACTTCAGGTTCTTCATCAAAAAAGGCGTCGTTCTTCGCGGAGAAGACCGGAATATCCTTCGGGTTGAATTTTACGGCCTTTTTCTTCGGGGCGTGAGCGGGCTGGGGTTCTTCCGGGACGGTCACCGGCTCTGGTTTGGGCATCACTGTTTTCTGCACCGGCGCGGGCGGCTCCACCACTTCGGCTCGGGCAGCGCTCTCCGCCGGCTTTGCCTCCGCTGAGGCACCCTCAGCCGTCTCAGCTGTTTCCGGAGCAGCGGCGCCCGGATCCTCCAGCTGCCGAAGGTCATTAGCATTCTCGCCTTCAAACAGGTTATCATCACTGCGGATCACGACGACCCGCTCCTTCTTCCTGCGGTAGCCCGGCAGTTCTTCCTCATCTTCCGCTTCTTCAAAGGCAGGCGCCTGGGCCTTGCTGTCCTTCCCGAGCACACGCACCGGGGCTTCCGAAGCCGCATTGGAAGCGAACACGCTCTCATCCAGGTTCATCATGCCGGAGTCCCGGACGCTCATATCAGGCTGGACGGTCACCGGCTCGGGCAGTGTATCACCATTCCCGTCTTCCCCGTTTTTGACGGCCCCGGAGAGTTTATCGGTATCATCCTCCAAAATCATCAGGTTATCAAAAACCGGGTAAACGTAAATATCCTGGTTGAACTCCAGCATCTCGCCGTAATAATCATCCGGCGCGCTGAGCGTGATGGAAACCGTGTGGAAGCCGGGACCGGGTTTGGTCTTCAGGTGGGAGATGGTGAAACCCACGGAGCTGCTGGCGCCCGGATGCAGGTAGGGCATCGGGGAGGAATAAAGACAATCCTGAGGGATGCCCCTGATGTTCAGACGGAACTGACAGGGGCGCTGCGTGCCGAGATTTTTCAGCAGCATGCCGCCGCTGATGGGGCTGTCCGGAGAAAGGTCGCGGCTGGAAAGGAACATTTCCGCCCTCATGTGCTCGGACTGACGGACGCGGGAGCGGTCACTTTCCAGTTCGATGATCATCCGGTAACGGCTGAAGCTGACCTTGTCACCGTCCAGCACCTCATAGGGCAGGTTTTTGTCCGGCGGGAAGCTTTGATCGCCCCGGGTCAGGGTGATGTTATCGGCAAAGAAACGCATCGTATAGCGGGTATCGATGGTGCCGGAACGCGTTATCTGCATCAGCAGCGCAGGAACATCCTGGTCACTGACATAAACGTCACAGGTGACCTGGCTTCCAACGCGGATGATGGATTTGTCGAGCTCGAAGGACCGTTCCCAGTCCTTTTCATTAATGATACGTATTCTCATAGTTTACTGCCGTCTTCCGGCTTACCTGCCGAATCTATATTATAAATCATTTTCGCGATAATTTCCAATTAATACAGAGCTGTTTTATGCAACAGCTTCCATAAGACTATCAGAGCAACTTCCGCGCCAAAGTGAAAAATTACATAGGGGACAGGTCCCGCAGGGGCCTGTATCCCGGTGAATCGGCGTCCAATTGACAAA
>CAYWKZ010000148.1:0-7151 GCA_964459115.1 uncultured Leptolinea sp. | reverse complement strand
GTCTAATGTCTAACGTCTTTAAAAATTCTGAGGAAAGGAGGTTTTCTGATGAATAACGAAACTTTAATGCAATACTTCGAATGGTATCTGCCGAACGATGGCTTGTGGTGGAAACGCTGCGCGGCAAAGGCGCCGAACCTTTCCGCGCTGGGCGTCACACAGGTCTGGCTTCCTCCCGCTTATAAGGGTACTTCTCAGGAAGACGTCGGCTATGGTGTATATGACTTGTACGACCTCGGAGAGTTCGACCAAAAGGGAACGATCCGAACAAAATATGGAACAAAAGAAGAATATCTTGAGGCCATCCAGGCCTTTCATGGATCTGACATTCGGGTGATGGCGGACATCGTCCTCAACCACCGTATGGGAGGGGATGAGGCTGAAAAAGTCACCGTGGTGACGGATAACCCGGAAAACCGTAACGAGCAGATCGGTGGTGAACAGAAGATCCGGACCCACTCCCGTTTCACCTTCCCGGGAAGGAAGGGCAAATACAGCACGTTCGTCTGGGATCACAGCTGCTTCACCGGCACCGACTGGGATGAGAAAACCAAAAGCAACCAGCAGATCTACCGCTTCGCCGGGAAACAGTGGGCGGAACAGACCGACACCGAGTACGGCAATTACGATTACCTGATGGGGATGGATGTGGACATGTCCAACCCGGTCGTGGTCCGGGAGACAAAACGCTGGCTGCGCTGGTACATCAAAACCACCGGCATTGACGGCTTCCGTCTGGATGCGGTGAAGCACATCAGCTTCCCGTTTTACCGCGACCTGCTGAAATATATCCGCGAAAAGACAGAAATGGAACTGCCGGCGGTGGGTGAATACTGGAGCGCGGATCTCGGGAAACTGCTGAGATATCTGGATGCGGTCGACAATGAGATGTCGCTGTTTGATGTGCCGCTGCACTATAACTTTTTCAATGCATCCCAGGCCGGAACAGATTTTGACCTGCGCACGATTTTTGACAACACATTGATCAGGGAACGTCCGCAGAATGCCGTGACCTTCGTGGACAACCATGACACACAGTATGGACAGAGCCTGCAGTCCTTTGTGGCGGATTGGTTCAGACCGCACTGCTACGCGCTCATCCTGCTGCGGCTGGAGGGACTGCCCTGTGTGTTTTATTCCGACTATTACGGCAATCCGGTCAAAGACCGCCCTTCTGTGCTGGACCTCGGTAAGTTCATGAAGCTGCGTCGTTATTATGCCTATGGGGAACAGGAAGATTATTTTGACGATCCTCACCTGATTGGCTGGGTCCGCCGCGGAGATGAGGAACACGAAGGCTCCGGGCTGGCCGTGACGCTTTCCAACGGAGAGGGCGGCGTCAAGCGTATGTTCATGGGTAGGGAATACGCGGAGAAGACCTTTGCGGATGTGCTCGGGAACTGCAGCGAACCCGTCGTCATCGACAAAAGAGGCTGGGGAAAGTTCAGCTGTGAACCGGGCAGGGTCTCTGTCTGGGTCCAGCCCGAAGCTTTTGAAAACCTGGTTGTAAACGAATAAATTTTATTGCTGTTCAGAAGATCTCTGCTGAACAGTTTTTTTATACACATACTGTTTTTGTGCAATTTTTCACAATTAAAATAATTAAGTGCTATAATAAATGTGAGGATCACGCGGGTCAAATCTTATGAAAAAAGTCATAAGCTACGATCGCTCCGAACGATCCGGGAGGGAATTATTATGAGTAAAAAAGTTGTTGTATTGGGCGGCGGTGTTCTGGGAACACAAATCGGTTTAATGTGTGCGTATTATGGCTATGACACCACTTTCTGGCTTCGCTCGGAAAGCTCCATCGGCCGCACCACTCCGAAAATCGAACGCTATTCCGGTTTGATGCTTGCTGACCTCGAAAAGGCAAAAGCGCTTGTCGGCAACCCGATGGGCAAATTTCTTTATCCGAAAGGTCTGATCTCCGATTGGTCCGCTGCAACGGCCGAGTCTATCGACGCCCTGATCGCGGAGGCGAAAAAGAATTTCGCCGAAAAGGTACATCTGGAACTGGATCCCAAAAAGGCTGTTGAAGGAGCCTATCTGGTGATCGAATCCATGTCAGAAGATCCGAAAGCCAAAGTCGCGGTCTACGAACAGTTCCGCGATCTGCTGGATGAAGACACCATCCTCTGCACCAATTCTTCGACCCTGCTGCCTTCCATGTTCGCTGAACATACCGGCCGCCCGGAAAAATATTGCTCACTGCATTTCGCAAACAACATCTGGGCACAGAACACCGCTGAGGTCATGGGACACCCCGGCACCAGCCAGGAAACTTATGATGAAGTGGTGAAATTTGCCGCTTCCATCGGTATGGTCCCGCTCCAACTGCACAAGGAACAGCCGGGTTACATTCTCAACTCGATGCTGGTGCCGTTCCTGAGCGCCGGACAGGCCCTGTGGGCCAACGAAGTGGCTGACCCGGAAACCATCGACCTGACCTGGAAGCTGGCTACCGGCGCCCCGAAGGGCCCCTTCGAGATCCTGGACGTTGTCGGGCTGGAAACCGCTTATAACATCAACCAGATGAAGCCCGCTGCCCAGCAGGAAGGTTCGCTTGAGAACCGCATCGGCAAACTCCTGAAGGAAAAGATCGACAAGGGCGAAACCGGCATCAACGCCGGCAAAGGCTTCTACGATTACCGGAAATAATAGAAAAGCCGGAGACTGCCCTTTCGTACGGGCAGTTTCCTTTTTATTATCAAGATACGACTTTATAAACTCGTGTTATGGGAAATCAGCAGCCGGTACCGTCGATCCGGCAGGCTGATTCTGTTTTAAGGTTAGCAGAATTGTTTAGTTTATTTTCTTTAAGATAAGCCTCCCAGTCCAGAGTGATACTACCATCTTCACTCACCAATGCAGGAATACCGACATATCCTTTTTTGCGGGCATCATCAAACGCCGAATCTGTATCCCTTATTTTTAGAAATTCTTTAAGATTTCGCATACTTTCTGTAACATTAACAAAATCATAAGCCACTTCGCTGGCGTCGAGCGCCGCCTTGCACGCCACGCAGTCCGGGCACAAATCACTTCCGTAAACTTTCAGCATTTAAATTCTTCCGCCTTTCCTAATTCTTTAGTTTTCATCTGCATTATTTACTAACACTTCCAAATAATCGTATAATTCATTTATATCAGTAACTGCAGTATTCCAAACAATTTCATAATCGACAGTCCCATAATGATGAGCAAAAATATCACGCATTCCCATTATTTCCCTCCATGGGACTTTATTATATTGTTCACAAAACTCTTTGGAGAGATTTTTTGAGAGTTCTCCTATTTGCAGTATGGGCATTGTTAGTGCATTACGATAGACAAACCCTTTATGCTCATCTTTAAAGAGCCTTTCGTCATGATCAAAAAACATATGGGTTCGTCTGATTTCATCACAATATTTGAAAATCTTTGTGACGATACGCTGATCTTTTTTATTCATAAACAACCACTGCATCTTTCGAGATCATATCAACAAAATCCGCATCGTTGGATGTGTCCGTTACGACATCCACATCTTTTCCCAGAGCTTCTTCAAGAGAATTAACAAAAGCAATATAGGTGAGCAGTGATGAGATATTTCCTTTTGAAATCAGAAAATCATAGTCACTGCTTTCCGTTTCAGTGCCCTTAGCCCGAGAACCAAACAAAAGAACTTTTTGCACACCAAAATCTCTTGCGATGGGCGCGATAACTGATTTTAGATTTTCGATTTCTGTCATAAACAACCTCAATAACAATTATAAGGCCTATTTCAGAATAACAAAGATCATTCAGAACCCGATAACCCAACACAAAAACAGCTCTGCTGTTCGGACTTCAAGGTAGTGACGTTTCTGTTTCGAATCTGATCCAGGAAAAGTCAGTACCTCATGCGGCAAGCAGAGCTGTCTCTATGTGCTTATCCTTTATTTTCCGTCATCGTAGGCGAAAAGATCCGGGACAACTGAAGTATCGATGATCTTTCCGTCCTGCAGGGTGTACTGGAACACCGGTGTGAAATATTTGTCAGAGCGCAGGTCTTCCACGACCACATAGGCGTAGTATTTTCCATCCTCGAGCGGCCGGTAACTGAAGTTCAGATTCTCGTCAACCGTGATCGTTGGACCTTCGACCTTCATCACAGAATATTTTCCCAAATTGCTCTGTTCATAAATGGCATTGAACGTGCTGTACTGTCTCAGCGGGATCAGGTCCCGGCCCAACAGGTCCGCTTCATTTTCCGCCGTACGGATCCCGAGGAAATCAACCTCCTGTGTGTCAAAGTGATAGCTCAGCATGAAGTTTACAGAATGACCCATGTTGTATATCATCGGGACGGTATAAGTGATGTATTCCCCGGTGGAGGCGACCACTTCCAATGGCAGCGGACAGTCATTCATCATCAGCCAGGTACCGTCAAAGGCGGCAACGAAGGTGTTTTCGTCAGACATGGTGATGTAACGGTCTTCTCCGAAATAGGTCACATCACCGCTTTCTTCATCGACATATGCCAGTTCCAGCCGTGCGTCCTGTACAAGAGCCATCTGTTCATCGCTGAGGGAGAAGGAGAAATTTCCGCTGTTATCCGCGGACACTTCCACATCGGAGATCCCGCGCAGGATGGAGAAGTCCAGGTTCTGCGGTTTGCCGAAGCCTTCGCTTTCTACATAAGCGAGCAGATCCTCGTTCAGGCAGCCCGAGGTTTTGTAATAGTAAAGTGCGTTAATGGACGGATTTTCCGAGATATGGTAAATGTAATTAAGAACGAACATTAATGCGTTGTAATCTTCAACATGAGAGGGATAGTAGACGGAAAGCCCCTGCGACTCGGACAGGTACCCGACACCGCGATGATAAAGTACGGCTTTTTTCAGCTGTTCCTTCACATTCGCGGCCGCACCTGACAGAGCCTCCGGGACATAATCCATGAACATCCCCAGGTCGATCGTGTTATAGACCTTGTAGGCGTCATAGGCATAATAAACGGAATTGTTCGCCGCTTCTGTCAGTGCTGCAAGATACCCCGGGTTTTTGGTCACAGTCTGAAGCGCTTCTTTAGCAAAAGCACTGTAAGCCTGATAAACGCCTTCGGCCGCATTCAGGTCATAGACGCCGAAAGTGCCCGCACCGACATATCCCTGATCGGCATATGCCTTTGTGTTTTCTTCCAGGTAGGTATCGGTGATGGCTTTGCCGAGCTGTACTGCGTTCATTTCCGGGTGTTCGATCAGCTTCTGCAGCCATAGGTCATAACTCCAGCCGGAGCCCGGTTCCACTTCTTCACTGGCGAACAGATATTTGGCATATCCGTAAAGCTCATGAGCCACATCTGTGTTGGCCATCAGACAGGCATCAAAGCCGATGGCTTCGAAATAAGGATCATCCGGGTTTGAGCCGACAGCTTTTTCAAACGCGTTGTGCAGGTCCCGGATCGATAATAATTTGTTCCCGAAAATTTCATCCATACCAAAACCGGTATATGCTCCGCCATGGTCCCAGAAAATCACCGCGCTGTGGTCTGCCGGATAATTCTCGATGCTCCAGCTCAGAAAATCAGCGAGGTTGTCGGGATCGGACATCTGGATTGCGGGGACGCTATAGACCTCGTGAATCCCCTGGTCATCCAGGAGGAAACGCTGGGTGCGGTTCGGATTGATGAACGGATGCTGCCAGCGTTTGGCGCCGCCGGTTTGAATGATGATTTTGATGTTTTTCGGCAGCTGCGTTGAAAACATCTGGTTCAGGTTATGTGCAGCATAGCCCTCTGTATCGGGATCGTCCGGCATGATACCGTCCGATTCATAATCCCAATTGGCAACCGTTTGGTAGAACATTGCAGGGAGCTCCATCCCCTGTGACTGCAATTCGCTGATATATTTCAGCAGATCAGCAGTCTTCCGCTCCTGCTTCTCAGCCTGATATGCTGAAGCCTTGTCTTCCGTCATCATTTTGGTAATGACAGACAGGTTATCCATTCCCTGTGATTCCAGATCTGATCCTATAAAATAGAGATAAAAAGCCCAGGTATCATCCGCACTGTAGGGAGCCATCGCATCAACAGCCGCTGTCTCCTCTTCCGGGAGTGAGATCAGCTCTGCCAGTTTCTCTTCCGTAGCTTCAAAGGGCGTATAAACATTGCCGACCCCGTATGTTACGTCCATCAGCGTATATTCCCGGGTGCCGAGGCCCATCTCTACCGCATGTTCCAGGGTGTGTTCTCCGTCCAGGTGCTTCAGCCGGCGAACGAACTTGTCATTCCCTTCGGCTTTATAGATCAGGTCCAGACAAGCCTGGTCCAGCGCCACCGGATCGTAAGAAGCCAGGATGCCGATATCGTGGATATCCGGTTCGGCAGGGTTCGGGTCACAGTCACAATCAATAGACAGGCGGTTCATCACATTGATGTAGACGATGCGGTCACCAAGCGCGTCGGCAACTGCCTTGCCGGCCTCAGCCATTGCTTCCAGAAATTCGGTATGCAGCTCGTCATGCCAGTGGGTGTCGCTGGTTCCGCCGGAATGGATGCGGACCTTCCCCATGGAAGAAGCCAGACCGATGGACATGTTTTTGATCGCGCCGCCATAACCGGCCATGGAGTGACCCTTGAAGTGAGACAGGATCACATAGGAATCATAATCGGCAAAATGTGCGCCGACCAGGTCGCTTTCCAAACGGATCCCGTTATAAACAGGGAGTTCCATGGAACCGTACTCATCCAGGATCTGGAATGGAGCAATTTCTGTATAACCGCGGTCTTCCGCTACCTGGTAATGTTCTGCAGTCGCGGCTCGGGAACCGCTGTATGCGGTGTTGCATTCAACGATTGTGGCACCCAGTGTCTGAACCAGATCCCGGATCAGTTCCGGTTTCAGGTTATTTGAATTTTCTCCTTCACCGGTTGAAAGCTTGACAGCGATATTATATCCCGGTTCCCAGTCCAGGGCTTCATAAACCTTCATCAGGCCTTCCGGTGAAATATCACTGGTGAAAAAGACCAGCGGTGCTTCTTCCTGCGAAAAACTGCCCGCTGTGCAGAGAAACACAGCCGCCAACATCAGTACAACAATCAAACCAATTCGTTTCATGAAAACTCCTTCAAATTAATAAGGAATAAGGAGTAAGGAATAAGGAGTAGATACCTGAAACCTAACACCTAA
>CAYWKZ010000147.1:0-7297 GCA_964459115.1 uncultured Leptolinea sp. | reverse complement strand
GCTCCGGGAATCTGGCAGGTCATCAATACGCATACGCCGGTGAAAATCACGATCAACGGTTCCAAGACCTGGGATGATAATAATAACGCGGCAGGAAAACGACCGGATATCATCACAGTGACGCTTCACGCTGACGGAAAACCTTATGAATCCCTGTCGGTATCGAAAGATGATAGCTGGTCATGGAGCTTTGACAACCTTCCGAAATATGATGCCGGAAATGAGATCACCTACACCATTACGGAAGGTGACGTTTCCGAAGCGGGGTATACACCGGAAATTCCGGCTCATGGATATGATATCATCAATCATTATTCGCCCGATACCACGTATATAGAAGTGGAGAAGATCTGGAAAGATGACCATGATCAGAACAGGCAGCGTCCGGAGTCAGTGACAGTCCGCCTGCTCCGTGATGGAGAGACAACAGATATTACACAGGTGTTAAATGCCGACAATGACTGGAATTGGATTTTCTCCGATCTGGATAAATACACAGATGCTTCGAAAACGACCGAGATTGTCTGGACTGTCATTGAAGAGCTGCCGGAGCGTGTGAAAGATTATTATGAGGTGGTTATTGAATCCATATCTCATCATGAGTTTGCTATCACCAATACCTACAATCCGGTAACACCGCCGGAACCGGAAACACCGGAAGAACAGGACTTCCCGCATTTCTTCCGCCTGGAAGAGCTGCCGAAAACCGGCTTCTCCGCCCTGCGGCCTACTGCTTTGTCTGATCAGCCGCTGAGCATCAGTTATAAAGACTCCGCTATGACGCTGGAGATCCCTACGCTGAACGTCAGTGCGGCGATTGTTTCCGTGCCTTTTGTCAACGGTGAGTATCCGGTGCAGTGGATCGGCGCCAACGCCGGTATGCTGGAAGGATCAGCACTGCCGGGTGAGGGATTCACGGTTCTCACCGGACACAATCATTTGAATACGACGGAAGCCGGTCCGTTTGCGCTGCTCTCGTTCATGAAAGAAGGAGATGTGATCTTTGTCCTGAACGAGCAGGGAGATCTGAAATCCTTCACGGTTTATGCCAGTGAGAAGATTGATGCCGATGACAGCACCGCGCTGGCGCGCATTGCGGGAAGGTTCGAGAATTCTCTGACGCTGCTGAGTTGCGAGGATGAAATGGTTGACGGCGGCTACGCCTCCCGCCGTGTGGTGGCGGCAAGGCCATAAGATGAATTAATTGGAATCAAGGGGCCGGATTCTGAAGGCTCTCCCTGAAGCAGTGGAAGGAGGATGGAGCCGTCAAGAGCCGGAAGGATCTGACCCCGTAATTTACGGAAATTTTCTTTCTACGGGTAAGATCCTTCCGATCTAATGCGGGGTCAGATCCCTCCAACTCACGCTTCGCGTGAGTCTACGGAATCCGACCCCGTCGGTTGATCTATCAAAAGCGGCGGCTTTCTAAAATTTTCTCCACTTCCTCTCGTTTTTCAAAGAGGACGCAGCCGCCGACGTGGTCGTCATCCAGAAAATCACCTTCCCGCAGTGCTGCGAATAGAGGGGAATGAAGCGCTTCTCTTAAAGATGTATCCCGGACATTGATATCCGAGAATAGTGAAAACGGACAGGGCTCCGCACCGCCGTGTGAGTTGATATGGAAGAATCCGCTTCCCGCAGCCATGCAGCCGCCATCCGCCCGTTCATCTCCGGGGAAAGAAAGCAGCAGCATATCCGGGAAAATCCGGCGGAGCTCCTCCATGGCATTCGTCAGATAATCCTGTTCCGCATCTCCCGGCGCCAGATGGCGTGCCTCATCCGTGACTGGAACAAATTCTACATAAATCACCAGTTTACAGCCTCGGCTGACCAGTGTTTCGAGAAATTCCGGGGAAGTGATTTCTTTAAGATTTTCAGTTGTCACTGTTACAGATGCGCCGTATAGCAGATTTTTCTCATGAAAAGCATCCATATTGGCGATCAGCTTTTCATAGATTCCGGGACCGCGGCGCAGATCCGTCGCCTCTTTGCCTCCCTCGATGCTCTTCACCGGGATCAGATTGCGGCATTTTTCGAACAACTCCAGATAATTGTGGTTCAGGTAGGTTCCGTTGGTAAATATCGGGAAGAGAATGTTGGTCATGGCGCCCGCTTTTTCGATCAGCTCCCAACGCAGCATCGGTTCTCCTCCCGCCAGCATGATGAAGCTGACGCCGAGTTCCTCCGCTTCCCGGAAAATAGCCAGCCATTCCTCTGTGCTCAGTTGGCGGACGGGTTCGCTGTCGACCGTGGCCTTGTTGACACGGGAGTAACAGCCGGCACAGTGCAGGTTGCAGGCGCTGGTGACGGATGCAATCAGGAAAAAAAATATGAAACGCCCAAGGAAAGAAATTTGTGAGATGTGTTATTACACTATCACGCAACTGAACTTCCTGCTGCAAAACACGAAAGAAAGTAATATTTATACTGAAATATTGATAACCGTCTTTCTCGGATTAAGAAGAGAAGAAGTTCTCGGATTAACATGGGACAGCATTGACTTTAACAATAAAACAGTGAGAATAATGAAAACTGTGAAAAAGATTAAAGACGAAAGCGGAAAATATGTCAATATCATAAGCGACAAAATGAAAACTGACAGCAGTAAAAGAGTTCTGGTGTTGCCGGATCCGTTGTCTGAATATTTGAAGAAACTTCAGTACGAAAGAAATACTGCCTGGAAAGCACAAACAAACAAAATCCATGATTTTGATAATTTTATTTGTCTGAATTCTAAAGGCAATATACTGGACCCTATTTATCTCTCGAACCGATTCAGGGAAGTTATAGAAAAAATAGGTCTGCCGGATATCCACTTTCATGGATTGCGACACAGCTGCGCAAGTATGCTTATTTACCTTGGTTTTCCTTTGAAAGTCGTACAGACACAGTTGGGACACTCTGATATTAGAATAACAGCCAACGTTTATTCTCATATTTATGAAGAAACAATGCGTGAAGTCGCAGATAAAACAGGTTTGGTGTTACAATTGTAAGAAATATTGATTTTGACGATAATTCAGGCAAAATCATTTAATTTGAAATAAATTTGAATAAAAATAACAAAATTTAGAAGTTTTGAAAATAGGGCATCACAGATTTACTCATAAAAGAAGAATTTGTTAGATGTACTGTTAGATAAAATGTAATCTTATAAAAATAAATATTTTGTTTCCGGCAATTTTGCGAGGAAATAATAATGTTGTTAAAAAATAATTTTGGAGAATAGGTTCTGATTTACTTTATAATTAGTAAAATAAAAAGACAGGATCCTTATCCTGAATTGTATGAAAATTAATTTATATTAGAAGAAGAGGTGAACAATGCCGCTTTTCGGGAAGAAAAAAGACAACAAAATTGATATGCCGGAAGTCGTTGATTTTTCGAACGATGTCTGGTCATATAAAGGAAATCCTCCGGATTATCAAATCCAGTCAGACGGTTTTACCTATGACATACTGGATGCCGACAGTAACGATAAAAATGCCATCTCTCTTGGACTTTCCGGTATGCTTGTGATCGTGCTGAATGCCAAAAGCCCGAAAATCAAAGAAGATGAGATCCTTCCTCCTTTCGGAAAAGTGATCAAAACAAGAAACTGGCACTCCATGACGGTGAAGGAAGCTAACTTCCTTGTTCAGACAGCCATCAAAAAACTTACCAACAGCGCGACATCCGGCGATGTTTTTGATTTAGCTTCCTATGCTCCGCTGGAAATAAAGCGGGTCCTTTTGAAAACACTCTTCACGATCAGCCGAATGCAGCTGCCGCCTGAATGCCGCGAAGAAGCCGAACACCGGATCATTGATGAAATCGTACCGGATATCTTCGCAAATCCGGATTATGAGCTGGCGCTTTTGACCGGCCTGATCGTCAAACCGGATGAAAAACCGGCTCAGCCGGCCTCGACAAGAATCGAAACATCACCGGTTCTGGATCCCGATTCACGTTTCAATACCGGAGTAAACACATATTCCTCAGAGAAAGAGATTTCGGAAAGTTCTTCTCTGTCTGTTTCTGATTCAGCGCCTGAGCCGGATTCGGCTTTCGCTGAACTGCAGAAGATATACGGCAGGAAAATTGATACGATGCCCAGACGCGAACCGACCTCACAATTCTCCTCTCAGGGAGTCAGACCGGAACCTTCTGCCGGCAATGAACAAAACCGGAACATGCCCAATGAAGTTCCCCAAAATAATCCTTCCCCGATAAGCAATCCGATTCCTTCTATCGAACAGACCAGCGGCAATCAACCCGCAGCACCGGATTTCTCTGGCCCGCAGCCGGGGAACCCTTTTGCGAACCGGGAACCGCAAAACATTCCGCAGCCCAACAATCCGTTTGCTGTTAATCGGAATTATCCTTACCCACAGCAGTTCATACCTCAGCCTCCGATGCCAAACAATGGAATGCCTCAACAAAATGCGCCCTATCCTCAGGGGCTATATGGCAATCCGAACCCCGTTTATCCGCAAATGAATCCGAACATGGGGAATTTCCAGCAGTATTCCCAACAGATGTACCAGGCCAATATGCCGGTCCAGCCGAATTCAAACACACAAAACAGTCCTGCGCCGCAATTCCCGCCGCAGGGATGGATGCAAAACCAGCAAAATATGCAGAACATGCAAAATCCGCAGTGGCAGGCTCCCAATCCGGCTCAGCCTTATAACGGCACGAATCCGCAGTGGCAGCCCAACCAGCAACAGCAGCAAAACAGAGGTCAATATAATCCTCCGGCTCCTCAACAAAATACACAAAACAATTGAGAATGCTGAAAAAATCGAAACTGATTATATATATTATGATCCCCATCATCCTGGTTACAGGCGGATGGGGACTTTTTAATCGCTATATACGCCCGAATCACTATCATCTATTATTTCCGTACAGTATTTTCATGTTCCGGGATGAAAACGTTACCCAAACAAGAATCGGCCCAGATAATAAAAATAAAATCAGAATACCTGCAGGAAATGCCGTGATCGGTAAAGATGACAGGAAAGAAACACTGTGGTTTGGAGATTTCTGGATCGATCAGATTCCTGTCACGGTGAAAGAATATAAAGATTTCTTGAAAGCAAGCAATTATTACCTCGCCCCGAGATATCATGATGACTATCATAAATACTGGGATCAAAAAGCTTACGAATTGCTGCCCGTTGTCTTTGTAAGTTGGGGACAGGCTGAAGATTATTGCGAGTTTTACGGTGGACATCTGCCGACGGAAGGTCAATGGGAAAAGGCCGCCAGAGGAACAGAGGGTGCGGTCCTGTATTGGGATGACGCTAAGAAGGCCTTCAATAAGGCAAATTATGATGATTTCTATAGCGGCAAAACCTTTTCCGGCTGGCTCCCTGCCGGGAAATCGAGTTATGGATTGATGGATACTTCCGGGAATGTCAGAGAATGGGTGCTGGATTGGTTATATGAAACAGACCAACCGGTCAGTTCCAAGCCATGGAAAGAAATCAGATACGGCGAATACAGCCCGTTGGGCCGGATCCTGAAGGGCGGATCCTACACTGATGATGTGTCCCATTTGAGATTGTATGCCCGGGACTGGCATGATCCAAATTCACCGGGGTTTAACCGGGGATTCAGATGTGTTTATGAAAAATAAGAGAGGCTGAAAAACATCCAGCCTCTCTTTTTATAAGTTATCTCACTCAGCCTAATTTCGCTCTTTCCGTTTCTACGATCGAAGCGTCAAGTTTCTTGAACAGGGGACTGATCGGTCCGAATTTCTGACCTGCCTGCAAGCTGGATATCGTCCAGCTGCCCTGTGCGTCACTCGGATCATAACGATTCACACGGTGCTCTCCGAGAGAATCCTGAACCGTTTCGATGTATTGTTTTCCGAAAATATGATGTTCGTAGCCCAGGATCTGATTCAGTTTTTCTGAAGTAAACGGCAGAACAGGGGAGAACAGAATCTTCAGGTTGTCAATAGCACGGAGTGCTGTGTAGATCTTGCGGCCTGCTGCTTCCTTGTCCGTTTTGACCAACTGCCACGGAGCGGCGACATCCAGATATTTATTGACTTCTGTAGCCAGACGCATGGTTTCACCGAGTGCGGCACGCAGATGAACAGCTTCATATTCCTTTGCGACTGTTTCAAACCCGTTTTCGATCGTGGACAGCAATTCTTTATCAATGTCGTCCAATCCGCCCGGTTCCGGAACCTCGCCCCAATGTTTATTGGCAAACGAAATAACACGGTTACACAGGTTGCCCCATGTGGCTACCAGTTCATCATTGTTCCGCTTATAAAAATCTTCCCAATCCCAGTCGGTGTCCTTGGATTCAGGCATGTTGACAGTCAGGTAATAACGCAGCGGATCCGGGTCGTAGTCTGCCAGAAAATCATTTACCCAGACAGCCCAGTTACGGGAGCCGGAAATCTTCTGCCCTTCGAGGTTCATAAATTCATTTGCCGGGACATCATAAGGCAGGTTCAGCGGTTTCCCTTCCTGACCGTTGAAGACCACGTCAAATTTCGTTCCCATGCCGGCAAGCTGGGCGGGCCAGATCACTGCATGGAAGGGGATGTTGTCCTTTCCGATGAAGTAATAGGTTTTACTTTCGGGATCCTGCCACCATTTTTTCCATTCGTCCGGGGTATCGTTGAGTTTGCACCATTCGATTGAAGCGGAAAGATATCCGACAACCGCTTCAAACCAGACATAAAGGCATTTGCCTGCAGCTTCCTGGACAGGGACCGGAATTCCCCAATCCAGGTCACGGGTGATAGCCCGTCCGTGAAGTTCATTTGCGAGGATCTGCCCGAGGGATTGACGTACCACATTCGGGCGCCAGTAATCTTCCCGTGCCTTCAGAAAATCAACCACATTTTGCTGAAGTTTACCCAGGTCGAGATAATAATGTTCGGTATCTCTCAGTTCAGGGGTGGAGCCATCGATTTTGGATTTCGGTGCGATGAGTTTTTCCGGATCAAGCAGGCTGCCGCACTTGTCACACTGGTCACTGCGTGCTCCTTCGTAGCCACAAATGTAGCATTTTCCTTCTACATACCGGTCAGGCAGGAACCGACCCTGAGAAGGCGCGTACCACTGTTTTTCGGTATGTTTATAAAGGTAACCGTTTTCCATTAATGCGAGAAACACGTCCTGTGAGACCTTGAAGTGATTTTCCGTATGGGTGCTTGTAAAAAGGTCATAGGTGATGCCGACCTTTGTCTGCATCTCAAGGAATGATTCATGAAATCTTTTATAAACCGCTTCAGGAGTTGTTTTTTCTGCATCTGCGCGGACCGTGATCGGTGTTCCATGGGCAT
>CAYWKZ010000146.1:0-7363 GCA_964459115.1 uncultured Leptolinea sp. | reverse complement strand
TCGCGGCAGCTATATATGCGTACCAAACCGGTTTTCGTGATCGGATCTACCGTGGCGTTTCTGTTGATAACGTGCTCGTCGGTGGTCTGACCCGGCAGCAGGCAGCGGAAAAACTGGAACAGGAACTGCGCTACCCGTTTGAATCATCTTTTCGTTTTACCTGGCAGGATAGATCCTGGCAGGCTACGGCACAGGAGCTTGGTTTCCATCCGCAGTCCGATAAAATGACGGAAACGGCCTATAACATCGGCAGGTCCGGTGGGCTGCTGGACCAGGTCACGACCCAGATCTCCGCTTTGCTGCATGGTGTGACCATTCAGCCGGTGTTCCTTTTTGATGAACGGGTTGCTTTCAGTTACATTACCAAAATTGCTGAAGAGATCGACACGCCCATGGAAGATCCGTCCATCGTTTTTCAGGGATCAGAAATCGTGATCGTTCCCGGGAAAAGCGGACGGATGCTGGACCGTCAGACGACAATGACGCTTTTGCAGATCTATGCACAGAACTTGCAATCGGCTGAGATCGAGCTGCCGGTCACGGTTCTGGAACCGACAGAAGCCAACATGGGCGAACAAAAACAAGTGCTGGATGACCTGCTCAGCCGTGATTTTGTTCTTTACACCAACGATGAACGGGGTGTTCTCTCTGCCGGTTCGATCCCTGCCGATGTGCTGGCCGGGATGATCGACTTTGAGCCGGTCATGACGGACGGCAATCTGACCATTGAAATGACACCGAAGGTCGACCCATTCTATTCGCGGCTGCTGGAGATTGGCAGTGACGTTTTCCGTCAGGCGATCGACGCCAAATTCGATTTTGATGACGCGACCCGTTCGCTGCGGCTGATCCAACATGCTGAGTCCGGGAAAGAGATCGACATTGAAAAATCTCTTGAAAACATTGCCGATTCCATCCGTGCCGGTGCCAACCAGGCGGAGGTGGCGCTGAACATCATTGAGCCAAAAGTCAGCGACAACATCAACCCGGAAGAACTGGGCATCCGGGAACTGGTCCATACGGAAAACACCTATTTCTTTTATTCCGATGATGCCCGCATCCAGAACATTCAGGTCGGAGCAGCGAAACTGAACGGTGTGCTGATCGCTCCGGGTGAGACCTTCTCGATGGCGGATGCTGTTGGTGAGGTTTCCAAAGAGACCGGTTATGCGGAATCTTCCGTGATTTTCGGCGACCAGACGGTTCAGGATGTTGGCGGCGGGCTGTGCCAGGTTTCTACCACGCTTTTCCGGGCTGCTTTCAACTATGGACTGGAAATCAATGAACGTCATGCTCACGGCTACCGGGTCTATTATTATGAACGGTTGGCGAACCGACAGCTGGATCCGGGGCTGGCTGGTCTGGATGCTTCTGTCTACCTGCCGGTGCTGGACCTGAAATTTACCAATGATACGCCTTACTGGATTTTGATGGAGACCCAGCCGGATCTCAACCTGTTCCAGCTGCAATGGCGTTTTTACAGTACGGATGTCAACCGTTATGTGGAATATACCAGTACCGGTTTGACCAATGTGGTCCCGGAAGGAGAACCTGTTTATAACGAGAATCCCAACCTGCCAAGCGGTTACGTGGAACAGGTGGATTGGGGAATCGACGGTGCCGACGTGACGATCTATCGTACTGTTTATGAAAATGGTTTCATCCATATCCAGGACCGTTTTGACACCCATTATGAAGCCTGGTCGGATATTTATGAGTATGGACCGGGTACGCCGGGTATGCCGCCAGGAGGGTCCGACGAAGATTCAGACGAACGGGGCGGACAATGGCAATGATCGAACTTACGCCGGCCCTTTCCGTTGATGAGCGGCTGCTGAGTTTTTCCATGGTCCAATCCGGCGGTCCGGGCGGACAAAATGTCAACAAAGTTGCTACCGCCGTTTTGCTCCGTTTCCGCTATAATGAATGTGAGGGTCTCAGTGAGCGGGCAAAGGTAAGACTGCGTCAGAATTTCGGCAGCCGCATCAACAGTAATGATGAGCTGATGATCGTTTCCCGGGAGTTTCGGACGCAGGAACAAAACCGTGCAGCGGTTCTGAAGCACCTGGGTGAGATCCTTTCCGCGGTGATTCCGGAACCGGCGATCCGCATTCCGACCAGAGCACCGAAAACACCGAAGGGCGGGGGAGGCCCCTCTACGCGGCGTGATGAACCGAAAAAACTGCGCTACTATGACCCGGACGAGTGGGAATAGAAGAGTGAAATAGCGATATGAATAAACTGATCCTTTTCATGCTTTTCCTTTGTTTTGTTCTCTGTGGCTGTGGGATGAAGGCCGCGAATTATATCGTGCGGCCTTCCGCTGTTCCGGAGAAAAGGCTTACAAAGACAGCTGTTGTGCCGGCTGCAAAAGAGGCCGATCCGCTGCTGATTTTGTCTGAGGATCCGTGGGAGCGCTGTGAGGCTGCAGGGAATTCCGAGAGTCAGCCGGAAAACGTGGCTGCTATTGAAAATGCTGAGTTTCGGCGCAGGGTCCAGATCACGTTTTTGATCCAGGATCAGGATATACAAAACGCTTTTATTGCCGAACGCTGTATGGATGGAAAGATTTATGCCTGTCGGATCGATGGAAAGGCCAACTGCGCTCAAAGGTTGGATTTTTCGGTTGAGCCCAATGAAGCAATGAAAGCATTTTGTGCTGATCCTGAGATGGAAGGCGCGATCCTCAGCCCGGTGATTTCCGGGATCAATAGTGCTTATGAGTGGCGCTGCCATGAAGAAAAAGCGCTCATTACCGCACAGATCGCGGAAGCGGATGGAGCCGGTTACGACAAATCGATCTGGTTTGAGATTCCTCAGCCGGAGAGCGATATGGAAATAATCAACAGTAAATAAAAGATGCACAGCGTCTTCAATAAGATTATCTGAAATCGGAGGTGCCTTATGAACATGGTAGAAATCATCTGTAAAAAGCGGGACAAAGAAAAGCTTTCTCAGCAGGAAATTGAGTTCTTTATCTCGAACTACACATCCGGTGATATTCCGGATTACCAGGCTTCCGCACTGGCAATGGCGATCCTGCTGAACGGTATGGATGAAGAAGAAATCAGCCAGATGACCATGGCCATGGCGCACTCCGGTGAAACGCTGAACCTCAGTGAACACGCGGCTTTTTCTGTTGACAAACACTCCACCGGCGGTGTGGGTGACAAAACCACGCTCATTGTCCAGCCGATCGTTTCTTCCTGCGGAGTGGCAGTTGCAAAGATGTCGGGCCGTGGCCTGGGTTTTTCCGGTGGCACGATCGACAAACTGGAATCCATTCCCGGTATACGAATCGACCTTTCCAGGGAAGAGTTCCTCGGTCAGCTGCAGCGTATCGGTTCCGTGATTTCCGGTCAGTCCAAACATCTGGCACCGGCAGACGGCAAGATGTATGCCCTGCGGGATGTCACCGGGACTGTACCTTCTCAGGCGCTGATCGCTTCTTCCATCATGTCCAAGAAACTGGCTGTCAGCACCAATGCCATCCTGCTGGATGTTAAGGTCGGCAAGGGTGCTTTCATGAAGACCATTGAGGACGCTGAATCTCTGGCAAAGCTGATGTGCAGTATCGGGCGTTATAACGGGCGCATCATGCGGGCGGAGCTTTCCGACATGAATCAGCCGCTGGGCTATATGGTCGGCAACATTCTCGAGGTAAAAGAAGCTGTTTCCATGCTCAAAGGCGAACCTACTGCCCCGGATCTCTATGAACACTGTATCGACTCTTCCGCGCAGCTGCTGCAGATGGCCTCGAAGGTCAAGACCTTTGAAGAAGGCAGAGAAATGGCGGAAGAAGCGCTGAGAAGCGGCCGGGCTTTTGAAAAATTGAAGGAAATGATCGCGGCACAAAGCGGCGATGTGTCCTATCTTGATGATACATCCAAATTCCCGGAAGCTCCCTTCATTGAGACCTGCGAAGCTCCGGAAGATGGGTATGTGGCGGCAATTGATGCCCAGGAAGTAGGCGAAACCGGAGTGGAACTGGGCGGCGGACGTCACCAGAAGACTGATCCCATTGATTATCGTGTCGGTATTGAGATCCATCACAAGGTTGGCGATGAAGTGCAGGAAGGTGACCCGCTTTTCACCGTTCATGCTCATGACGAGGCTACCCTTGCTTATGCCCGGCTGCGCCTGCATGCAGCCCATCGCATCAGTCAGGATCCGGTGGAAAAGCTGCCTCAGTTCTACGGGATCGTTGAATAATTTAATCACGAATCGTATTGACAGAATCGCTGCTAAGGTTTACAATGCAGGATACAACATAAGACTTCGGGGCAGGGTGAGGCAAAAGCCAATTCCCGACCGGCGGTAAAGTCCGCGAGCGTAAGCTGATCCGGTGAGATTCCGGAACCGACGGTATAGTCCGGATGAAAGAAGTGGCACCTCCTTGTTATAAAAGCCCCGATGATTTCGGGGTCTTTTATTTGGTATCAGAGAGCCGGTAAAAGCCTCTGCAGAATACAAGAGGCGGCTAATGCGTAAAGACGACCTGTCAGACAACAAATTCAACATAACGAAGCTCATCCCTCCGCTTTCGATCCTTTGCGGTCTGGGTCTGTGGGAACTGGCTGTCAGGCTCGGTAATTATCCTGCTTTTATCCTTCCTTCCCCTTCACGCATCGCGGAGCGTTTTGTGTCCGCTTCACGGACCGGACTGCTCTGGCCGCATGTCTGGGTGACTTTCAGTGAAGTGTTGGCCGGGCTCCTGATCGGAACAGCTTTCGCACTCATTGTCGGATATTTTCTTGCCCATTCCCCGGTGGCCGAAAAGATCATCTTCCCCTATGTGGTCGTGAGCCAGGCTGTACCGCTGGCTGCCATTGCTCCGCTGCTGATCATCTGGTTTGGCTCAGGAATACGGCCGAAGATCGTCATCTGTGCACTGACCGTGTTTTTTCCTCTGCTTATCAACATCCTTGTCGGCTATCGCGAACTGGAAAAGAACATGAACGACCTTTTCACATCCATGAAAGCCGGAAGGTGGGCGCGGTTGGTTTATCTGGAATTTCCGGGAATTCTTCCCGTCCTATTAGGCGGGCTGCGCATCAGTGCCACGCTTTCCGTCATCGGGGCGGTGGTCGGTGAGCTTTCCGGTGCGGATGCGGGACTCGGTTATCTAATCAATATCGGGCGAGGCCAGTATGACACGGCGCTTGTTTTTGTTGCCCTGATCATGCTGATGGTCATCGCCCTCGCCCTTTATGGTGCCGTTCTCCTGTTGGAGAAGCGTTTGCTGCGCTGGAATGAAACGGAGTAGGACACAGGTAAAATGTAAAGTTCTTGAGAAAATGAGTCACAGTGACAGGTGGGCAGGATAAATCGTAAGGTTTAGGAAGAAATTGTTCATTTGACGAAAACCTGAAACCTGACACCTGACACCTAAAACCTAATTTGCAGGAGTTATTTATGAAAAAAATCATCTCATCCATCGTTATCGTCCTTTTGCTGGCTGTGACGGCCGTCTGTTTCGCAGAGCCGGATCAGGTGACCCTGCCCTGCGGTTATGTCCCGAATGTACAATTTGCCCCGCTTTATGTCGGTCTGGAAAAAGGTTTTTTCGCGGAAGAGAACATTGACCTGACCCTTGACCACAGCATGGAGACGGATGTTGTGGCTCTGGTTGGCGCGGGCCGGCTGCCTTTCGGTATCTGCTCCGGTGAACAGGTCCTGCTGGGTCGGGAACAGGGTCTGCCTATTGTCTATATCACCAACTGGTACCAGAATTATCCGGTTGGGATCGTTGCGCTCGGAGAAAGCGGGATCAAATCTATGGAAGATCTGAAGGGAAAACGGGTCGGCATCCCGATGCTGAGCGGTGCTTCCTACATCGGCCTGGAAGCTATGCTGGGACTTTCCTGCATGAAAGACAGCGATTTTAAGCTCGAATCGGTCGGTTATGCTCAGGCGGAGCTGTTGGTGACCGGGCGGATCGACGCAGCTGTTGTTTATACCGTCAACGAACCGGTCCAGCTCAAAGCCCTCGGCTATGATACGGTTCTTTTCTCTGCTGCGGATATGACCAAAATGGTCGGCAACGGCATGATCACCAATGAAGCGATGATCACGGAAAATCCGGATCTGGTCAGTCGTATGGTCCGTGCCTTCGTGAAATCTATTCGCTGGACTTTTGAAAACCCTGAAGAAGCATATGAGATATGCAAGCTTTATGTTGACGGACTGGCTGATGCGGAAAACCCGGAGCTGCAAATGCAGGTGCTGCTGGCCACTGCTGATTATTTCGATGACGGTCCGCTGGGGTTTGGTTTTTCTGATCCGGAAGCGTGGGAGAACATGGTCACCGTTTTGCAGAACATGGGCATGATTTCCGGCAATACAGATGTTTCAAAAGTTTATACAAATGACTTTGTCCAATAAGGATCTCTTTTATGGAAAACGACATCCTGCTGGAAGCTGACCATATCCGAAAGACATTCCCTTCCAAGGAAGGCGGGCTGCATGTTTTGGATGACATCAGCCTGAAGCTTTACCGTAAGGAATTTGTCTGCATCATCGGACCCTCCGGTTCCGGGAAAAGCACTCTTGTCCGCATTCTTGGCGGTTTGCTGGAGCCGACATCCGGACAGCTGGTTTATCCGGACGGGCAGGAACCGGATCCGCGGGCTATCGTTTTCCAGAATTCCAACCTGCTTCCCTGGCTTCGTACTGCGGAAAATGTCGCGCTGCCGCTGTTGATCCACGGTACGTCCCGGAAAGAAGCACTGGCCGAAGCCAAGCGCTGGTTGGGTATCATCGGTCTGCAGGACTTTGCCGATGATTGGCCGAACAATCTTTCCGGTGGGATGGCACAGCGTGTCGCTATTGCCCGGGCTCTGATCCAAAAACCGGAACTGCTGCTGATGGACGAACCGCTGGGGTCGCTGGATGCTATGACCCGGGAACAAATCTCTCTGGAGCTGATGAGCTTCCGGGAGCAGATTGATGCCACAGTTTTGATGGTGACCCATTCGATTTCGGAGGCGATCCTGCTTGCTGACCGCATTCTGATTTACTCCGGCCGTCCCGCCCGTATTCAGGAGGAGATCAAGGTACCGTTCCCCCGACCCCGCCAGCCGGAGCTGCGGGATGCCATTGAGTTCTCGGCCATGAGCCGCCTTCTGCGGAAAAAACTAATGATTCAGAGTTAGGTTTTCTCAACCGGAGATCATGGAACTTTAGGGTATTTCTAAAAATCTACCTGGCCAAAGAAAAATTTATGTTTTTAGAGATTTACTTTATAACTGCTCTATTGGGACGTCACACTTTTTACCGCTGAGCAGAAAAATCATGATATACTAATTCCGTTATGAGCCTCCATCGTCTAGCGGCCCAGGACATAGCCCTCTCAAGGCTACAA